>JAFRQL010000229.1 GCA_017428655.1 Bacillota bacterium | reverse complement strand
TGATAGGAGCCTCGGCGTCACTGCTGATCGAGATATGCCAGCTGATAACGATGCATGGAGTCTGTGATATCGATGATGTTATGCTTAACATCGCCGGCACAGCTATCGGGCTGTTCCTAATAAGAAAAGAGTATAAAAAACAATAGTTGATCCGGCGGCGCCTTCGCTCATGATCGCACCGCCGGACATCTCCTCAAAGCGGATCGCTCCGCTTGTCGCTACCAAAGCGGGCCATTGCTTTTGCAGCGGAAAGATGATCAAAATAGAAAGATCGATCAAATGAATTATAACAATGCCTAAAGCTATTTAAGGAGGCCGATCCATGAACAAAAAGTATTTGATCATATTGATAGCAGTAATAGCCTGTGCCGGTCTTTTTGCTTATCCAAAAGCAAACGCTCAACGGTCACGGAATACCGTCGTAGTATCTGCGTCCTGGCATGATCACTTTTTCAGCGCGGAGGAAATGGCAGAAAACTCCGATATCGTAGTGGGTGGAGTTTTAGACAGCAGTTATACAGAACTGCGGGGAAATCTTGTGTTTACAAGAAGTCAGATATTGGTGGAGAGAGTATACGCTGGTGATTGTGCAGAAGGCACGATCATAGAGGTCCTTCAGACAGGGGGCGACTACAAGGATCATCATACTGCTCCCATATCCGAATCTCCTTTGATAGAGCCTTCAACAAAATATTTGCTTATGTTGTCTCTAACCGAGCCCGATGATCGTTTCGGTCAATATTATCTTATTAGCGGAGGATATCAGGGCATGGTGAAAGTTTCTGAGTATCCGGCCGAAGAGGATCTAAATGGCGCCTTTGATCCTGTATTTGACATGAAACATTGATTGCGCAGAAGATATCAAGTAGGAGGCCGTGTGATGAAGCATTCTATGAAACGTATAATGATTGTTTTAACCATTTTACTCATAGTTAGTACCTCTTTTATATATGCAATAACGCCTAGAAGCTATTATGGTAATACGAGTAAGTATTACAAATGGGACAGTTCTTCTATTAAATGTTACGTCGATTCAACTATCACATCCACTTTTAGTACTAGTGTGTGTAATTCTATCAAGGCAGGCCTTACTGCATGGAATAATTCAGATGCGCCCGCTGTCACTTTTACAACCAGCTATTCAAATTGGGATGTTTTGGCTGAAGCCGGAGACTATGGAAGTTCAGGATGGGATGCGCTTTGCACAACAAGTTGCTCATCTTTAAGTAATAATATATACATAGAAGATTATGCCATAATAGACTTAAATACTTATTACCTGGACAACTATCTTTCAGTTAACAACTTATGGAGAGCGATTTGCTGTCACGAAATGGGTCATGCACATGGATTAGCCCATAATAATAACGAAGACTCTATCATGAATGAATACACTACCGGTTATTACAATTATCTAGGCTCTTCTCCACATTTTACAGCTCCACAATATGCAGATTTCCTTGGAGTTAATGCTATATACTAAAGAAATTTGATCTATCTCATACATACGAATCGATCAGTATTACCAAGAATCTGCCATAAAGGCAGACATCCAATTGTTTTTCTGAAGCAGCTCGAGATGCATCATGGTAAATAAAAAGCGCCCGGCGGCATGACTCACAAACCCTGCCGCCGGACAAATGAGAACTGCAGTAAAAAACGGAGGCCACGATGAAAACTAAGGGGTACATGGGCGTCATCATCATTTTCGCCGCCTTTATAATTGTTGCGTTTCTCGCTGTTCCCGCGGCGCGTATGATGGGGATCGAGCTGCCGTTCATAAAAGAGATCCATCCCGACGGTATATTGGAGTTAACGGCTGATCTCAGCGCTTACGGAGAGTTTTTCGAGATCGGAAAGGATATCGAAGTCTATACGGATCCGGAGCTTACCGACCGTCTGAGAATGATCAAATGCGTCCCCAATGAGCCCTATGCCGGCCGGTATGAATACAGTTTCGAGCTTCCGGCAGGGACAGACGCGATCTGGATCACCACGCCCCTGCTCTATATCCCCAATGAGATCGAAGCGGTGAGCTGCGGCGCTGCCGCCGGAAGCACGGCAAAGAGGCCTGACGGAGAGATCTGGTTCACCGTTGATGAGTGCAGAGCGGCGAAGGCTGCGGACGGCCTTTATACCGTCAGCATCCTTATCGACCCTGCGGCAAAGGATCTGCCGAAAACGCCGAAACTTATCGCCGGCGGTCAGGAACTCGGCGGGACTGCGGCGCTGAACTTTGACGGAAAGGGCATCTTCACTTCGGGTGAGTTCCGGTTTTCAGTCAAAGCAAACAATGAGGACGAGGCTGTCGGGATAGCGGAGGATTCCACGATCATCATCCGCGAGGAGCTGACAGCGAGAGAGGTCGATGATCTTCGGATCACCAGGACCAGGTCAACGACAGGCATGAAAGGGTTTGAACTCAATATCGTATACCCCCATCCTGAGTGGGTCTTTTTAGACGATGAGTACTATTCGGTTGTAAAAAAGACTTCTGAAGGCTTCATTGCCTTTGAATATATTCAGAAAAAGGAAGAGTTACAGATCGAAGAACAGCTCCTGGACAGCGGCAAAAGGGCGGACACTGAATTGGCTGATCAAATCAAAAACATGCCCGACGCTTCCGGTTTAGACAATATGTCTGAAGATGGACGATTCTACATTGATGACTGGGACTTACATTATTCCGCTATGCTGAATGATGCCGCAAATGTTTATCGTATCGATCGGGACGGAGCTTCGCACAAACTTGAAAAAACATATCGACCGGTTAAAATTATGAACTCTGAATTCCAACTGGCGTTTGTAAAAGATGATGTCTGCACTTTAGTTCTTCCTCCAAATTTGGATTACGCCGGTCTGGAATATCATCTTATAGAGAACGGAGAGACTTCATTGTTCCCGATGGTCGACGGTATCTATAGAGTATCTGCATCTGCGCGGGAAGCAGTGAACATGAATCCGGAATACGACAGCCTGACATATTCAGACGCCGTTGAGAAATTCCATGATGATATCTTCTGGAATCACAGGGTCGTGGTTTCGCCTGATGAAAGGCATATCGCCTTTTGCTCAAACAAAGATGATGGAGGTCAATGCAAATTATTCCTGATCGATATGCTCGGGAATGAAAAGATCATTGCAAGATCCGAAGGTCACGATCTGAACGTTTGCGGCTGGGCAGATAATGAACATGTTGCATTTATTGAAACGCCGGACGTTGGCAATGCATTTTATACAGCATCAATATCAGGGGAGGTAAACAGGATCGACTTTCCCGCAGAAAGCGGAGAGCAATATTTCTATCTTGGTTCAAGTAATGGCAGGCTCGCATTTTCTGATGCTGCTGAACCTGATACAGTCCTTCTATACAGCATATATGAAGATAAAACCACAGAGTTGGTCATCCCCGGAGATATACGTATCAGAGAGGGGATCGATATCTTTGATCCAACCGGGACGATGCTGGCAGTTGTATTCTGCAGGGATGATAATGCCCGCGGAATGGCCGTTTTTAATGCGGAAGACGGCGAAATGATATGTGAGAAATACGCTCCTGAAGGAGATCCTGCCGAGAACATCATATTGGAGACCGATTGGGTAGGAGATACTCAGCTTCTTGTTGCGGTCAAGAATTTGTCAACAAAAGAGATATCAAGCTGGCTATACGATCTTGAAGGGATGTAGGTGAAATCGTTAAGAGATCATGTTGAATGCTATGATCATCATGGAAAGGGGACAATAATGAAAACTACCGATCTTACCAAAAGGGTCCTGGCTGTCGTCCTGCTGGGCATGTGTCTGAGCTTTTTTGTCTATTGCGGTATAATGCTGTACGCCAATAAAGTGATACCGTTCAGTGAGATCCAGGGGAACATGGACCTTGCAGATCAGAGGATGTCCTTTCTGAATGCTGCGAATGTGTTCGGAGGGATATCATCCAGCATTGCGATGATCGGTTTTATCATTGTGTGCATTCTGTACGCTCGATCCGCCGAGAGATATAAATGGACTGATATTCTTCGCGGCGCGCTCATTACCGTGGCTGCCGGGAATCTTCCCTGGCTGGTCTTCTCCCTGATAGACAGAGCGAATTATAAAAACTATCGCAACCCTGCCCTGACGCTCAACATTTATATTGCGGCATTTATACTGGCCTTCATCGCGATCCACCTTATCAAGGTGCTGCGCATGAAAAGGTATATTTGAAACAACATCCGGCGATGCCTTGCGCAAGACCTCACCGCCTGGTATCTATCCAAAGCGGGCAGCTTCGATTGCCGCTGCTGCAGGATCGAGCAGTCGATAGACGCTGATCTCGGCCGATTTTCTGTCATTGTGTTATTCTAAGCGAATAGTAAGAACAGTGATCTCATTTGTCCGGGTCCGCCTAAGCGATTTTATAACTACCCTTAGGAGTTTAGGAAATTAGTCGTAATAATCCGGAGCGAAAAGGCCTTTTTACTGCTTCGTCCCTTTACGAAAAGGGATCTGACAGACCTAAATTACTGCAATTTTGGTTGGGCTGCATTAACAGTTAGAATTTCGCCGTGCTGCAGGTCCAGATATCAGCTATTTGGTATTACTAAATAAACCAAATGCGATAATAGTTATAATTCGTATGAGTGGATCGGTCTTTCAAGGAGTTTTACTGCGGTATACAGCGCTGTCAGCCCCGGCAGATCGATGATCCGGACATAAAAAGACCGTATGGAGCAGCCATACGGTCTTTTGCGCGTGTAAGTTCGATGCGGGATCACTCTCCGCGCCGGAGCATCTCAAGGCCTTTTTCCAGTCTGTCCAGCCCTTCGGTCAGGACCTCTCTTCCGGTGGCGAGGCACATGCGCACGCATCCCTCCGCCCCGGGACCGAACATCTTCTCCGAGCCCGGGACCAGTGCGAGCTTTACTTTCTCCTGCATGAAGTCGGTGAACTGCTGGCTGGAAAGGCCGGTGTCCCTGACGTCCAGCCACATGATATAGGTGGCGTCGGGCATGTAGGCCTTTATCCCCGGCATGGCGGACAGCCTTTTGACCGCGTACCGGGCGTTGCCTCTGAGGTGGTCGGTGAAGGCCTCGCTCCAGTAACGGGCCTTGGTGATGGCGGCGAGGGCCGCGACCTGGGAAAGGGAACTGACTCCGCCGGCGGTGGTCAGGACCCCCGAGGCGTCCACCAGCCTGTCAAAGACCTCCCTGTCCCTGCAGTAGATGCAGCCGACCCGAAGGCCTGCCAGGCCGTAGGCCTTGGAAAAACCGTAGACCGACAGGGTCTTTTTGTTTTTCTCACCGCCCAGGGAGTTGATGCTTACGAAGGGCTTTTCGCCCAGGATCATGTCGGACCAGATCTCGTCGTTCATGATCCAGAGGCCGTGCTTTTCGCAGACATCCAGGAGCTTTTCCAGAGTCTTTTCGGAATAGACCTTCCCCAGGGGGTTGTGGGGATTGCAGAGGCAGAACATTCGGGTCTTCGGGGTGATGTAGTCCTCGAGGTCCTCGAAATCGATCTCCTTGTCCGGACTAACCGGGTAGTAGACGGGGACGCCGCCCGCGGTCATCACCGAGTTCTTGAAGAGGTAGTCCACCGGATCCATGACGATGGCCTCGTCCCCAGGCTCGAGGACCGCCCCGGCGATGATGTACATGCCCCTCGCGGCGCTGTCCACCGGCAGGACCAGATCCTCCGTGACGCCTTCGTTCTTGCGGCTGCAGAGGTCCTCCGCGATGGCCTTTCTCAGCTGGGGCATGCCCAGCTTGGGGGTGTAGGAGAGGTAGCCGTCGGAGAGGTAATCGGTGATGGCGCCGATGATCTCGGGGGCCACGGGGAAGTCCGGGTCCGCCGCGGTCAGGGGGATGACGCCGTCTTCGACCTCCGCCCAGCGGAAGTTGAAGGCCTTGCGCCTTAACGCGTCGAAGTTTATATTGCTGCTGCTGAAAAGTTCCATTTTTCTCTCCTCTGGACCATTGATCATATAATTGTCAGTAATTTTAACATAAATGCGCGGCGTCCGCGATCAGTAATCCCTGTCCTGAAAGTACGAAATGCTCTCGAGCCAGGTCTTGCCGTTCTTTCTGAGAAGGTCTAGGCCCGACACGAAGACGCAGTTGGCGTCAACCATTTCTTTGCTCTGCGGATCTATGTATGACGCGCACGAACTGATCACATAGGGTTTATCGCCGTCCATCCCCAGATAGAGCATCAGATGCCCGTCCATGTACAGGAGCTGGCCGGCCGGCATGTTCTTTATGACCTGACGCTTTCTCGGCAGGGTCATCTCGGAGCAGTCGGAGCGTCCCAGATCGGTGAGCGTCGCGATGGCGAGGGAATTTCTCGGAAGCTCGAACCCGTAGCAGGAGTAGACCTGGCGGATGAAGCCCGAGCAGTCGTTGGAGGAAAGGGTCCCGCCCCAGCCGTAGACCCTGCCCAGGAATTTGAAGGCCTGTTCGATCACCGATGATGAGGTCATCGCGGGATATCCTTCGCAGACATCTTCCGAGACCGGGACCAGAGCCTGCTCGAAGCCGAGGGTCCCGTCGTCTCTGCGGAAAGGGATCTCGACCGTATAGCAGCCCAGAGCGCTCCTGCCGCTGACGGCCGTTGTGCTGCCTGAAGCCAGCCTGAGCTTAGTTCCCATCGGAAGGACCATCCCCGAAGACGCCGTCGGGACCGCCGTCTCGTCCATGACGATCTCGCAGCCAGTGACGGTGATAAAGCTTTCGGGCCTTGCAGCGGCCAGCCACTGGTCTTTATCGCTGCAGATGCACAGATCCTCCGTCCTCGTCCAGCCGCAGACCGTGCCGTTCAGGATGAAGGACCACTCTTTGTCCGCGCTCTCGTGGAGGATGACCACGCCGGTAAAGGGCATGACTTCGGCGCTCACCATATCGTTTATGTATTTTTCATCAGGTTCGCCTGAAACAAAATCGTCGGAGGGAAGGACATATGAGACCGTTCTGCGCACGCTGACTGCATAGACCGGATCCACCGTCCCGGGGATGCTGCCCGCCGCGCAGTTTTTTACAAGGCCGTTCCAATAGGCGGCGTCGGAGGCCTTTCCGTTCACGTACGCGGTCTTTCCGCCGGAGGTGAAGTCTTTCGCCTTCTGCGGGGCGATCAGTGTCTTGACGATGTATCCGTCGAGGGTCTCCGGAAGATCGTACATGTAGAGCTTCACGCTGCGGCCCTTTTCCGGGCTGTAGTAGAGGACGTACAGAGGATTGTTCTCATTGAAGTCCGCGATCTCTTCGGCGGTGAACAGGAGCCTGTCCTGCCGTCCCGTGGTCCAGTATCCGGGACGGAGCATATTCCGGGTGGTCCCCGCGGTCACGGGGATATTTTCCGGGACCGGCGGATCGGTGATCCCGTCGGTAAGGCACGGATCCACTGAGGCCGCAGGAGGGGCCTGTGGGCTGCGTATGAGGCTTCCCGCGGCGAGGCCTGCCGAAAACAGCAGGACAGCTGCGAGGATTAGGGATACAGAGCTTTTCTTTTTCATTTTGAGTTTCTCCTGCCGTTCATACACCATGCACAGAAGATATAAAAGGGGACCGAAAGGTAGCTTCCCGCGGTATTGGAAAAAGGCACTGCTTCGACCGTCCCGTTGAGAAGGATAGCCGCCGCGGCGGCGGAAATATATCTTGCGGAAACGGGCGCAGACGGATCGAACAGTATCTTTATACCCTTGGCACACCACATGATGATAAGGATGAGCCAGATCAAAAGGCCCGTAACTCCTTCCATCATCAGGAGCTCAAAGACGATATTGTGGGCATTGACCGTAAGTATCTCATGGTGGCCCGGATAAACGCCGGGGATCCTGTCGGCGTTGATGTGTGATATCCCCAGCCAGGTCCGGCGGGGCGTCGAGAAAACGCTTTCGATGCATTTATCCCAGATCAGGATGCGGTCGCCCATGGTCTCAAGATCGGAAGTCATGTCCCTGGAAGAGGGGATAGAGATATTGGCGAGAAGATACTGCTCGCCGGAAGCCTTTGCGTAACCGGTGACGATCAGGCGGTACGCAGGGGTAGGTATGTAAAAGGACTCTATGGCGATCAGAAATACCAATACGGCGGCGGCCGCAGCCATGAGCGATCTTAGGAACTTATTTCTGCCACTTTGTGAAGACCTATGCATGATGATGAAGAACGCTATGAGGCCGAGGGAAAAGGAGACGCAGATGATGGCGGATCTGCTGTTTGTAAGGCCCAGGCAGAACCACCCGATCAGAGCCGAAGCGCAATACGGCAGCCGATGTTTACCGGAGACGCGGAGTATACAAAAGACTGAAAGTATGATCAGGGCAAAGCAGCAGCGTCCGATGGAATTGGCGTTGCCCATCGCAGTAAAT
>JAFRQL010000228.1 GCA_017428655.1 Bacillota bacterium | reverse complement strand
GGCGCTGTCCGCCGCTTCGAAGCACTCCTGGCTCACCACGATGGAGGGACAGAGCTGCTCGACCACGACCTCGCAGTCTCCGCCGAAGGCCTGAGCCTGGCCGCGGCAGGTGGACTCGAGAAGCTGGGGGAGCTTCGCTCTGAGCTCCGCGTCGAAGGTCCTCATGGTGCCGGTGAGCTCCACCTCTTCAGGAGTGATGTTGCAGGCGGTGCCGCCGTGGACCATTCCGATGGTGATGACCAGAGGATCCCAGGGCCTGTGGTACCTGGCGGCCAGGGTCTGGATCGCCAGTATCACGTGGGCAGAGATGACAACCGGGTCGATGGTCTGATGGGGAGCCGCAGCATGGCCGCCCTTTCCCCTGACCTTGATATGCACGGTGTCGCTGGCCGCGAGGCAGTTGCCCTGCCTGATGCCGATCTTTCCCGCCGGATTGTCGGAATAACCGTGGAATCCGAAGCAGAAGGCCGGCTCGACGCCGTCCAGCACCCCGTACTCGATGGCAGCCTTGGCCCCCTGAAGGGTCTCCTCGGCGCACTGCCAGACGAACTTGACCTTTCCTTTGAGAAGGTCTTTATTATTGTTCAGCACGATGGCGCAGCCGGTGACGAAGCAGGTGTTGAGGTCGTGGCCGCAGGCGTGCATGACGCCGGACACCTGAGACCTGAACTCACAGCCTTCGGGCTCCTGGATGGGAAGAGCGTCCATGTCTCCCCTGAGGAGAACGGTCCTTCCCGGCTTTCCGCTGTCCAGAAGGAACTGGAGGCCCAGTTCATTTTTCTTATCGATATATTCCGGCTGCACTCCGTGGGCCTCGAGAAATGCCTTGACCGCCCTGGTGGTGCGGTGCTCGTCGTTTCCCAGCTCCGGATGCATGTGAAGATCCCGCCTTAAGGCTATGAGCTCCTCGTTGATAGCCCTGATGTCTTTTTCGATGTTCCCGTTCATCATATCCTTCTCCTAGCAGTTGGGGACGAACTGATCGTAGTCCCAGATGATCTCTTCGTGTTCCAGAAAGTCCCTGATATAAAACTTATTAGCTTCCTGATCGAAGGCGAAGTTGGTCACGGTGACGGGCTCCTTCTCCGCGTCGTTCCTGTCCGGAGAAAGGTGGATGGTATGCATGTAATCTGGCCCCTCGAAGTCCACAACTCCCCTGACGTCGAAGATGTCGGCGGTCTCGGGATCCAGCTTTGCCAGCAGGTCGTTGGCCTTCCACCATCTGAACATGGTGTTGCCGGTGGTCGGGATCGGCGAATAGGGAGAGGAAGTGAAGTGGTTGGATCTGGCGTATCTCTCCCTGATCGGGGTCACGTAGATCTTTCTCACGTCCTTTTCGACGTTGACGGCCTCGCAGGTCTTGGTATCGATGGCGTTGAAGCTGAAGGGAGAAGCGACTTCAAGCCTTGCCAGCCTTCTTAAGACGCCTCCCAGGTCCCTGGCGTTGAGGGCGTCCCTCACCATGTAGTACCTGGAGATGCTGGTAAGATCGGTCACCGCGGGGGCTATGTAATTGCTGGAAAAGACCATGCCGTCGCTGTTGTACGCCCAGGTGCTGCCCAGGAGCTTCTCCGCGACGGAGTATCCGACGATCCAGTGTCCGTCGGGATAGACGTATTTGACCAGGGCAACGTTGCCGTAGCAGAAACCTCCGTCGTCCTCATTGTGGGAAAAGAGGAACTTCCCGTCAGGCCTCTGAAGGATCGCGGTGGTGCAGCCGTCCTCTTTTTTGAAGACCTCAGGGGAATACATCAAAAGGGTCGCGTATCTGGAAAGACCGGAGCCGTCCGCCCTTCCGTAGGCCTCGTCCAAAAGCTTGGGGAACTCTTTGGCCAGCTTAGCCTCTGCTCCCTTTACGAAATCTAGAAGGACCGGCTTTTCCAGAGCCTTCTCGTACTTTTCCGCCTGGGACTGGAGCCTTTCCTTAAAGAATTCGCCTACCTGGAATCCCTGTTCGTATTCGGTCCCTCTTACTTCGAATATCTTCATGCTTTCCTCCTGCTCTTAG
>JAFRQL010000227.1 GCA_017428655.1 Bacillota bacterium | reverse complement strand
GCAGATACGGGACCAACGATCCCGTGACCCAGGAGCAGGCCGCCGTCATGCTCTGGCGCGACGCCGGTTCCTACCTGCTCGGTAAGGAATACGCCAGCGAGAACGGTCCCGAGAACGTCGCCAGCAACTGGGCGGCCGACGGAGTCCGCTGGGCAAGGGTCGAGGGCCTCTTCACCGACGCCGTGGAGTTCTCTCCCAAGAAGAGCGCCAGCAGGGCCCAGGTAGCGGACATGCTCTACAGATACGTCCAGCTCAAGGAAAAGTTCAGCTCCGACGCAGTCAGCGGCGCAACCGTAAAGCCCGCCAAGGCTCCCAAGGTCATGGTAGTATACTTCTCCTGCACCGGGATCACCGAGGCCATCGCAAAGCATGCCGCGGACGCTCTGGGGGCTGAGATCCGCCAGATCGTTCCCCAGACCGCATATACCGAAGAGGATCTCAACTGGAACAGCGATTCCAGCCGCAGCACCATCGAGCAGAACGATCCCGCTTCCCGCCCGCAGATCAAGGGAAGCATCGAAGGCCTCGAGGACTGCGACATCGTCTTCCTCGCCTATCCCATCTGGCATGGCCAGGCTCCCAAGATCATGTACACCTTCGTTGAGAACTACGATCTTTCCGGAAAGACCGTGGTGCCCTTCTGCACTTCGGGCAGCAGTCCCATCGGCTCCAGCGCCAGGAACCTCAGCCAGAGCGCTTCGGGCAACTGGCTGGACGGAAGACGCTTCGCGGCAGGAAGCTCCCGCGAGACCGTGGTCAACTGGATCAACAGCCTTGGCCTGGATCTGAACGCGAAATAAAAGGTAAAACAAGGACGGCTGCAGTAAAGCAGCCGTCTTTTTCTATAGTTGACCCAGGGAGGAGATCGATATGCAGTCTTCAGGATATCCAAATATGAGCCCGAAAAGGATCGCCCGCCTTCAGGAGAAGATGAGGGAGAAGGGCGCGGACGCCGCGGTCTACGCCACCGGGGCAGCCTTCGTCTATCTGCTGGACATACCGGAGTTCTGGTTCCAGAGGAGCAGCGTCACCATGGGGCCCGATACCGGCCCGTGGATCCCCAGCCTCACCAGGCCGGAGACCGTGGTGCTGGTGCCGCGGGAGGGGGATCCGGCCGTCTTCTCCATCCCCCGCAGGGCGGAAGAGCTTGAAAAATACGGGCTTTCGCCTGCCATCTGCTTTGCGGATCATTTTTCCAATGCCCTTGAGTCTCATATAAAGGGCGGCAGGATCGCCGTGGGCCACTCCTGCAGAAAGGCGCTGGAAGCCATCGTGAAGGACGCCTGCGCCTATCACGGCCTTGAGAGCGATATCACCGACGGCGAGGCCATGATCGATGAGATGAGGATGATAAAGGACGAAAAGGAGATCTCACTGCTTTCGAAGGCCGCGGCCTTTACCGACAGGGTCATGGAAGAGATCGTCCCGGTGCTGAGACCCGGGATCGCGCCCCTGCAGGTCGAGGAGAGGATACAGCGGCTCGCCTTTGACGGCGGCGCCTCGGATCTGTCCTTTGCCGCCAACTGCATCTGCGTTGAGAAGGGCCATCCGACCTCCCGCGATCCGTATATCTTCCCCAAGGACCGGCCCATAAGGGAGGGCACCGGCATCGCTTTTGATTTCGGCTTCGTTCTGGGAGGCTACTGCTCGGACTACGGCAGGTCCTTTTATCTCGGCAGGCCGTCCCTGGAGGCGAAGGAGAGCTACACGGCCCTTCAGGCGGCCCAGCTGCACGCGATCAGCCGCATCGTCCCCGGAAGGACGAGGGTCACCGAGATGTCCGACCTGATATTTGAAGGTCTGGAGCAGTTCGGAAGGGGAAGTCAGCTGAGAAATCACGCCGACGGCACCCAGGGCCACCAGATAGGGCTGGAGGTCCACGAGCTGCCGTGGCTGAAGAGGAACAGTCCGGAAACCGCGCTGCAGCCGGGAATGGTCTTCTGCCTTGAGCCCAAGATCTTCATCCCCGGCGAGGTCTACATGCGGGTGGAGGACATGGTCCTGGTCAAGGAGGACGGCGCGGTATCGCTCACCGGATTCGACAGGGAGAAGTTCGAATTGTAGCGAAGAAGCAGGGGGAAGCCTGCCGACCGCTTCAGCGTTTAAAAAGGAAAGACAGGAGCCCCGGGCCGACCGGCCGGAAAATGAACTCCTGTCTTTTTAACTATTCATCGTTTATTTGCGATGATCGACTGCTGTTATATAACAACTATTACGCAAACACCTCATCCATAAAGTAGGCGTTGGTGTAGGCCTTGTTACCGTTCATGGCGGTTACCACCAGCCTGAACCAGGTCCCGGGACCGGGGGTGAATTCCGCTCCTTCGATGGTGGTCCCGATGGGGCCGGCTGCCCGCTTGTACGGCCTGGCGTCGCTGATGTATGAGATGTTGCGGACAGGGCTCGTCTCGATGCAGATCTTCCCGTCCTCGGTCCAGAGTGCCTTGATCTCGGGCGGATCCCCGGCGCCGGGATTGACCTGGGCGGCGCTGTAGAAGCGTCCGCGCTCGAGGGCGTCTATGAGGGATGCGTAGCTCAGCTCCTCTGCCTTAAGAACGGTATAGGCTCCGTAGGAATCGCATTTCTCGTGGCCGTCCGGCATGCGGTTGTGATTGTCGTCGGTGGAGATGCAGGATATCCTATGCCCGAGGCCCAGCAGATCGTTGTAGACCCGGCCGTTGTCCTCCTCAAAACCGGTGTTGATCCCGTTGAAGTTGTTCATCTCCATGGAGTCATACCCCTCGTAGCGGGAGTACTGGGGCCAGCTCTCCAGGGACCAGGAGGGGTGGTTGTAGGTCACGAAGAAGCCCAGCTTCTTAGCCGCCGCGATGTCCGCGTTGATGTATTCGGGGGTATAGAGCCTCTGGGGAGGCAGTGCCCTGTAGAGCCTTCCGCCTTCAGAAAAGGGCTTCTCGCCGTCTTTCAGCCTCACCTTGAACAGGTCCGGGGCTGGATCGGACCAGCCCAGCCCGCAGTTTTCAGGGTCTTTGGCGATGAAGCAGATGTGGCAGGTCCTCCCCCTCCAGAGCTCGGTCCAGTATTCCAGCTCGAACCCGTTGAGGGCGACGAAGCCGTCCCTGGTCAGATCGCTGTGATCGATGAATTTGTCGTGTTCGGTGAAGGCGACGGCGCTGTACCCGTGGGCGATGTAGTCACGTTTGACCTCTTCGGGGGTCTTCGAACCGTCGGAGAGGACGGTGTGGCAGTGGAGATTCGCCTTGAAGCTGCTGAGAGCGGGGTCGATAAGGTATTTTCTCATTTTTCGTGATGCCCGGAGGGCTTGTGTTCTGGGAGCTTTGACGGATCGCGGGGCTTTCGCAGCCTCGCTTTTATATGCCCATTATATACACGGTGTCAAGGCCGTTTTGCGTTCATTTTATTTGCAGTTTTACCCGTGGGACTATATAATATATTATCTATGTCTATGCACTTGCGGCATTTGGCCGTAAAAACACGATTTGAAAAAGGAGAGCCCCATGTCAGGCGATCGGAACGATAAAGAAAAAAAGGCAAAAAAGGCGCTGAAGCTGGATGAGAAGGGCGTGAAGGTCGTCCGCGGCGCTGAAGGCGGAGATACCGCAGATAAAAAGAGCGGCGCGCCGGATAAGACCGCTGCTTCCTCCGCTGCCGGCGGAAAGGGCGATGGCCCAAGGCTTTCGGGAGGGACCGCGGCCTTCCTCAGCGGAGCGGGATCCTTCCTCTCCCTTCTTCCTGCCATCGTATTCTCCGCGGTGGTGATCCTGCTGGTCAGGACCTACACCGTGACCAGGCCCATGGGGCGCTATTTCTGGAGCTCGGTCAAGGACGACACCATCCTCTACGACACCTTCAGCTACTTCAAGATGGTCGTCATAGTCATCTGCGCGGTCATGGCCCTGACGGTGATCCTTCTTAGGGCCTTCGTTCTTAAAAACCATACTTTCAAATGGTCCCGGTTCTACATCCCCGCGGCGGTATATACCGTCTGCATCGTTCTGTCCTACGCCTTCTCCGACTTCAAGGACATCTCCTGGCTCGGCGCCATGGACCGTTTCGAGGGGACCCTTCCCATGCTCTGCTACATGGTCATGCTCTTCTTCATCACCCAGATGATCAGGAGCGAGCGCGACCTTAAGCTTATGCTCTGGCCTCTGGGCATATCCCTTGTGATCCTGGGTGCCCTGGGCGTAAGCCAGGCCACCGGCCACGATTTCTTCCAGACCATACAGGGCCAGAAGCTCATAACTCCTTTTGTGGACTACGGCGACGGGGTCACCAGCTGGACCGTCATCGACAAGATGGCCATCGAAGGGGAATCGATGTATTCGTTCAATTTCACCAGCGGAGAGGTCTATGAGACCGTATACAACATCAACTACGTGCCCTTTTATCTGACCCTGGTCCTCCCCGTTTTCGCGATGATCTTCGTAAGGGCCTTCGAAAGGACCGGCAGGAGCGTCTACCGCTGGGCAGCCGGCGTCCTTGCCCTGGGGATCTTCGGCATCAGCCTCTACTGCTTCTTCGGCGCCAACTCCGCCTCGGGTTATTTCGGCCTTGTGATCATCGTCCTTCTGGGCCTGATCGTCTTCAGAAAGAAGCTGATCCGCTGGGCGGCTCCTCTGGCCATCATCGTTCTGGTCGCCGCGCTGGTAATGAGTGGACTGCAGGAAAGGTGGCTCCCCGAAGTAAAGAAAATGCTTGCCGATGCCGGTCAGGTCTCGGAGATGGTCATCGGGACCGTCAGCGCAGCGGACGAAGCTCCGCAGCCGTCGTCAAAGGCTTCCGAATTTACCGACGTCCCTAATTCAAAGCACGCGGCAGTCGACAGGATAGTCACCGGTGAAAACTGGATAACCATGAGGATCAGGGGGAATACCCTTGCGGTCATGATCGACGGAAGCGGTCTGTCCTTTTATGACGATCAGGGCGAGCCCATAGAGCTGGCTTTGATCGAAGACGGGAACAATTACTACAGGCTGCTCGACGAAAGGTTCCATAACTACGTCAAGACTGGCTATGAGCTTAAGGATGACGATCTTTACGTAGTCCTCGTCACCGATAAGACCACCTGGCGTTTTCACTACGTTTCCGGAGAGGGGTTCAAGTACGTCACCCCTGTCTCGACTTCGTCCGACCCCAAAGAGGTCAGCATCGGGCCGATCCCGAGCATAGGATTTGAAGGCAATTACCGTTTCGGAAGCCAGCGCGGACTGATCTGGTCCAGGACCCTGCCCCTGCTCAAGTCCCGTATCCTGCTGGGATCCGGTCCGGACACCTTCTGCTTCGTTTTCCCTCAGGAGGATTATGCAGCCAAATACACGTATTACAACAATATAAACACCATAGTCGATAAGCCGCATAATATCTATCTCCTCAACGCCGTCAACACCGGCTGCATCTCCATGCTGGCCTTTATCGCCATGATCGGCTGGGTGCTGGTCGACTGCCTCAGGCACAGCTGCCGCATGAGGGGTCTCAGGCCTCTTGCCGAGTACGTCGGAAGCGGCATATTCCTCGGGATCGCCGCCTTTGCCGTCGTAGGGCTCTTCAACGACACCACGGTCAGCGTCTCCCCCCTGTTCTGGTCGATGATGGGCATGGGATATGCCTGCAACAGGATCGTGGAGGAGGCCGAAAGGACTGCCCCAAAGGCAGAAGATGCCGGCCAGACGGCGGATGCCTCGGAAACTGAAGGCGCCGTCCCCGCAGTTCCTCAAGCTCCCGCCGATGCCGCTCCCGCCGCGGAAGCCGGAGCCTAAGGCATGAAGAAGCTCACCCTCAGCACCGCAAGGCTGGCCGTGCTGATGGCAGTCCTTACAGCCGTCTCAAAGCTTCTGGGCTTCGTCCGGGAGATGGTCCTCGCCAATTACTTCGGCGCCGGGCCCGTCACCGACGCCTACATAATGGCCCAGTCCATACCGAACAACCTGATGGCCGCGGTGATCAGCGCCGTGGGGACCTCCTACCTTCCCGCCTTCTCGGCAAAGAACGAAAAGGAAGGGCGGGAGGCCGCAGACCGGTTCACCAGCCAGCTGGTGGATCTTCAGCTGCTCATTATCGCCTCCGTCGTCGCCCTCGGATGCCTGCTGGCAAGGCCTCTCATCTCGGTCTTCGCCCCCGGGTTTTCCGGCGAGACCGCGGACCTTACCGCCTGGTACCTGCGGTTCGCGTTCTTCGTGCTGTTCTTCAGCGTCCTGACCTACATCTTCGGCGCCTGGCTCAATTACAAGGGCGTCTTCCTGCCCCAGATCGTCTATGCGGTCGCAGCCAACCTGGTGCTGATCACCGTCGTCGTCATAAGCGCCCGCACCGACAGAAGGCTGCTGATAATAGGCCCCCTGGCCTCCGCGGCACTGACCGGCACCGCCCATTTCATAAGGGCGAAAAAGGAAGGCTTCAGATACACCCCCGACTTCTCCCTCAGCGAAGGGGTAAAAGAGGTCATCGGCCTTGCTGTCCCCATCTTCATCGGAGGCTACGTCAGCCAGATCAACCTGGCCATCGACAAGATCCTGGCCTCCGGCCTTGCCGAGGGCTGCGTATCTGCCCTGAACTACGCCAACCAGATCATCGGATCGATCTCCGGCCTCACTGTGACCATCTTCGTGACCATCCTCTACCCCAGGCTCAACATGGCCTATGTCCAGGGCGACCACGAAAGGATGAGCGATCTCTCCGAGCGGGGCATAAGGCTCATATGGATCCTGGCCGTGCCTCTCAGCTTCGGCCTCATATGCTACGCCCCCGACGTGATCAGGCTGCTCTTCGAAAGGGGAGCCTTCAGCGCGGCAGCGACGAAGCTGACCTCCTCCGCCCTGGTGTTCTATTCCATCGGACTGGCCTTCCTGTCCCTGAACACCCTGATCACCAAGATCTACTATTCGATGCACGACACGAAGACCGCGGTCAAGTGCTCCGCGGTCAGCGTCCTCCTCAATATCGTGCTGAACCTGGTCCTGGTAGGGCCCATGGGCCACGCCGGCCTTGCCCTTGCCACCAGCATCTCCTACATGGCCAACACCGCCCTGCTGGGATACACCTTCACCCGCAGATATCCCTCCATCAGGCTCATCTCGTCCTTTAAGGCGCCGCTTCAGATCCTGGCGGTCTCCGCCGTCTCCGTGGGATGCTCCAGGCTCGCCTACAGCGCCGCCGGTACCGGGATCGTCAGGCTGGCCCTGTGCTGCGCCCTGGCGATGGTCCTGTATCTCGCGATGCTGAAGATCCTGCGCTTTCAGGAGCTGGACCTGATATACCAGCTCTTCGGAAGGGGAAGGAAAAGCGGGGACGCCCCGTCCGGCGGGGAAGGCTCCCGTGAAGAATAATTCATAAAGTTTTTACTGACAAAAGACCTTCATACAGTTATAATATTTTAACTGTATTTTCGTGAATAAAACACATAACGGTCCTGCGGCCGCCCGATTCAGGGGAAGGGCGGGCAGACGCGGCTGGTCAAGGCCGCTGCCGTTTGCGTCGTTTCAAAGGGGTCCATCAGGGAAAAGATCATGACAGAAGAAAAGAAACAAAACAAAAAGAAGCTCAAGGGCGGTATATCCAGCCTTGTCATATTCCTTCTCGTATTTGCCGTCGCCACCGCCGCCATCACGGTCTCCGGCATCAACAGATCGGGAAAGCAGCAGGAGGAGCCTGCGGCCACCGTCGAAGAGCCGGCGGTCGATCCTAAGACCGGCGAGATAGACGTCTACGAGATCGACGACATCGACGAGAAGCTCTCCAAGGACATGATGCCCATCGTGGTCGACGAGGACAGCCCGTTCTACGAGGTCTTCAGCGGCCAGGACAGGGTCAACATACTGCTTTTAGGCGTTGCGGACATGATGTCCGACACCATAATGGTGGCCAGCTACGACATGGAGAACCAGAAGGTCTCCATAATCTCCGTCCCCAGGGACACCTACTATTTCAGAAGGAAGACCGACAACGAGGCGGAGAACAAGATCAACTGCATCTACCGGGTCTACTACAACAGGGCCAAGGAGGACCAGGCCAAGGCCGGGGCTGAGGCCGTGGCTGCCGCGGTCTCCGACATCCTCTACGGAATGCCCATCCACTGCTACGCCATCGTCGAGTACGAGGACGTCCGCGAGATCATGGAGGTCATCGGCGGAGTGGAGATGAACATCCCCTTCCACATGAAGTACGACGACACCACCAAGGGCAAGGAACTGCACATTGACATCCCCGCCGGGGACCAGATCATCGACTCCAGCAACGTGGTGGAGTTCCTCAGGTTCAGGCATACCAACCCGTGGTTCGCGGCGAGAGGCTTCAAGAGCTACCCCGGAGGGGACGTGCAGAGGACCGCGATCCAGCGCGAATTCGTCTCAAAGGTCCTGGCCGAGTGCCTCAAGAGGGGCAATCTGCTCAAGGTCGTCAGGTTCTGCGTCGACAACATCGACCACAACATCACCCTGACCACCGGCTTCAAGGTCGCGAAAAAGGCCATGAAAGGGCTGTCGTCAGACAATGTCACCATGTATCCCATGCCCGGCACCGACATCACCATCTCAGGCCTCTCCTTCTGGAAGGTCGACAAGGACGGGGTCTACTCCATGCTGGAGGAGATCTACGGCATCAAGGAGCCGGAGCCCGAGGTGACGGAGACCGAGACGACGGAGACCGGCGAAGGGGCCCAGCAGGCCCAGAAGGCGGGCCAATGAGAGCCAAGAGCCGCCGCAGGAGGTCAGCCGCCTTCCTGCTCGCGGCCGTAATGGCAGCGGCGTCTGCGGTCCCGTCCTACGGAGCCGCCGGGTTCACCGACGTCTCTGAAGGCTACTGGGGCCTTCCCTACATCGATCTGGCCCGTTCGTCGGGCCTCATCGAAGGTTACGTCCAGGCGGACGGATCCGCCGAATTCCGGCCCGAGAGGCCGGTCACCAGGCAGGAGTGCCTGGTCATGCTCTACAACACCCTGAAGCTGGCCGGGGCTCTCAAAGAAGGGCCCGCCGGCGATCATTCGGAGTTTTATTCAGAGTGCGATCCTCCGGTCACGGGGGAGCCCAGAGGCATCCCCGTCTGGGCGAGAGAGTTTGTGTCATACGCCCTTGATCAGGGCATCTGCGATCAGGAAGATCTTTCTTTGGAAGTCGACGGCGACGGCAGGTCCGGCGGTTTTTCCTATGCC
The DNA here is from genome assembly GCA_017428655.1 of Bacillota bacterium. Classification (GTDB taxonomy): domain Bacteria; phylum Bacillota; class Clostridia; order Peptostreptococcales; family Anaerovoracaceae; genus RGIG2707. Next base: position 10,093 of record JAFRQL010000227.1, on the reverse strand, counting down.
AGCCGCGAGCTCATCGCCAAGTGGACCGCCAGGGCCCTGGACCTTGAAGAGGCGGCCTTTTTCCCCGTGGTCTACAGCGACCACAGCGAGATCGATCCGGGATACGCTTCCTGCGTCGAGTCTCTGTTCAGGCACGGGATCATGGAGGGGAGCGGCGGAGCCTTCCACCCCCGAAACGGCGTAAAGCGGGCCGAGATGGCTGCGATCTGCACCAGGATCCTTGGCGCCGCGGCGGACGAGGCCGCGGGAAAGATGACCAGCTTCGGGATGCTCAACGAAGACGGGACCTTAAGAGAGGGCGAAAGGCTCTACGACAGCGCCCAGTGGCTCGCTTCTCTTAAGCTGGCGGACAGGGTCAAGACCATCAAGGGGACCCTCGTCTCCGCCGACAGGGCCTACCGGATCCTGACCTTCGCATCAGGTGAAGGCGAGATCCGCTGGTATGCCGCTCCCGGGACCTCCTTCGTCCTCGACGGAAAGCCGGTGAGCCTTCAGGAGCTGGCGGACCTCGAGGGCTCTCAGGTCACCGTGTCCTATTATTTCTGCGGCGAGCCCGCAGTCGTGATCCAGACCGGACCGTCGGTCCAGCAGGGGACCATCGTCTCCCTGAAGGACTGCGAGGATCATCAGCGGCTCACCATCGCCCTTCCCGACGACACCTATGTCGATCTTGTACTGACCTCCTCGTCCGTGACCCAGGGGGATATCAAAAAGAACCGCAGCTGCCGGTTCATCGCCGACGGCATCGAGATACTTGAAATGAGGTAATTATGGAACTAGATCTTCTTCGTGAAAAGAAAGTGGCTGAGCTCAGAGAGATCGGAAAAGCTCTGAAGATCCCCGGAGTCTCGTCTATGAAGAAGAAAGAACTGCTGGACGCCCTGGTGAAGATGGCCGAGGAGGCTGAGGCCGCCGAGGCCGAGAGGGTCAGGGCGGAGGAAGCGACGAAAAAGGCTGAGGAAAAACCTGCCTCAGCCGAGGAAGCTCCCTCGGCTGAGGACGCCAAGGAGGCCCCGAAGGCGGCAAAGTCCAGGACCAGATCCGGGAGGGGCAGATCTTCAAAGAAGAAGGCGGAGGAGCCGGTAAAAGAGGAGGCCCCCGCGGTTATGCCAGCGGCTGGACCCGCCGCTGCGGCTCCCGCTGAGGAAGCCCCTGCCGCTCCTGCTGCAGAGGCTCCCGCAGTAAAGGCTGAAGATACTCCCGCTGCAAAGGCCGAAGAGGCTCCCGCCGCCAAGGCTGAAGAAGCCCCCCAGAAGCGGGGCAGAAGGTCCGGAGGAAGAAAGAAGGCCTCCAAGGAGCCTGCCCAGACCGAGCAGCTGACCCTGCCCCTGGAGGAGCAGCCCGCTCCCGAGGCGGAAAAGCCCGCTCCCGCAAAGCCGGAAAGAAAGACCGCCGACAAGCCCGCCAGAAGAGGCGAACCCGGAGCGTCTGAGATATTGAGGTCTTCGGAGCACATGATCGTAGAGATCGAAAAGACCGGAGAGCCCGAAGAAAAGCCCCAGAAGCCCGCTGCCGAAGCCCCCGCAAGAGAAGAGGCTCCCCAGGCCCAGCAGCCCGCGGAGAACGCGGCCGAGCTCAGGGAGGGCCAGGAGCAGAAGAAGCCCGAGAACAAAGAAAAGCCCAAGAGGGTCTACGAGCTCAAGGACGGCCGCTTCGAGACCAAGGGCGTCCTGGAGGTGGTGGAGCAGGGCTACGGATTCCTCAGGTTCGAGAACTTCATGACCTCCGATCAGGACATCTTCGTCAACCAGGTCCAGATCCGCCGCTTCAACCTGAAGACCGGCGACATGATAGAATGCATCGCGAGACCGCCAGCGGAGGGTGACCGGTTCGGAGCCCTTCTGTTCGTCAAGACGGTCAACGGCGACGAGCCCGGCAAGGCCATCCACAGGAAGGATTTTTCGGAGCTCACCCCGATCTATCCCGACAGGCGCATCGTCCTTGAGAAGGGCAGCGCGGCTCTTTCCATGAGGATGACCGATCTGGTCGCTCCCATAGGCTTCGGCCAGAGAGGCCTGATCGTGGCTCCCCCCAAGGCCGGAAAGACCACGATCCTCAAGCAGATCGCCCAGAGCATCGAAAAGCAGGGCATCGACGCCGAGCTCATAGTGCTGCTCATAGACGAGCGTCCCGAAGAGGTCACCGACATGAAGCGGTCCATCAACGGCGAGGTCATCTATTCCACCTTCGACGAGCAGCCCCAGCACCACGTCAAGGTCGCCGAGATGGTCCTTGCCAGGGCCCAGAGGCTGGTGGAGCACGGAAAGGACGTCATAATCCTCCTCGATTCCATCACCCGTCTGTCCAGGGCCTACAATCTGGTGGAGCCGCCCTCGGGCAGGACCCTGTCCGGAGGCCTGGATCCCGCGGCGCTGTACAAGCCCAAGAAGTTTTTCGGCGCTGCCAGGAACATGGAGGAGGGCGGGAGCATCACCATCCTGGCCACTGCCCTCATCGAGACCGGAAGCCGCATGGACGACATGATCTTCGAGGAGTTCAAGGGCACCGGCAACATGGAGATCCATCTGGACCGCAAGCTGTCCGAGAAGAGGATCTTCCCCGCCATCAACCTGAACAAGTCCGGCACCCGCCGCGAGGACATGCTCATGAGCCCCGACGAGCTGGAGGCCGTCTGGATGATGAGAAGGGCGGTCGCGGACATGGGCATCCAGGACGCCACTGAAAAGATCGTCTTCGAGCTGGTCCACACGAGGAAGAACTCCGATTTCGTCGAGAGGTTCCGCAAGATAAGGCTTTAAAAGAGTATGGATCTTAACAGGATATTTATGAAAAACGCCTCCCCCACCAAGGTGGGCGGACAGGCCATACTGGAAGGGCTGATGATGCAGGGCTCCAGGGCCCTCGCCATCGCCATGAGGGAGCCTTCCGGGGACATCCATCTTACTGTGGAGCCCCTTCCCGCCCCCGCCAAGTGGAAGAAATGGCCCATCGTCAGGGGCGTCATGTCCTTCGTCAACAGCCTGGTGCGCGGCACCCGCATACTGCTCTATTCCGCGGAGGTCCTGGAAAAGCTGGACCGGGAGCAGGGCGAAGCCGCGGGAACGGACCCTGACGAGGAAAAAGACCGTCTGACCCTGTTTCTGGAGAAGCATTTCGGCGAGAAGAAGGCCGAGACCATAATGCTCTACAGCTCGGTCGCCCTTTCCATCGTGATGACCGTGGGCCTTTTCATCATCCTGCCCACCCTGCTGATGAACCTGCTGAGGAGCGCGGGCCTTGAGAACGTGGTCCTGCTGAACCTCTGCGAGGGGATCCTCAGGATCTGCATGTTCGTCGTCTACGTTCTGGCCATCAGCCGGATGAAGGAGATCCACCGGGTCTTCCAGTATCACGGCGCTGAGCACAAGACCATCCACTGCTTTGAGAACGGCCTGGAGCTCACCCCCCAGAACGCCCAGTCCTTCTATACCCTGCACCCCCGCTGCGGCACCAGCTTCATGATGTTCGTCATGGTGATATCCCTTCTGGTGTTCTCGCTGCTGGGCTGGCCGGGAGTCGTAAAGCGCATAATATCAAGGCTTCTGCTGATCCCGGTGGTCGCGGGGCTCTCCTACGAGCTTCTCCAGTGGACCGGCCGCCACGACAACGGCCTGGTGAAGGTCCTGAGCCTTCCCGGCATCATGCTGCAAAAGCTCACCACCGCAGAGCCCGACCTGGACCAGCTGGAGGTCGCCATAGCCGCCATGAACGCGGTCCTGCCCTCCCAGAACGATCCCGAGCTTCCGGTGGAGTACTGGGTCGGGACCCTCAGAAAGGACGGCAGCCTCGTCAAGGACGAGGAGGAGACCGCGGCGTACATCAAAGAGCGGACCGAATGACCTTCAGAGACCTTCAGACCAGTTACATAGAGCGGCTGAAAAACGGCGGCAGCCCCTGTCCCGAAGACGAGGCGGAGAAGATCATCCTCGAGGGCTTCGGGATGGACAGGCTGCGCCTTTTCACGTCTCAGAGGGATCAGGCTCCCGCGGAAGGCCTTGCGAAGGCGGAGGGGATCCTGGCGGAGAGGCTTTCGGGAAGGCCCCTTCAGTACGTCCTGCACAGGGCGTATTTCATGGATCTTGAGCTCTACGTGGACGAAAGGGTGCTGATCCCCAGACAGGACACGGAGCTCGTCGCCCAGACCGCGGAAGAGTGGATAGAAGAAAAATTCGGCGGAGCGGAGCCCGGATCAGCCCTCTGCGATGGCGATAATGCCGGCCGCGGCATGCCAAAGCCCAGGATCCTGGACCTCTGCACCGGCTCCGGAGCCCTTGCCGTCTGGCTCAAGCACCGGTTCCCCGGGGCGTCCGTCACCGCATCGGACATTTCCCCCAAAGCCCTTGAAGTTTCAAGGCTCAATGCGAATAATAACGGGTGTTGTATAACATTTGTTCTTGCAGATCTCTTCGGATCTTCGGCCTCGCCGAAGGAAGACGGCCGAAAGGAGAAGGCTCCGTGGGGCCCTTCATCCCCGGATGACGGTCCCGCGGCCTCGTGCGGCTCTGGATCTTCGGGCGATCGCACCGCATTTTCAGGCGGGCGGGGACCTTCAGACTGTTCCCCCGCTTCCACGGGCAGTCCCCTTGCAGGTTCCTTTGACGTCATAGTCACCAACCCGCCATACATACCGACCGGCGATATCCCCGGCCTCATGGCCGACGTCAGGGACCACGAGCCCCATCTCGCCCTGGACGGGGGAGAGAGCGGCCTTGACATCGTAAGGCGGATCATAGACCAAGCTCCCCGGCGCCTTGCTCCCGGCGGCCTCCTTCTCATGGAGATCGGCGAAGGGGAAGGGGACGCGGTGAAAAGGCTGGCCGAAGACAGGGGAGCCTTCACGGATATTTCCATCAGAAAGGACCTGAACGGCCTTGACCGGATGCTTTACTGCGTCCGAAAGGAGGAGGAATAAATGATCACGTCCACCTACGATCCCGATACCGAGCCTCTCTTCACCCCGGAGAGCGGCTACGGCCCCGCGGCGGCGGAAAACAGCGTCTGCAGCGTCTGCATCATCACCTTTTCAAAGCAGATCTTCGATCACGCCATGGGCCTGCTTCCCTTTGAAGAGAAGGCCGCGGTAAAGTCCGTCGGCGGGAAGCTGCCGGTCATGACCGCAGACTGCGGAGGCGTCACCGTCGGCTTGTTCCTTTCTCCCATAACCGCCGCCCACGCCGGCGGATGCCTCGCCGAGGCCGCCTGGATCACCGGCTGCAGAAAGTTCATCCTTTTCGGATCCTGCGGGACTCTCGCCCTCGAAAAGACCTCAGGCAGGTTCATCATCCCCACGGAAGCCTACCGGGACGAGGGCCTTTCCTACCATTACGCCCCCGCCTCCGACTATATCGCGGTCCCCGCAGCCCAAAAGGAAGCCGCTCTGTTCGAAGAGATGGGGATCCCCCACGTCTGCGGCCGCATCTGGACCACCGACGCTTTCTACCGCGAGACCCGCGGCACCGTGGCGAAGCGCAGGGACGACGGCTGCATCGCCGTGGACATGGAGGTCTCGGGCCTTCAGGCCCTCTGCACCCACGAGGGATACGAGCTCTATCCCTTCCTGGCCAGCGGCGACGTCCTCGATCCCGGAGCGAGATACACCAGGGGCGCTCTGGACGAGGCCAACCACAGCGCGGACAAGCTGCTCATCGCCCTCGATCTTGCCAAAAGGATCTGACGGACTGAACCCGAGTTTTGACGCGCGGATCCTTCGCGTTCCGCTATCCGCGCCTTCGCGCACAGGCCCTTGACGCTCCGTCATCCGCGCGGAAGGAAAGGGCGAAGCCCCGCTTTTGCAGGCTTCCTGAGGCCCTGCGAAAGCCGCATTTTGTTAAAAAGCTTGATATTATAAGCTTTTTGATATATTTTATGTAATAGCTCCGGTTAGATTAGCCGCGGCTGACCGCCATGCGGGTCCAAGACCCCGCAGGATCCGGTCCATAAAGCGCATGATCCCCGTGAAGATCCCGGGAGAAAGGAAAGATCCGGCGCCTCATACCCGCCGGACCATACAAGACTTATGAAAAAGACAAAAGCAGCGGCTCTGCTGCTGGTCCTGGCCATGCTCCTTGCGACCCTTTCAGGCTGCATACTGGCGGAGACCGGCTTCGAGTTCGCACCCGACGGAAGCGTCAACGTCACCGACGGCTTCTACTACAGCGCCCAGTATTTTGAGGACATCAAGCAGTCCCCCCAGCAGTTCTTCGCAAGCCTTGACGAGCCCGTCTACGACATCGCCACGGTGGTGGTGGACGACGTCACCTACTACGGCTTCGACAGGCTGACCTCCTTCGCTTCGGTGGACGAGCTCAAGGCCTATCACGATTCCAGCGAGGAGGAGCTCCCCTGGGACATCGAGATCCTGACCGAGGACGACAGACAGGTCATCCGCATGGTCTACACCGTAGAGTCCGACGAAGAGGCCCTGAAGCAGCTGAACGCCGAGGGCGAAGACATCCCCGACGTTGAGGGCCTTCTGCTGGCCAGGCTCAATCTCTCCTTCCCCGGCGGCGTAAAGAGCGTCACCGGAGCCCCTGCGGGCACCTTCAGGATCGAAGGCAGGGGAGTCGCCCTGACCGTCAGCAGCAAGCACGCCCCCTGGAACGTCACCGTGGAAGGCTATCTGGACGGCTATGAGGATTTCAAGGAGCCTGTCAGCGCCCTTCCCTTCAAGGACATCCATCCCCTCGATTACTATTACGACGCGGTGGTCTGGGCCTACACCCACGAGCCTCAGGTCACCGACGGCATGAGGCCCGCCGAGTTCATGCCCGGCCTCGCCTGCACCCGCGGACAGGTGGTCACCTTCCTCTGGAGGACCGCCGGATGCCCCGAGCCCCAGTCCACCGAGAACCCCTTCACCGACGTCGCCGAGAGCGACTGGTTCTATAAGCCGGTCCTGTGGGCAGTGGAACAAGGGATCACCGACGGCATGAGGCCCACCGAGTTCATGCCCAAACTCACCTGCACCAACGCCCACATCCTGACCTTCATCTGGAGGGCCGTCGGACGCCCGGGCGACACCGGGGCGGAGAAGACCTCTCAGTGGTACGCCGATTCGTACAAGTGGGCCGACGAGAACGGCCTCTTCGAGGGCACCTACAGCGGAACCTTCGAGATCGGCGGAGAATGCCCCAGAGCCAACGTCGTCGAGTATCTCTACAGGTACGAGACCGCACTGAAGCAGGCTGATTAATACAGCATATAAAGCATATCGAAAAAGACCCGGACCGCCGGGTCTTTTTGTGTCCGAATTTAACTTGCGTTTGGGATCAGAAGGTCAAGGGCTGGGTGATCCTGTTCAGGGTCGATACCGCGCTCAGGGCGATGGTGGTCATCATGGGGACACCTGCTTTGGGCGCCTTGTTCTTTACGGTGATCACCGCCTCCGCGGCGTCGTTCTCAAGCTCGAGGGAAAAGGCGGAGCGCCCGTCCGCCGGGATCCTGGTCTCGTAGCGGGCGTTCTCAAAGCCTCCGCAGGCGATGGCGGTCTCGATGACCACGTTCAGGTGGGACGGGGAAAGGGCGAAGCCCTCCAGGGCTGTTCCCTTGAAAGCCTCGGGAAGAGCCTTCATGGGATTTCCGTCCGGCATTGTGGAGCGCTCCGGAACGTACTGGACGATGGTCCCCTTCATCCCCGGGACCAGGGCGAAGGTGGCGGCGAGATCGAAGCCTCCTTCGGCGCCGTGGGGCAGGACCACGCGGCCTCCGTGCCGGCGGGCGGTATCTCTCGCCTTTTCCAGGAGGTCTTCATCCGCCAGGGCTCCGGTGGAAAGGGGGATGACGGTGACTCCGCGCTCCAGCAGCGGGATCAGGTATTCCCTGAGGACCTCGGGCTTTGAAGCCTCGATGACGATCTTCGCTCCTCTTTCCACCAGATCCAGGGGCGTTATCCCCAGGCTCCTCGAGGCGACGCCGACCAGTTCGCATTCCGGCGCGAGCCCCGCTTCGATGGCGTCTTTTATTATCGTTCCAAGGCGTCCCGCGCCTATGATGCCCGTCTTTATCATGAAGATCCTCTCCTTTCGGTTTTTATCGGGGACGTGTCCCGCATATCATACGCATAAATGATACCACTCCGGCGGCCGATGGCGCCACCTGAAAATAGGACGGCGATGCAGCGCCGAAGGCCTTTCTTCGTCCAAAAATAGTCAAAACTCTTGAGAAAATGGACGTTTTGCATTATTGTTAATATAAAAGCAAATGGACCGCGTGATACCTGCGTGCTGCCAGCCCCGCCCGTGTGAAAGCGAGGCAGGGGCCCGTCCCCGGGACTTGTGTCCGCAGGGCCGGGACGGCCGATAGGCCGGGGGGAAATGTTCCCAAAGCAGCGGAAGGACGGCGGTCATGCCCGGGGCGTCATCGACCGCCCGGATATCCCAGCAGAAATTATCGAAAGAGGTGGAACATGAAAAGAAGTTTGAAGGCGCTGGCTCTTCTGCTCGGCGCATTCATGATCATGGGCCTGCTGTCGGCCTGCGACATGAATGAATACGAGATCTACGTCAACAACGACGGATCCGTAGACCTTTCTTATGGACTGTACGCATCGGAGAACTTCCTGTCGACTGTAGGAATGACTCCCCAGGAGTTTTACGAGGCCCAGATCAAGGAAGGCAGGACCCTGAACAGCATCCAATACGACGGCGAGACCTACTGGGGCGTCACTCCCGACAACGATCATTATGACAACATCCCCGCATTCATCGAAGCTCTCGAAGAGAATGACAGGATGAGAGCGTCGGTAAACCTGGAGAACGGAAAGCCCTATATGGAGCTTGAATTCACCGTCCCCGCCGCGTCCCAGGCAGCCGAAGAAGCCGGAGTCCAGGCCGATCTCACCAAATACAGCGAGGCTGTGACCTATCTTTCCATCGACTTCCCCGGAGAATGCAAGTCCGCCGTCTTCCCCCGCTACGGCACTGGGGAACTGACGTCTGACAACACCGGTTACTTGGTATTCGCTGAATACGGTGAGGAAGCCTATACCGTGAAGCTCTCCGGCTGGCTCGACGAGAACATGCCCATATTCGGCCTCGAGTTCCTGAGGGTCGAGGTGGACACCCCCGCTGTAGGAAAGACGCCCTCCGAACTTAAGAACACCATCACCGGTATGTATCATAACGTCGGTCACGATATGATCGACAATACCTATGTGTACTGGTATGTATGCGACACCGATTCCAGCGATCCTGAAGACTGGATGGCGATGAGCGAGCTTGGCCCCTTTGAAGCGGGCAAGTTCTACCGCGTAGAGTACTTCGTCTACGACGTGGGGATGTATTTCCCCATCGAGTACACCACGGTCACGGTCAACGAAGAGCCGAGCGACAACATCTTCCACGAAAAGATGGATGAATTCGGCGGAGCGGTATGCGGAGCTCTCTTCCATGTGGAGGAGCCGGTCTCCAGACCCGCGAGCGGAACTCCTTCCCGTCCCTCCACCGGCGGCGGTTCGCCTGTAAGACCCTCCACCGGCGGCGCCACCGGGCAGCCCACTGATCCCGCAGCGCCGGCAGATCCAACCAAGCCTGCCGATCCCGCAGCACCCACCAATCCCTTCACCGACGTAGCCAAGACCGACTACTTCTATGAGGCTGTCGACTGGGCCTTCAACGCGGAGCCCCAGATCACCGACGGCACCAGCGATACTACCTTCAGCCCGGATAAGATCTGCACCCGCGGCCAGGTGGTGACCTTCCTCTACAGGACCCTCAAGTTCCCGCTCATCACCTCCGAGGTCAACCCCTTCAGCGACGTCAAGAGCGGCGACTACTTCTACTCGCCGGTGCTCTGGGCAGTCGAGAACAAGGTGACCGAGGGCACAACCCCGACCACCTTCAGGCCCGCCAACCCATGCACCAACGCCCAGATCCTGACCTTCATCTGGCGCGCCATGGGACGCCCGGACGACAAGGGCTCTGAGGCTACCGCCCAGTACTGGAAGGACGCCTATAACTGGGCCGTCTCCAAGGGCATGCTGGAAGGCACCGGAGTCACCGAGGCCACCATCAACGAGCCCTGCCCGAGAAAGAACGTGGTCCAGTTCCTGTACCTGTACAGCGAGATGAACAAATAGTCATGACCCTTTGGGCCT
>JAFRQL010000226.1 GCA_017428655.1 Bacillota bacterium | reverse complement strand
AGAGGGGCCTCGCGAAGATGTCCGAGCAGAACATGCTCAACGCGGATCTCACCCAGGAGCTCAAGACCGGTCAGCCCGTGATCAAGGCCGAGGAGCCCAAGGTCAGCGATGTCCACAAAAAAGATGTACAGATCAACGGGCCCATGGCAGGCGAGCAGCCCAAACCCCAGGTACCGATAGCCTAAAGACCGGCAGATCCGGCAGTCAAGCACCCGATCCAAGTAAAACAAGCCCCGCAGGGCCCTTTCAAAGGCTCCGCGGGGCATTTTCATGTCCGTTTTGCTGCGGCTGCGCCGCATATTATTTTCCGCGCAGCAGCGCTTTTTTCGCCGCTATCCGTCGTCCCTCGAAGCGAGGTCTCTCCAGCTCAGGACCCTCCTGACCATTGACTCCGTGTCCAGGACGCCCAGGGCAAAGCCCTTGCGCACCAGCTCGGCCGGAACGTACTCGTCGTACTTCTCAAAGACCGGGATCTCCTTCTCGTAGACCAGCTCCATGGGGTCGACGCCAAGAGACGCCTCCTCGCTGACGATCCGGTAGAACTCATCCTCCCCCGCCTGCATGGTGAACTGCATGCAGTAGGGCCTGGACGACTGAAGCCCCTTCAGGCCCAGCCTTCCCGCACAGCGGATCTTGAGAAAACGCTCCAGGGCAAGGAAGGAGTAGCTCCCCAGCCACGGGAACAGGGCCCACATCTTTCCGCCCAGGTGGACCAGGGGCCTTCTGGACATCATGGACCTTCTGAAGGTGCCTCTGGCGTCCTCCAGCCTGCAGACCGCGTGGGGCATCAGGTAGGGATAGTTCCTGTCCTCTGCCAGCACCCGGTACATCCTTTCCAGGATCCTGTCGTGGATGTCCCCGGCGACGTCGCCGAAATAGGCCGGGATATTGCCCTTGACCATGGTGCACCAGACCTCTTTTCTCTGGTGATCGATCTCTTCGACGACCCAGACCCTGCCGGCGATGGCGATCTTATCCCCCACCGGAGGCGGTTTCACGATGGTCCCCAGCTGCTCGGAGCCGGCGTGGACGGTGTATTCCACATTCTCCTGAAAGACCGCGTAGAACTTATAATTGTTGACGATCCTTTCGCCGGTCAGCCCGACGATGAGGCCGCCGTTCTCGGTCCGCTGGATGTGGTCGATCTCAAGAAGGTGCCTGAGAAGGACCCTGTAATCGTCCTGACTGATGCGCTTGAAGGCGCTTAAGCCCAGGACCCTGGAAGCCAGCTCCGCCGGGGTCATCTCCCCGGAGGACGCCAGGGTGCTCATGGTCTGATGATAGAGCAGGCTGTAGGGGAGCCGGTCCAGCCTGGGAGGCTCCACGAACCGCTCCTCGGCGTAGAGCTGGACCAGGGCGATGCCCTGGATAAGGTACCAGGGGATCTGGTCCGGCAGCATGGCCCGGGCCTCCTGGTGCTCCTCCCTCATGACGAACCACATCTCGGAGGGGTCTCCCCTTCTTCCGGTGCGGCCCATCCTCTGAAGAAAGCCCGAGACCGTAAAGGGAGCGTCTATCTGAAATGCCCGCTCCAGCCTTCCGATGTCGATGCCCAGCTCAAGGGTCGCGGTGGCGCAGACCGACTTCACCGAGTCGTCGTCCTTCATGTCGTCCTCCGCGGTCTCCCGGTAGGAGGCCGACAGGTTGCCGTGATGGATCAGGAAGCGGTCGGGCTCATGGTTGGCTTCGCAGTACTGCCTGAGGCTCTGGCAGACCGTCTCGCATTCCTCTCTGGAATTGGTGAAGATGAGGCACTTTCTGCCTTTGGTATGCTCGAAGATAAATCCCAGGCCGGGATCTGAGGCCTTGGGAGCCTCGTCGGTGGCCTCCTCCAGGATCGGGGTCTCCACCGTGATCTCCTTACCCTCGTCGGCCTGATATCCGGAGTTGTAGAAATGCTCCATGCTCAGGCGCCAGACCTCTTTTCCCCCGTCGAACTTCGGTATCACCGTGCCCCTGGTGCTGCCCGAGGAGAGGAACCTTCCCGCCGCCTCGGGATCTCCGATGGTCGCGGAAAGGCCGATCCTTCTGGGATCGCAGCCGGCGAGCCTGCAGAGCCTTTCTATGAGGCAGAAGGTCTGAAGGCCTCTGTCTGCCCGAAGCAGCGAGTGGATCTCATCGATGACGATGAACCTGAGGTCCGAGAACAGGGACGGGATCTCCATGTGCTTGTTGATCAGCAGGGATTCCAGGGATTCCGGGGTGATCTGAAGGATGCCCGAGGGCTTATTTATGAGCTTTCTCTTCCCGGTCTGGGAGGCGTCCCCGTGCCAGCGGGTCACCGGGATCCCCTCCTCCTCGCAGAGCTCGCTGAGCCTTCCGAACTGGTCGTTGATCAGGGCCTTGAGGGGCGCGATATACAGGACCCCCACGGTCTTTGACGGGTCTTCGTCCAGCAGGGTGAGTATGGGGAAAAAGGCCGCTTCGGTCTTGCCCGAGGCGGTGGACGCGGTGATCAGAACGTTCCTGTCCGTGCCGAATATGGCCTCGCCCGCGGCGTTCTGGACGGCCCTCAGGCTCTGCCAGCCGGACCGGTATATGTAGTCCTGTATGAAGGGCGCGTAGCGTTCAAAGACGTTCATATGGTAAACTCCGCGAAGGCCTTGTCCGCGTCGTCGGACACCGCTTCGGACCTGGCGAACTCAAAGCTGTCGGAATCCATAAGGGCCGCGATGGTAAGGCCCGGATCCTGATACATGATGTCCAAAAGCTCGATGAAGTCCCTTATGACCTCTCTTGGGGTGATGTTCTGGTCCGCCCCGATCCGTCCGAACTCGATCTTGATGAAATCGGCGAGGTCGTCTGTGGTCAACCTCCTCTCGTACTCGTAAAGGCCGGCATGCATGTCCGCCAGCTTTTCGCACAGGACCAGCATCTCCTCGGCGGTGAGAGCCTCCAGCCTTATGACCGAAGCCAGCATGTCCCGGGCTCCCGGTCTTGAGAACCGCCCCTCCGCCAGCCTGGAGCGCAGCGCCTCGTAGCTGTAGACGCCCCTCCTCTTGTCCTCCATGGCCTGAGGGGTGGAGCTCATGATGATCCCCAGATATCTGGCCTTGCCCTGCAGGGTGTCGTTGTACATGGTCAGGATCTTCTCGTAGTTGTACTGGCGGGTGATGGAATTGGGGATCTTGTATATATTGACCAGCTCGTCGATCATGATCATCAGGCCAGAGTAGCCGGCGAGCCTGAAGAACACCGCGAAGAGCTTGATGTATTCGTACCAGTTGTCGTCGGTGATGATGACCCCTACCCCCAGGTCCTGCCTGGCCTCGCTCTTGGTGGGATACTCCGCCCTGAACCAGCGGATCACCCTAGAGCGGGTCTCGTCGTCCCCCTCGATATACGCCCGGTAATACGAGGAAAGGAGCCTGGCGAACTCAAAGCCGTAGACCATCTCGCTGACAGAGGAGGTCACCTGATAGATCTTCTTGTCGATGGCGTCGGTAAGGGCAGGATCCCCCGGCTTGAGACCGGTCTCCTGCACCGCCTCGCTCTGGACGGCGCTGATCCAGCGGTCCAGGACAAGAGTGAGAGCCCCGCCCTCGGGCCTGGTCTTGGTCGAGAGATTGCCTATGAGCTCCCTGTAGGTGGCGAGCCCCTGGCCCCGGGTGCCCTGAAGGCGCCTTTCCGGAGAAAGATCCGCGTCGGCGACGATGAAGCCCCTATCCATCACGTAGTTCCTGATGATCTGGAGCAGAAAGCTCTTGCCGCTGCCGTAGCGGCCCACGATGAACCTGAAGGAGGCTCCGCCCTCGGAGACCACCTCGACGTCACGAAGAAGGGCCTCGATCTCGCTCTTTCTGCCAACGGCGATGTAGGGAAGTCCGATCCTGGGGACAACTCCGCCCTTAAGGGAGCCTATGACCGTCCTGGCTATCCTCTTGGGGATCTTTACGCTCTCTGTCATCAAATGTCTCCTTCCAGCATCTCTGCCAGTTCTTCCGCATAGTCCGGGACCAGCTCCAGCCTGTCGTTCTCGCAGACCACGACGCTGTCCCCGACGGCCCCGTACAGGGCTTCGTTTATCTGATCCGCCGCGATGGACGGCATGATGTGTTCTTCTCTGAGTATCGGGCCCGCGTCGCCTCCGGCCAGCAGGGCTCTGACTGCGGCGAAAAGGACGGGCTCAAGGAGCATGCCTCCCAGGCCCTTTTCGGTCTGGCCCCCGGCAGGTCCTGAAGGCTCTGGGAGCTCTTCCAAGGGATCATCGGTATGCCCGGGCTCCTCTGCTGCCACTGATGGCTCAAAAGCCGCCTCAGCGGGCTTTACGGCCTTCTCCGGGGCCATCGGAGGATCCACGTCCTCTTCCGTCAGCAGGCTGTCGCGGGTGTATTCGGCGTCCTGCCTGATCCGGTCCAGGCCCGAAAGATCGATGGTGATCCTGGCCTTTGAGGCTTCCTTTGCAGCCCTTTCCTCTTCCTCTATGACCTGATCGACGTATTCGCAGGCCCAGCGGTCGGCCGGATCCTCCTTAAGGTATCTTCCGGTCTTCAGCCGCCGGCGCAGCATCAGATCCGCCTGATGGACCAGCCCCCTGAACAGGGCCTTGCTGAAATGGTCCCTATCGTACGCGTATACCTGCCACGCCCCGCCCCGCAGGCGGTAGGTCCTGGCCTCGCTGAGGACGTAGGTCCGGTCCTCGCGGGAGGTCCGGTCGTAGTAGACCGCGTTGGACAGGGGATACCAGCGCCGGGTGGTCTTTCCGCCGAAGCAGAGCCTGAAGAGATCCTGGTCGTGGACCTTGTAGCCGGAGGATGCCTTCCTCCAAACCTGACTGAAGAGGTGCATGCCCCGGGCGGGATCGCTGCCGAGGACCGGCGACTTGACGAGCCTTCCCCCGTAGAGCAGGTCCAGGGCTCTGAAGACCTCTTCATCGGTGTGCTTTTCCGGCCGGTGAAGGACGCTGACCGCCTCGTCGGTCATGATCATCCCGGGATCGGCGTATCTCACCGCCTCCGAGGGCGGGATATCGCTGATCACCGCAAGCTCCAGCATCCAGCGGCGCAGGTTGTCCTTCATCCTCGCGTCGCCGACGCCGGTATCGAGAAAGCCCTTCTCGAAGGCCCTGAGCTTTTCAAGGGCGTCCTCCGGGGACGAAGCCCCTATGCCGTTGAGCAGTTCGTATATGTAAAGGTACGAGGCTGACGCCGCGATGGGCTGAAATACGCCCTTTCTGACGCCGGTCCTCCACGAGAAATATCCCCTCAGCTGATCGGTGGTGAGGTCGCGGTAGGTCGGGTAGTAGCAGACAAAACCGCCCTTCCAGGGGAAGTCGTCCTCGTAGTCCTCCATGTATTTGGCCTGGACGTAGAAATTCTTCGCCTTCTCGGTGAACTCCTCCCTTCCGCCCATGTAGAGGCGCTTCATCTGGCGGATCCTCTGGGGAAGCGGGTCCTTCGGGAGCCTTCCCGAGGCCGCGGTGATGGGGATAGCCGTCTCCTGATAGACGGTCTGGGCGAGAGACGCCAGGCTGTCCAGCACCATGGTAAAGCCCCGCTGCTCGCCGGAGGTCACTGCCCTGTCGAAGAGCCTGAAGACCAGCTCAGGCTCCGTCCTGCCGTCGAAGGCGATACTGATCCACTTGCTTCCCTTCATCCGGATCGGGTCCGAGAGATACGACCGCGGGAACTCCCCAAGGGTCTGCCTTCCGCATTTGAGGTCGCAGCGCTGGATCTCTTCGCCCCTGTCCGGGTCCCACTGGCGCATCAAAAGGGCGACCCACTGGCCGGTCTGCGGGTGGACGAGGACCGAGAAGCCCGGAAAATCCGCCCACTTGTGCTGCTCATCGATATGATATTTTTCTCCGGCATAAGCGGTGAGCTGGGAGAGCTCCATGGGCTTCCTTTCCTTCCCGGATGCTGTTTTGATCCGATACACAGTCATTATACCATCAAAGGCCCCGTCTGTGGGAACAATTGTTCTTTTAGTATATAAAAAGATCCCCGGCTGTCCGGGGATCTCGATGGAGCCTCAAATTTATCTCAGATGACGGGCGCTTCGAAGCAGTGCTGTCGGGCAAGTGATACTGCCTGGCAAGGTTATTGCCGCGCCGTCCCGCCGGTCGGGAAGACCCGCGTCACCTTCCTGTCCTGCCGAAGGTCCTTCTGAAGGCCAGGATCATCAGCACGTAGCAGACGGTCTTGGGCAGCATGAGCATCCCCAGCATGGGGACCAGGCCCGCGAACACCGCCACGGGGATGTAGAACAGGAAGGACAGCAGTATCAGCAGCCACATGTTCCTGAGATCCGCGCTCTTTCCCCTGTTTTTATGGTACATCGCGCAGATCATGGCGCCGAGGATGACAAAGGGCACGTTCCTGATGATCCCCCAGGTCATTCCGCTGCTGTTGGTCACCCAGCCGTTCTGGGGGAACATGCAGAGGATCACGCGGGCCGCTGCAAGGGCGAGGATCAGGGTCTTCTGCTTTTGATCCTCCTTCTCACCGTAGAATTTGAGCCAGATCCGGTAAAGGAGCACGTAGAACACGGTCATGGTGAGGGAGGTCACAAGCTTTCCGACGCCCAGGGGCACGGTAAGGTCCAGGTCCGAGAAGTGGTCCATCACCCTGGGGACCAGGTGGAAGGCGTCTCCGAGGCCCAGGATCAGGGCGGCGAGGCCCATGTCCTTCTGGGCGCTGTTTTTGGCGTCTCTCAGCATGATGACGCCGAAGCTCACGGCAAAGACCAGATAAAGTATGTCGAATATGGATTCTCCGTATTTCATTTGCTTTTCTCTTTTCTGTCAGTTTCCGGTCCGGGTCATGACCGCGGACGTGATATGATATACCATCCGGCGGATGGCAGGCAAGCTCATCTTTCGAAGATGACGCCGCCGCCCTGGGTGGGATGGTCGATGTAGACCACGTCGCTGCTGCAGCTCTTATACCGCAGTATCTGCCATACGATCTGGATGTCTCCGGCAGCCGAGTCCGCCATGATGATCCCGACGAGCAGGACCGGGAAGGACCCGGCCAGGATCCCCCAGATCATAGGCACAATCCCCAGGAGCACCAGCGGAGCCAGCGCTCCCGCTATGTACTGGCCCTTGGACAGCGGAACGCCGCAGGTGCAGTAGGGGGTGAGATACTTGACCATGAACCCGAATTCGATGTCCTTAAAGCCCCGCTCCGCGAAGATGGACCAGACGAGGCCGTGTATCAGCTCGTGGACCACTATGAGCACGAGCATCGCGATCATGATCCCGAACACGGACGATGGCCCCATATCGATGGTTCCCACGGAGTTTTTCAGTATGAAGAGCGCCATCCCGCCTATGAACAGGGGGACGAACAGGACCAGGGCGAAGACGTTGGCCGCGACGATGCTTATGGTGAGGTCGGTGCGCCGGTAGCCTTCAGCCTTCATCTTCTCCGCCAGGGCCTCGAACCGCTCCAGCCTTTTACGCTCCGCTTCGGTGAGCTCTCTTGCAGTCTCCTTCACGTCCGGATTTCCGAATTTTTTATCTTTCATTCCAGCTCCTTTAACGACAGGTCGTTCTTTATCAGTCGATAATTATTATATATCACTCCTGACGGCGATTGACCATTCCGCTTTTTGCAATTATACTTGATAAGTAATATAAGGTTTACTTATTTATCTGTTTCTTATTATTAACACGGAGGCGCTCATCATGGTCTTCCTAACGCGTTCAGATCTCTGCATCATCAAAACCGAAACCATCCTCGAGGAAGTCTCCGGGGAAATGCTCGCGGACGCCCTGGTCAAGGCTCCGTGCAACATCGTATACCTTGAGACCTCCGAAGGCCTGTACGGACTGGTATCCTCAGGGGACGTCTACCGCGCCGGGGGGAGGCGGATCCCGGTCAACCGGAGCTTCATCAGTCTGGGCCGCGATGAGACGATGAAGGCAAGGGAGATATTCAGGCAAAACAGCAGGATCGGAGAGATCCCCGTGATCTGCGGCGGCAGGCTCACAGGCGAGTTCCACCGCTCAGACGACAGGCTGCTGCTGGACAGGCTCCCATCGCCGGACCGCAACGCCTACACCGCCGGCTATCTTTCCTCCATGAAGAATAACGCCCTGGTGGAGCCGGCCCCGTCCCGCCCGGAAAAGATGCGCCATTTTGAACGGATGCGCCGCCTCCTCGACCGCTTTCACGCAGACTATACCATCGTCAGCCTTGAAGAGATGGTCCGCGGGATCGACCGCTTCGACCGCATCCTTCTAGTGGACGCCCAGGAAAAGCAGGGCGCCCAGCTCTATCTCTATCTTAAGACCGGAAGGCGCGTATACCACAAGGCCGTCTCATACTGCGCCCTTATGGACAGGCTGGAATCGTCCGAAGTGATGGACTGCGGGGAGTTCTTCGGCAACTACCGCAGGCAGGGCGTGGAGGTCTTCCTGCTCACCGCCCCCCGCAGGACCTCCGAATACTTCAAAAGGACCGAGGCGGAGCTGCGCCGCAGGTTCCCCTCGGAGTTCAACTACGACCTGAACATCAAGGCCCTGCCCTACGCCAAGACCTTTTTTGACGATATGGCGGAGGTCCCGGGCTATGTGGACAACATCCTTCAGGGCTATTTCACCGTGGAAAAGGATGAGCAGAACATGCGCCTTCAGGACATGAAGAGCCCCTTCGTCAACGTTAAGAGCGGGCTGCGGAAGACCGCGTGCCAGCCCGAGCATTACGACAGGACCATATATTTCTTCGGTCCCTGCCTCGTCATCGGAAGCTACGTCGGCGACGATCTGACCATGGAGAGCGTGCTGCAGAAGATCCTCAATCAGAGGGGGATCGCCGCCAGGGTGGTCAACTGCGGCTGCTGGGGAGGCAACGTCGCCAACGTCAGCAGGATAGCGTCGACCAGGTTCAAAAAAGGCGACGTTATAGTCGCGATGATGGAGGACGTATACGATACCGCCGAGGGCTTCCACACCATCGATCTCTGGGACGCCCTGGAGGAAAACGACGTCCCATCCCGGTGGATGCTGGACAACCCCTTCCACGTCAACCATCACGTGACCAAGGTCTACGCGGAGCACATATTCCGTACTCTGCTGGACGCGGGATGTCTTACCGCCCCGGTCCCGGAGGACCGGCTCCCCCTGATCCCGGACAGCGACATGATAGACAAGCTCTTCATCCGGAAATACTTCTACGGGGTCGATCTTGACCGCTTCAAAACGGCGGCCTGCTGCGTGATCAACGGCAACCCCTTCACCTTCGGCCACAAGGCTCTTATAGAGCGGGCCGCCCGCGAGACCGAGCACGTGTACCTTCTCGTCGTGCGGGAGGACAGCAGTCTGTTCTCCTTCGCGGAACGGTATACCATGGCCCTGGAGGCCCTGAGGGACCTTCCCAACGTCACGGTGATACCCAGCGGGCTCTTCGTAGGCAACGCCGCCGTTTTCCCCGCCTACTACGCGAAGATGGCCGAAGGAGACTACAAGCAGCAGGCGAGGGACCACGTCAGGGCCTATGCCGCGGTGGCATCAAAGCTCCACGCGACCCACCGCTACCTGGGAGAGGAACCGGACGACCCCACCACCGCGGAGATAAACCGGGCGTGCCCGCAGATCCTGCCAGAATACGGTATCGAGACCGTCATCGTCCCCAGATTTGAGCATGACGGCCGGCAGATAAGCGGTTCAGCCGTAAGAAAAATGGCGGAAAGCAATGATCCCGCCATTTACCAACTGGTGCCTAAGGCCACGGCAGACATCATCTTCTGTCTTCCTGTGGAGCCTCGCTGACGCTGCAGGTCCCTTCATCTGAAAGTCCTGAGCTCCTGCCGCCTCGCCTAAAGTCCTCTTGCCTTCAGTCCCTCCGCCAGGGAGATATAGAAGGCGCAGATGTCGGATACCCCGCCGCCCTTCCTTGCGGTCAGACGGCGCCTGCGGAGATCTATCGCGTCCAGGTGGGATATGCCCCGGAAAGAATTGGAGCGGAGCACCGTGAACTCTTCTCCCCACCGGGCAGACTCCACGGAGACCAGCCCGTCGTTCTCTCCCTCAAAATGCTTCACCACCGCATTGGCCGTGGACAGATTTATGTCTGAAAACGGATGGCTCATTACGCAGGCGAAGCTTTGATAAAAGATCCCGGGAACGTCCGGATTGTTTTTGTTGAACTCCTTCATCCTCTCCGTGGTAAAGTCTTCGCAAAGCTTGAGAAGATCGGGCCTTTTGTCTCCCACAACGCGGATCCAGTTGTCCACCGCGAATGCCGCCATGCTCCAGGCGGGACGAGGGATCGCGAAGAGCTTGTCTATGGTCTTTGAGCCCCGATGGGGCGTGGCTATCGTTGTGATGCTGGCGATCCTGTCCCCGCAGCCGAATGAGGACGCCGCCATCCTGGCGTCCAGTCCCCCTTTGGAATGTGCGATGATGTTGACCTTTTCGCTGCCTGTCCGGGCAAGTATCTCGTCGATGCGGCCTGCTATCGCCTCCGCGTTGGTCTCGATGCTGGCCCAGCAGTCCTGAAGGCCGTAGAAGATGACCGCTCCCCGGGCCTCGAGAGCAGATGGTATCCTCCCCCAGTAGACCGGCCACTTAAGGTCGCGGAATCCTGCACCGTGGATAAAGACCAGCGGATATCTGGTCCTGCATGTATCCTGCTTTTCCTTAAGATCGTTCATGGCCCTTCCGCCTTTCGTATCGGGCCGGCGCTCACCGCTGCCGCACCGGAATGTCAGCGGTAGCAGTCCATGGGATCCACCGCTTCGCCGTTGACGATGACCGTGAAGGCCAGGCAGGGGCCGGTGGCCATGCCTGTTGCGCCCGCTTTGCCGATGACTCCTCCCGCAGCGACTTCATCGCCTTCGCTGACCAGGATGCTGTCCAGATGGCTGTAACCGGTCTCGATCAGATCCTCCGTTTCGGATCCTGCCGCATGGGTGATCCTGACGGTATAGCCCATTTTACCATCCCATCCGGCATAAGTCACTGTGCCTGCCGCAGCTGCGTACACCGGATCGCCCTTTTCCACAGCGATGTCCATGTGGTCGTGGAGTATGGCCTCCCCCGTGACGGGGTGCTTGCTCTCGCCGAACGGAGATGAGATCCGGGTGCTGCCGCAGGGCCAGACCATGACCGACGAGAGCCTGACTTCAGGAACATCTGAAGCCTCGGGCTCCGGATCCGTCGAACCGTCCATGAGCCCGTACATAGTTTCACTGTTACTGGCTGAGGAGTCGTCCGGCGCTCCGGATCCGTCCGGATCGGCCTGCCGGACAGTTTCTTCGGTCCTGGCGGAAGCGTTTGGGGATCCGGCGCCGGAGGCCGGCTGAACGCCGCCGGCAGCGTCCGAAGCATCAGCGCTGGGCGAGATCATAAAGCAGAGGACAGCGGCGGCGCAAACTGTCAGCGCGGCAGCCGTGATCAGCCTCGAAGGCTTCTTGTAATTCAGCACATGCCTGACCCTTTCCTTGAGGGCGGTCCCTCCGAAGGCCAGAGGACAGGCGGAGACCAGCCTGTGGCCGCGACCGCAGTCGAGGAGAGCCTGCGAATAGTCGGCCAGCCCCTCCGCGTCCATGCCGCCCACGGCCTTCTCGTCGCAGGCGAGCTCGATATCCCTGCAGAAGAGGATGAACCCGGTCCACACCAGAGGATTGAACCAGTGCACCGACAGGATCAGCCATCCCAGGGGCTTCCACACCGGGTCCATGCGCCTTATATGCGCCTTTTCGTGGAGAATAATGCTCTTTTCCGCGGTCTCATCCAGGCCGGAGGGAATGTAGATGACGGGATCGAAGACTCCGAGTATGAAAGGAGTCCGCAGCTCGTCGCACTTCTTTACCCCGTCACCGGCGGAGCCGGCGGCAGAGACGGTTTTCCTGAGCCTCAGGAAACTGATCAGGGCGTAAGCCAGCATCGCCGCGGTACCGGCGGTCCAGACCACAGGAAGCACGTCGGAAACCGCAGAATGCGCCTGATCCGCGAATGCGGTCCCTTCCCTGAGGCCTTCAGGGAGAGCAGGTCTTCCGTGCGCAGCGGACATATCAGAGACCTCCAAGGCCTCTGCCGGAGCATCAAATGTCTCCGAGACTGCTTCGATGCGCTCTGCCAGGCCGCTTCCCGGAATGCCTCCGACAGGGACCTCCAGCGGGGCGGGACAAACGAGCCTTAAGGCGGCGGCAGCCCACAGGATGCAGCAGATCCACCGGGGAGCCTTTTTGAGCACCACGCGAAGGATCATGACGGCCGCGATGATCCAGACCGCCGAAAGGCTCATCTCCAGCACCGCACCGAACAAGGCCCTCATTTGCGCTCCTCCCTTCTAAATATATCGATCATCTGCTGTATCTCGTCGATCTCTTCGCCTGAGAGCTTGTGCTGGGACGTGAACGCGGCGATAAAGGCCGGCAGCGACCCGGCGAAGCTCTCCTTTACGAACTGTCCGCTCCTTTTTGCGAAGAACTCGTCGCGGGATATGACGGACGTGACGACGCCGTCGTCGTTTCTGAAGAGCCCCTTTTCGCAGAGCTTGCGCAGGACCGTGTAGGTCGTGGGCTTCTTCCAGTTGAGCTCCCTTTCGCAGATCTTTACCAGCTCGCCCGAACCCACGGGCTCGTGCTCCCAGACGATGTCGGCGAAACGAGCCTGGACTTCGCCCAATTCAATGATAGACATATATAGATCCCCCTTTTGGAACTTGGTTTATCTTAAATAAACCTCAATTGCAGTTTACTCACAATAAACCAGGTTGTCAAGGGAAAATTCAGACAGCCCTTGTGTATCGTTATCCTCTCATACATCCTTAGCGTCATATGGTACGCAAGAAAGAAATGACCGATCTATGACAGCTGCAGACATGAAAAGCTCCCGGCCGCCGGCCTAAAGGCCGATGATCGGGAGCATGCTTTTGTTTTCGGGATTTACCGAGTTATTCCAGCTCAATTTTGAGAAAGATATATTAAACATATTTGCTTAGTCCGTTTGCTTAGAATTATTTCTCATAGCATATATTATACGGGAAACATCAGCTATCGAATTTTTTGTTGCCAAAGTGTTGCCAGATGAGATTCAGTGTGAATAATTGTCTTTTTGCACATAAGCTCAAGACAATGCTACCATAAAAACAGCGGCATAAAGCGCCGCTGTTTTACTGTCTCTGTAGTCTTAATTATTTCTTCAGGCAAATACTTTACAGTTGCGGACCGCCCTTTGACAGTTCGTCATCGATCTTCAGGTTCTCTCCCATTTCAGGATCGTCGGCTTCAGGACCTTCGGCCTTGACTTCAGCCTGGACCGGCTTCCGCTTAGCGGCATCCTTCTGCGCCATTATATCCGAAACCGCCTTGTCGGCAAGATTTATCAGTCTTGTCCCTTCATAGTCTTTTGCGTTCAGTTCTCCGTCGAGATTCTTCGAATTGAGCGTGTACATCATACGATCGTCGACTATCTTCTCAGCCAGCGCGCGGTAGCCCTTATCGCCTTTTTCGCTCAGCTGAATGACAGTGTCCGGTATGGTCACGAGAGAATGTTGTACATAATTCTGATAGCTCGACGCCTGGTCAAAATAAAGTTTTCCCTTCGGCGGAGCCGGACGGTCCGGGGAAGGTCCAGCCATAAGGTCCGGGTCCTGCATGGCAGCTTCACGCAGGCTCTGGGCCTTTTCGCCTGCGGCTTTGTATTCCTTGTTGTCCCGCAGGTTGAGCTGGATATCCCTATAATACTTATTCTTCATGATGCGGGCGCTGACAACGTCTACAGCAAGTTTTCTCTTTTCCTCCGCGCTGAGCTTTGTGCCGTTTAAGGCGCTCTGGGCGATCTTTTTCTCGGCTTCCGCCGCAGCAAGGTCTGCCTTGTCGATGACCGCAAGGCCCTTCACGGCCTTAAGATCCTTTTCGTCCAGGCCGCAGCCTGCAGGAGGTTTGGCCATGGCGATGGATTTAAGTTCGGGATCCTTTTCCATCAGCTCCGCAGCGGCGTTCATTATGCGGCCGCTCTTGAGCAGCTGGTCGGTGATGTCTTTCCTGTCCGCTCCCGTTAAATTGCTGACTGTCCTTATTCCGCGCGTCAGGGCCTCGGCCAGGGCCTTTTTGCAGCCGGGAACATTGTTCTTATAATCCTGCAGCAGTTTAACAGCGTCCTTGCGGCCCGGGTTGATAACTGCTTCAAACTGGTTTTCCTCGTTGTCGCGCAGGTTTGCGTGGTCGAGGAAATCTCCGAATACGAAGTCCGAATGGACAGACGGATATTTACCGTAAAAATCTTCTTTCGCGATACCGAAGGGTTCCAGGCTTTCCGCAAGATGCTTCTGATACTCCTGTCCTGCCTTAAACATGTTTTCCCCGTTTTTCGGATCGAGGGAACAGGAAGCTACAAGCCCCATATAAGCGTCATCGCTCACCGGTTGACCGCCCACCTGAAAATCGGATTTATTTGCGTTTATCTTCTCGAGTTTGGCAAAGCCCTGCTTCGTGTAAAGACCTTTGTTTTTTGCAGTCTTTTCGATAGACTCGTCAAACACGGGCTCAGGATCGGTAATGTTGCGGTAGGTCTTGTGACCGTTAAGCTTCCGATCGTATTGATCGACAGTCTTCTGCACATGAGCTTCGAATTCGGCCTGCTCTGCCTCGACCTCTAAATCTTCTTCGCGGCTGCGGAGATCTTCCATCTCGTCTTTGACTGTACCTTCCCTGACATTCTCCATCTCTTTTAACTTCTCGGTGACAGCCTCCCCGTCGTTAAGAGTCGCGTAATAATCGCGGGTCTCGGAGCTTGCCCAGTTTTTATTGATGGAATGCAGGATGCGCTGGAAGAAGCCCGGCTGCTTTTTCCGCGGCTGGGGCATATCTTTGGAGTCGATGAGCTTGCTGTAATTGACAATCGGCGAATTGCCGTGAAGTTCCAGCCTCATCTGCACCGGCTTTGTCTCTCCCGCGGGATAGGCAAAAACGTTTCCGAGCTGGGACTGGCGCCAGAATTCCTTGCTGCCGTAGGTGACCCCGGCCTCTTCAAGGCTCATCACGGTGTCGTGGCCGTCTTCACCCTTCCCCATGATAAACATGCGGGGCACGCCGTCAGCTTCGGGTATCTTACCGTCTTTTCCCTGGATGATGCCGAACTTCCAGCGGAGGTCTGTTGTCTCAGTCAGCTTTGCGAACAGCCTCTGGTCGACATCGTCAACGGAACTCTGATTATCACCGGTAAGCAGATTATAATCTTTGACGCTGCTGTACCTTTTCGGTTCCCTGCCTTTTTCGTGGTCGCCGATATAGTCTTTATTATCGTATCTTGACAGAGCCAATATTTACCCTCCGGTCAGTTGTGCCTGCTATACAGTAGGGCCGTTGTGGCCGTACTTGAAGCTCTGGTTGAGCACGGCCGGGCCTTCGGCTTCGGGCTTGCCTTCCTCAACGGCCTTGGGCTTTTTGTCTATGCCGAGATCCATCCTTGCCTGTTTTTCCTCTGCTATTCCTTCTGCTTCGATCAGCTTTCTGCTCATGTAAGAGGGGTGATCAGGCTCATAATCTCTCATTCCGTTGATCATTTTCATCTGATCGTCAACGATGTGGTTTATATACTTCCCCTTGGTCAGCTCGTGCAGCAGGCGCACGGTATCGCTGAGATCCCTGGCTGCATCGCCCTGATGGTCTGCAGCGTGCTTGTTCTGGTAGTCGACTATGGTCCCGACGGCGTTCATAATATCTTCCGCAGTGATCTTGGCATTTTTGTCATCGCCGGGCAGGATCTTTTCGACACTTTCAATGACCGGCTTAAGATCCGGATTCTTTTCCGCGCGTTTTTCGAGCCTGTCGAGCGAAAGGGTCGGATAACCGTTGATCTCCAGCTGGCCGTTATCGTCGAGCATGGCTTCGCAGGATGTCTTTATGGAGCCGGCCTCTTCAGCGAAACCGACGAAATCGCCCTTCAGGAGCTTATCCACGTTTTCCGGATCGGACACCATGATCTTGAAGTTCTTATCCTTCAGGAACTCCTGGGTCTTTTTCTGCAGAGCTTTTTTATCGAACGGGGCTTCGGGCTTCTTGCGGCTCAGCTCGTTGGCTGCTGCCATTTTAGCGGCCTGCGCGATCTTTGATCCTACGAAAGGCTTGCCCGCGGTCTTCCTGATGTAATCGGAGTAGTCTTTATAATTCTGTTCGGGGACCAGCTTGGGAGCCCTGGGATCCTTCGTGCCGGCCATTTCGTAGTTTACGTGGACCCAGTCGGCGTCGATCGCAGCAGGTTTTATTGCTTCCATATAGCGCCCGTGAAGATCGAATTCGCGGGGTTTTTCCGCAGGGTTTTTCGCGAGGAATTTCTCAAAGGTCTGTTCCAGCCTTCCGCCATGGCCGTGCTCCATCGTCTTGCTGTCTACCTTCGGCAGCACTTCCTCGGCATATTTCTTGAATTCCGGGTCGCCCATCAGCTTGGCAGCCTGATTCTTGATCTCCGCCATAGTGAGTGTATTTTTATCGATGTTGGCGCGCTTTCCGAACTTGGCGTCGGCAAGCTGTCTTGCGGCGAATATCATCGCGACTTTTTCCGGAGTAGTTTTCGGGTCGTACTTTTTGATGCCCTTCTGTATCTCCTCGATCCACTTCGCGGCGCTCTTCTGTTCGCCGGATGCGTGCAGTATGGATTCCGCCTTTTTGCATTCCATATTGTTGAGATGATCTGAGTATTTTTTGGTAAGCTCCTTTTCTTCGCCCTCAAGTTTCCCTAAATTGCGGAGAACAGCTACCGCATGCGTACCGAGTTCTTCCTGCTGTTCGTCGAGAGTCCTGCTGTCGATCGTTCCTTTATTGATCCTTTCAGAACACTCTCTGAGTCCGGATGTGAGTTTTCCGAGGCGCGTATGCAGTCTTCTCATTTCATCGCTGCCCTTATGATCTTCGAGGTAGTTGCCGACCGCCGAAAAGAGGAACTCGAGATTTCTTACATCGGGATCAGTAAACGTTTTGTCGCTTCCGTCATATTTCCTGTAGACCTGTGTCAGATGACCGGCGTAATCTCTTCCAGTTTTTCTTGCCATTTTATGTTCCGTCCTTTCCGGTAAAACAAAATAACTGCTTAATTTTTCTATATCATAAAACGCGTTGTCCAACAAATGTCCAACGAAAAACACCCTATTTTATATAATAAAAGGTAATTTTTGCGGATCAGGGACAGTATTCAGCGGGAAAAGCAAAAAAAACGCCCTCGTTCTGAACCCCTTAAGAGGGAAAAACGAGGGCGTAAAGTCACTTTGGAATTATTCACTTAATCAGAAAAGTGGTACTGGAATGGTATCACTGATACCTTTTTGGCCTGTTTTTTGCTTTTCCAGCGTCCGAAATCCCTTGATTTTACTGGGGTTTCCGAACTTGAGTAAAGCCACTTGTCTCTACTCCCACTCCACCGTCGCGGGCGGCTTGGAGGTGACGTCATAGAGGACTCTGGTGACGCCCTTGATGGTGTTGGTGATGCGGCTCGACGCCCGCTCCAGCACCTCGTAGGGGACCCGGGTCCAGTCGGCGGTCATGAAGTCGTCGGTGGTGACGGCACGAAGGACCACGGTGCGGCCGTAGGTCCTGGCGTCGCCCATGACGCCCACGCTCCTGGCGTCCAGCAGGGCCGCGAAATACTGGCTCACCTGAGACCTCATGCCGGAGCTTTCGATCTCCTCTCTGAAGATAGCGTCCGCCTCCCGGGTGATCTCCAGCTTTTCCTCGGTGATCTCACCGGTGACCCTGATCCCCAGGCCGGGGCCGGGGAAGGGCTGGCGCCAGACCAGCTCGTGGGGAATGCCCAGCTCGATGCCCGCCGCCCTTACCTCGTCCTTAAAGAGGTAGCGCAGGGGCTCGACGATCTCCTCGAAGTCCATGACCGAGGGGAGCCCTCCCACGTTGTGATGGCTCTTGATCACGGCGGAATCTCCCCTGCCGCTCTCGATCACGTCCGGATATATGGTCCCCTGGGCCAGGACGTCGATCCTGCCCAGCTTGCGGGCTTCCTCCTCAAATACCCTGATGAACTCCTCGCCGATGATGCGGCGCTTCTTCTCGGGCTCCGACACTCCGGCGAGCTTTGAAAGGAACCGGTCTTTGGCGTTGACCCTGATGATGTTGACGCCCAGCCTTCTTCCCAGGGCGCGTTCGATCTCGTCGCCCTCGTTCTTTCTCATCATGCCGTGGTCGACGAAGACGCAGACCAGATCGTCGCCGATGGCCTTGTGGATCAGCACCGCGGCGACCGATGAATCGACGCCGCCGGACAGGGCGCAGAGGACCCTCTTGCCCGCCAGTTGCTCCCTCAGTTCTCTCACCGAGGTCTCGACAAAATCTGCCATCTTCCAGTCTCCCGCGCAGCCGCATATGTCGAAGAGGAAGTTGTGGAGGATCTGGGTGCCGAACTGGCAGTGGGTGACCTCGGGGTGGAACTGGACGCCATAGAGCCTCTTCTCATCGCAGCTCATGGCGGCGCAGGGGCACTGATCGGTGGAGGCGATGACGGAGAAGCCCTCCGGGACCCTGCTGACGTAGTCGGTGTGGCTCATCCAGCAGATGCTCTTTCTGGGCACTCCCTTGAACAGGGGGCTGTCCCCCGCGGTGAATTCGATCCTGCCGTACTCGCTGGAAGCGGCGGCGCTCTCGATGTCTCCGCCGGCCATCCAGGCCATCAGCTGGTGCCCGTAGCATATCCCCAGGACGGGGATGCCCAGCTCCAGGACCTTCGGGTCGAAGTGGGGGGACGCGGGATCGTAGACGCTGTTGGGTCCTCCGGTGAATATTATGCCCTTGTAGCCTTCCTTAGCTATGCTCTCGGGGGTCATTTTGCCGAAGGGCCTTATCTCGGCGTAGACGTGCTGGTCGCGCACCCTTCTTGCTATGAGCTGGTTGTACTGTCCTCCGAAATCGAGGACGAGGATCTTTTCCATCGGTCTGCTCCTGTTTCGTTCTTATCTTTCCGGACGGCGGACCGCCGCCCCGTTTCTCACTATCTTAGGCCTTATACCTTGAGCTCGGCCTCTATATCGTCCGCCTGGGCCAGGACGGGCTCCAGCTTCTTCAGGTAAGCCTCCACCTGGTGGGCGCAGCGGCCGGTGTAAAGAGAGGGATCGAGAAGAGCCTCGAGCTTTTCCCTGTCGAGGGAGAACTCGGGGGCTTCAGCCAGCCTCTCCATCAGATCGCAGGTGCCTCCGGCCTTCATTACAGCGGTGGCCTCCATGGAGCAGCGCCTGATGACCTCGTGGAGCTCCTGCCTGTTTCCGCCCTGCTTGACCCCTTCCATGATCAGGTTCTCGGTGGTCATGAAGGGAAGGAATTCTCTGACGGTCCTTTCGATGATCTTCTCGTTGACTACCAGGCCCGAGGTGACGTTCTTGCAGATCCTCAGGATCGCGTCGGCGCAGAGGAAGCCCTCCGGCATGGAGATGCGGCGGTTGGCCGAGTCATCAAGGCTCCGTTCCATGAACTGGACCGAAGCGGTGAGAGGCGCGTTCATTGCGTCGGTCATCAGATAGCGGGCCAGGGAGCAGATGCGCTCGCTGCGCATGGGGTTGCGCTTGTACGCCATGGCGGAGGACCCGATCTGGTCCTTCTCGAAGGGCTCTTCGACCTGGCGGTCGTGCTGCAGCAGCCTTATGTCGTTGGCCATGCGGTAGGCGCTCTGGGCGATGGAACTGAGGACGTTGAGGATCCTGCTGTCCAGCTTTCTGGGATAGGTCTGACCGCTGACGTCGAATTCGGACTCGAAACCGAACTCCTCGCAGATCATCCGGTTCATCTCGTCGATCTTCTCCTCGTCCCCTTCAAAGAGGTCCATAAAGCTGGCTTCGGTGCCGGTGGTGCCTCTGCAGCCGAGGAGCTTCATTGAAGAGATGACGTAGTCCAGCTCCTCCAGGTCGGAGGCGAAGTCCTGCAGCCACAGGGACGCCCTCTTTCCGACGGTGACCAGCTGGGCGGGCTGGTAATGGGTGTAACCCATGGTGGGGAGGGCCTTGTATTTATCCGCGAAGGCGGCCAGGGACTTCATCACCGAGAGGAGCTCCTTCCTCACGTAGAGGAGAGCGTCGCGGTAGATGATCAGGTCGCCGTTGTCGGTGACGTAGCAACTGGTCGCTCCCAGGTGGATGATGCCGGCTGCCGAAGGAGCGGCCTTGCCGTAGGTATAGACGTGGGCCATGACGTCGTGGCGGACCTCCTTCTCGCGGGCGGCGGCCACGTCGAAATCGATGTCTTCGATATTGGCCTCCATCTCGCTGATCTGGTCCTGAGTGATGGGAAGTCCCAGCTTCATCTCAGCCCTGGCCAGGGCGATCCAGAGCTTCCTCCAGACGACGATGCGCTTTCTCTGGGAGAAGAGCCCCAGCATGTAGTCGGAGGCGTAGCGGGAGGCCAGGGGGGACTGATATCTGTCGTATTTATCCTGCATTTGGGTCTGTCCTTTCATGTATGCTGCACAGGCGCCTTCTGCCGGCGGCCTGCCGTTCACAGTTTACTCCACCGTCACCGATTTTGCCAGGTTCCTGGGCTTGTCGATGTCGCATCCGTTGGCCTTGGCGACGTAGTAGGCCAGGAGCTGGAGGGGGATCACCGCTACCGCTTCGGAGAAGAAGGTCTCGGTCTTGGGGACGAACATCACGTCGTCGGCGTGAGCGATGATGTCACGGTTCTCCCTGAAGGAGAGAGCCAGGACCTCGGCTCCCCTGGCCTTGACCTCGAGGATGTTGCTGGCGGTCTTTTCGAGAAGGTCCTCGTTGCAGCAGACCGCCACCACCGGGGTGCCCTCTTCGATCAGGGCGATGGTCCCGTGCTTGAGCTCGCCTGCGGCGTAGGCCTCGGCGTGGATGTATGAGATCTCCTTCATCTTGAGGGATCCTTCGAGGGCGACGGCATAGTCGGTGTTCCTTCCGATGAAGAACATGGAGCCTCTGTCGTGGTACTTTTCGGCCAGCCTGGGGATCGATACCATGTTCAGGTCGATGGCATTCTGGATCCTCTTGGGAAGGCTGCAGATCTCGCCCAGGAGCCTGGCGTATTCGAAATCGTCGACCCTGTCCAGCTTCTTCGCCGCGTAGAGGGCGAAGAGATAGAGCAGGACCAACTGGGTGGTGAAGCCCTTGGTGGTGGCGACGGCGATCTCGGGGCCTGCCCATTCGTAGAGGACATGGTCGGCGAGCCTTGCGATGGAGCTTCCGACGACGTTGACTATGGCCAGGATCTCCGCTCCCAGGCGCTTTCCCTCTTCCAGGGCGGCCTTGGTGTCGGCGGTCTCGCCGGACTGGGAGACTATGATCATCAGGGTGTGCTCGTCGACGATGGGGTCCTCGTAGCGGAACTCGGAGGCCAGCTTGACCTCTACCGGGATGCGGGTGAGCTTTTCGATGGCGTATCTTCCGCAGCAGCCGGCGTGGTAGGCGGAGCCGCAGGCGGTGATGACGATCTTGTTGATATTTCTGAGCTTTTCCTCGGTCAGGTCGAAATCGTCCAGGACGATCTCTCCGCCCTTGATCCTGGGGGCGATGGCCTCCTTGACCGCGGCGGGCTGCTCGACTATCTCCTTGAGCATGAAGTGCTCATACCCGCCCTTTTCGGCGGCCTCGATGCTCCAGGCGATCTTGCTCACCGGCTTTTCCACCGGTCTTCCGATGGAGTCGTAGATGGTGACCCCGTCGGTCCTCACCTCGGCGAACTCGCCGTCGTCAAGGTAGATGACGTTCTTGGTGTAGGAGACCAGGGCGGTGACGTCCGAGGCGAAATAGTTCTCTCCGAAGCCCAGGCCCACTATGAGCGGCGCGGCCTGCCTGACGGCAAATACCGTCCCGGGGAAGTCCGAGCAGATTATGCCGAAGGCGTAGGCTCCCTCGAGCCTGGAGACGGCCTTCATGACCGCGGCCTTGAAGTCGCCGGTGTAGCACTCCTCGATCAGGTGGGCGGCGACCTCGGTGTCGGTCTCGCTGACGAAGACGTGGCCTTTGGCGGTCAGCTCCTCCTTGATCGCGGCATAGTTCTCGATGATGCCGTTGTGGACGATGGCAAAGCGCCCGTCCCCGCTGACGTGGGGGTGGGAATTTATATCGTTGGGAGCCCCGTGGGTGGCCCAGCGGGTGTGTCCGATTCCGGCAAAGCCCTGAGGCCTTTTGCCGTTGTCGGTCTTTTCCAGCAGATTGGTGAGCCTTCCCTGGGCCTTTTCGACCTCGATGGCTCCCCTGTTCAGCACGGCGATGCCTGCCGAATCGTAGCCTCTGTACTCCATCCTGGAGAGGCCGTCAAGAAGTATGGGCGCAGCGTTCTGGCTGCCGGTGAATCCTATGATCCCGCACATAGAGACCTCCTTACTTTCTGATGATTATGCTCTCCCTTTCCGGACCGACCGAAACGTAGGTGATCGGGCAGCCTATGGCCTTCTCGGTCATCTCCACGTAGCTTCTGGCGGCCTCGGGGAGGTCCTCCCAGCTCCTGCAGGAGGAGATATCGCATCCCCAGCCCGGGAAATACTCGATCACGGGCTTCGCGTCTGCCAGAGCCGCCGGGAAGGGGAACTCGCAGGTCCTTTCTCCGTTTACCTCGTAGGCGGTGCAGACGGGGATCTCTTTCATGTAACTTAAAACGTCCAGCTTGGTCAGGGCGATCTCGGTGGCGGCCTGAAGCTCCACTCCGTAGCGGGTGGCGACCAGATCCAGGGGGCCGACCCTTCTGGGACGTCCGGTCTTGGCGCCGTACTCTCCTCCGGCCTGCCTTAAGGCCTCGGCCTCGTCTCCGAACATCTCGCAGACGAAGGGGCCTTCGCCGACGCAGGTGGAATAGGCCTTGACCACTCCCAGGATCATCTCAGGCCTTGCCCAGGGGCAGCCGGAACCGACGGGGGCGTAGGCGGCCGTGGTGTTGCTGGAGGTGGTGTAGGGTGCGATGCCCAGGTCCAGATCCCTCAGGGAGCCCAGCTGGGCCTCGAAGAGGATCTTCTTTCCTTCTTTATTCGCGTCTCTTAAGAAGGTCCTGGTGTCGCAGACGAAGGGCCTGATCTTCTCGCACCAGTCGTCCAGCCAGTCCTCAAGATCCTTCATGGTGCAGGGCTCGGCCCCGTAGACGCCGGTCAGGATCAGGTTCTTCCACTCGAGAAGGTCGGCCAGGTGGGCCCTGAGATGCTCAGGATAGAAGAGCTCGCCGGCAAGGACGGTCTTCTTCTGGTATTTGTCCGAATAAAAGGGAGCGATGCCCTGCTTGGTGGAACCGTATTTGCGGTCGGCCAGCCTCTGCTCTTCCAGGCCGTCCAGCTCTCTGTGCCAGGGCATGAGAAGAGAGGCGCGGTCGCTGATCTTCAGGTTCTCGGGGGTGATGGGGACGCCCTTGGAGCGGACCTCCTCGATCTCCTTCATGAGGTTCTCGGGGTCTACGGCGACTCCGTTGCCCAGGATGTTGACCACTCCGGGCCTGAATATCCCCGAGGGAAGAAGGTGCAGGGCGAACTTCCCGTGCTCGTTGATGACGGTGTGGCCGGCATTGCCGCCGCCCTGATATCTGATGACTATATCGTATTCTTCGGTGAGCAGGTCGACCATGCGGCCTTTACCTTCGTCTCCCCAGTTGATGCCCACTATGGCGCTTGACGGCATTGTGTCCTCCTCCTATATTCGGTCATATTTCGCTTTTATCCGCGGGGTCCCGCGTACGATACGATTATACAGGCTTGAAACGGTGAAATATAATACATATAATATTAGCGTTATCATATCAATTTCGTATCGCAAAAGGAGAACTGTCATGGACCTTCGGACCCTCAGATATTTCGTAGTCACCGCCGAAGAGCTCAACATCACCCGGGCCGCGAAGCTCCTCAACATGAGCCAGCCCCCTCTGAGCAGCCAGATCAAGAGCCTGGAGGACGAGCTGGGCACCACTCTCTTCATCAGAGGGAGAAGGCAGCTGACCCTGACCGAGCCCGGCCAACTGCTCTACAGAAGGGCCAAGGAGATCCTGAGCCTTTCGGACAAAGCAAGAGACGAGATCATCTCCATGGAAAAGGGCCTGGCGGGGACCATATCATTAGGCCTGGTCGAGGGAATGGCGCCGGACATCGCCGCGGGCTGGATCTCTGGCTTTCTGCAGATCCATCCCCAGGTACGGTTCAGGATCCTGGACGGGAGCAGCGACGACCTCATCGAGAAGATGAGGAGCGGCCTCATAAGCCTTGCGGTCATCACCGCCCCCTATGACCAGCTGCTGCTCAACAGTTTTCTGGTGGGCACCGAGAACATGGTCACGCTTATGAGCAGAGAGCACCCGCTGGCCATGGCGGAAGGTCCGGTGACGGTGGGAGAACTGGCAGCGGAGCCTCTGATCGTCCCCAGCAGGCCGTCCACCATCGAGAGCATCAGGCGCTGGTTCAGAAAGATGGGCAAGGACCCCCGCATCATCTGCGAGATGGACAGTTACCTGGACGCGGCCGCCCTGGCGGGAAGGGGCGCGGGCATAAGCATCTTCCCCCAGACCGCCTATGTGCCCAACAGCAGCCTTGTGTCGAGGCAGATCGGGGGAGTCGACACCGCCGTGGACTATCTTTTCGTCTGGAGAAAGGGCCATCCCCTGCCTACCGTCGAAGAGAGCTTCATAGATTTCGTCAAGGAGCAGGTAGGCCTCGGGCAGTAAAAATCAAGGCCGGACAGGGGATGATCCCCGGTCCGGCCTTTGTGAAAGGAAAGAATTGAAGACTTATTTTTCTGTGCTCTGCGGTCCTTCCATAAGGTCCGCGATGGTGACGCTGGAAAGATAGCCGTCCACCAGGGTGTTCAGCTTGTCCCACATGGGACGGGTCCGGCACTCGGCGCTGCGGCTGCAGGTCTCGGTGCCGCAGTCCAGGCATGCCACCGGGGCGATGTCCCCCTCGGTGAGCCTTAAGATCTCGCTGACCGGATACCGATCCGGCTCCCTGGTCAGGCGGTAGCCTCCGCCCTTGCCGTGGACCCCTTCTATGAGCCCCGCGGCGACCAGGCACGGCAGGATCTTCTCGAGATACTTGAGGGATATCCCCTGCCTCTCCGCCACCTCGCGCATGGCGGTGTATCCTTCGCCCCTGTGCTCAGCCAAGTCGGTCATGACCCTTAAGGCATATCTTCCTCTGGATGAGACCATCATGGCGAGGGCCTCCTATTCGTGGAGAGTGCAGGTCTCGCAGCAGCCGGTGCAACCCTCGGGCTCTTCGCCGGGGAAGGGCAGGCCCTGCTTTGCGTAGTAATCCTTCAGGGCTTCCTTGATGGCTTCTTCAGCCAGCACGGAGCAGTGCATCTTGTGGGCGGGAAGTCCGTCTAAAGCCTCAGCGACGGCCTTGTTGGTCAGGGCCAGGGCATCTTCCACCGGCTTTCCCTTGATCAGTTCGGTGGCCATGGAGCTGGAAGCGATGGCGCTGCCGCAGCCGAAGGTCTCGAAGCTGACGTCCTCGATGATGCCGTTCTCGATCTTGAGATATATCTTCATGATGTCCCCGCAGACGGGGTTTCCGGCCTCTCCGATGCCGTTGGCGTCGGCAAGAGCCCCCAGGTTCCTGGGATTGCGGAAGTGATCCATCACCGTATTGCTGTAAAGTGCCATTTATATTACCTCCAGAATTCCTTGATCATGTGCTGCCTTTTACCGCTCTCCAGGTCGTGCCAGAAGGGGGAGATGCTGCGCAGGTACGCGACCACCTCGGTCACGGACTTTATGATGTAATCGACCTCTTCCTCGGTTATGTCGGCTCCGATTGTGAGCCTGAGAGATCCGTGGGCCAGCTCGTGGGGCCTTCCGATGGAAAGGAGCACGTGGCTGGGATCGAGGGAGCCGCTGGTGCAGGCGGAGCCGGAGGACGCGCAGATGCCCTTGTCGTCCAAAAGCAGCAGCAGGGATTCGCCCTCGATGCCCTCAAAGCAGTAGTTGACGTTGCCCGGGAGCCTGTTTACCGCGTCTCCGTTGAGGATCGAATAGGGGATCTTCGAAAGACCTTCGATGAGCCTGTCCCTTAAGGGGACCAGCTTCTCGCAGTCGGCCTGCATGTTCTCGCAGGATTCCTCCAGCGCCGCGGCAAGTCCCATGATGGCAGCGACGTTCTCGGTGCCGCCCCGCTTTCCCCTCTCCTGGGCGCCGCCTTCGATGATATTGTAGATGGGCAGGCCCTTCTTCACGTACAGGACGCCGCAGCCCTTGGGCCCGTGGAATTTGTGGGCGGCAAGGCTCAGCATGTCGATGTTCTGCTCTTTGACGTTGACGGGGATGTGGCCGACGGCCTGGACCGCGTCGGTGTGGAAGGTGACGCCGGCCTCGCGGCAGACCGCTCCGATCTCCTTGATGGGCATGATGGTGCCGATCTCGTTGTTGGCGAACATTATGGTCACCAGGCAGGTATCCGGGGTGATCGCGGCCTTGACCTGCTCCGCGGTGACGATCCCTCTTTCGCCGGGATCGAGAAGGGTCACGTCGTAGCCCTCTCCCGCCAGCTTTTTCAGGGTGTGGAGCACGGCGTGGTGCTCAAAGGCGGAGGAGATGATGTGCATCTTCCCCTTTCTCGCTCCTGCCATGGCGGCTGAAACGATGGCCTGGTTGTCGGCCTCGCTGCCTCCGCCGGTGAAGGTGATCTCGGCAGGAGTGCAGCCCAGGCACTTCGCCACCCTCTCCCTGGCGTCTTCCAGGGCTTCCTTGGCCTTCTGCCCTATGGAATAAAGGCTGGACGGGTTGCCGAAGAACTCGGCCATGTACGGGATCATGGCGTCGATGGCCCTCTGGCTCATCTTGGTCGTAGCCCCGTTGTCGGCATATATGTTCATAATATCCTCCTTGTATGTATCAGTCCGCGGCCCGCTCTTTGAAGGAGGCCATGCCGGCTCGTTCCGGCGGCGGACTTACCTACCTCTTAGGTCGGTTATTATATTACAGGC
The DNA here is from genome assembly GCA_017428655.1 of Bacillota bacterium. Lineage (GTDB taxonomy): Bacteria > Bacillota > Clostridia > Peptostreptococcales > Anaerovoracaceae > RGIG2707. Next base: position 5,157 of record JAFRQL010000226.1, on the reverse strand, counting down.
ATTTACCTACCATGTCAAGGGGTAAATAGGCCACAGAACGGAGGAGTGAGAAAACAGGCAGGACCGCGGAAGGTGTGGGGGTGTAGAATGCCCGATATAATGCAAAGACCCCAGGCGCACGGCCTGAGGGTCAGTTGATTACATTCAATGTGATCAGCAGAAGTACCGTATCTCACCGAAATGCTCCAGCCAACGGTCTATTATCTCTGCGCTGTTTGCTTCTACGATCCTGACGATATTCCTAAGGACACGATCGGGGATATGCGAATCATTATTACAAAGCAATACCTTCCCTGTGGAGGTTATCCAAAGTTTGGTCGCGTCAGATGAAGCCCTGCCTTCGGCAACATGAACATGGATCGGTTCCAGGGGATCGCTCTCGTTTGACCAAAAGTAGACACTATACGGACCGATCCTAAGCAATTGCGGCATTGAGAACTCCCCCTTCCGCGGCAAGCTGCATGATGACGTGGGCATTATTTCTTATAAGCTGCCTGAAATAATGCATCTCAGCATCGGTATACCCCTTGACGTCCTCCCAGGAATAATCCGGAAGCCAGCATGAGGCGCTGTGAAATCCTCCGTTTTCGTCAGGAGTTTCAATGTATACTTTGACACGTCCATCATCTTTTATCTCGGAATGGGTGATCTCCGTATCGTCATTTAATGTCATATAAGGATACATCATGGTCATATCCCTCCTTATACATTAGTATCGCACAAAAAGGTCAGTAATTAAAGTGTAACTGTTTTATCGGAGCCGAATAGCCTTCGCCAAAACGATAAGACCCCCAGGCGCACGGCCTGAGGGTCGATGGACTATGAACGGTATTTACAGGAACTTCTCGGCCCATGCTTTGAGCTCTTCGGCGGATGCGCTCGCGGGGAAGCGCTCAGCGCCCTTGACCTCCGCCTTGGAGATCTCGGCGGCGCGCTGAGGGGCCTCTTCTCCGATGCCGCTGCTTCCGGAGGTCGCGAACAGGACCACGGACTTGCCGGTGAAGTCGTAGGCGGCGAGGAAACTGTCGACGATGGAGGGCTCTCTGTACCACCATACGGGATATCCTACGAAGACCACGTCCGCGTCGGCGACCGGGGCATCCTTGTCAGCCAGCTCGGGGCGGCAGGACTTGTCAGACATCTCCAGGGTGGAGCGGGACTGCTTGTTGGTCCAGTCCAGGTCCGCCTTGGTGTAGGGAGCGGCCGGCCTGATCTCATATTCGGGAGCTCCGATGGCTTGGGCAAGTCTCTTTGCCAGCTCTGCGGTCACGCCGCTGGCGGAAAAATAGGTTACCAGTGCTTTCATTTGGATCCTCCTTTAAAGATTTTTTTCGTATCAAGTATGACACAAAAGAAAGGAAAATGAAAGTCTCCGGCGCGTCAGCTCAGGGTGGTGCCGGTGAAGAGGCTGACGCAGAATATGACGATGATGGCGGCGGGAACGACGAACCGGATCAGGAACCCATAGGCCTTCGCCAGGCGGAAGGGCTTTCCGCAGAGCTCGACCTCGGCGGTGACGTTTTCGGGCTTCCAGGCCCAGCCTGCGAAAAGGCAGCAGCCCAGGGCAGCCAGAGGGATCATTATCCTGTCGGTCAGGTATTCCATGCCGTCGCAGAGCAGGGGCCGGGTCAGGCCGTTCTTAAGGTCGAACCAGACGCCCCGGATGTCGACAGAGGCCTGGGAGCAGGTGTACAGGCAGCCGATGGCGAACATTATCACGCAGATGGCGACGGTCACGAAGGTCCTGCTCGCGCCCGTCCTTTCGATGAGGAAGGCCGCGATGCCCTCGATCAGGGAGACCGTCGAGGTAAGGGCCGCGAACAGCAGTAGCAGGTAAAAGAGCATGCCGAACAGGGCTCCCGCAGGCATCCTGGAGAAGACTCCCGCAAGGGACACGAAGGCGAAGCCTCCGCCCTTTCCGACGCTGCCCTCGCCAAGAGTCGCGAAAACGGCGGGGATCACGATGAACCCCGCGATGAAGGCGACGAGGGTGTCCATCACGCAGACCAGGACGGTGTTCCTGACCATGTCCTCGCCCTTGGTCAGGTAGGACCCGTAGGTGACCATGATGGCCATGCCCAGGGACAATGAATAGAAGCCCTGTGAAAGGGCGATCAGGAAGGTCTGGCCGCTGACCTTGCTCATGTCCAGGCTCAGCATATACTTGAGGCCTTCGGAGGCCCCGGGAAGGGTCACCGAGCGGACCAGGAGCACCAGAAGAAGGAAGAACAGGGCGGGCATACCGATCCGGTTGAACTTCTCTATGCCCTTTTCGACTCCCTTGATGATGACCACGGCGCATATGGTCATGAACAGGGCCGCGAAGACAATGGCGGTCAGGGGGAAGAAAGTCTCCTCCGAAGCGGCGTCGTATCCCAGCATACGGTAGAAGTATCCCAAGGGGTCTGCGTACACCAGGCCCGGCTCCACGGCGTAGGAAAAGACGTACCTGAGCACCCATCCGCCAACGTGGGAATAGTAGGAGGTGATGATAAAGGCGCCGATCCAGCCGGTCCAGCCCGCCCAGGAATAACCCTTTCTGCCCAGCCTTCCGAAGGCGTCCACCACGTTGGACTGGCTCGCCCTGCCGATGGCAAGCTCGGAAAGCATGGCCGGCATACCGATCAGGGGGATGATGAGCAGGTACATGAGCAGGAACGCCCCTCCCCCGCCTTCATAGGCCTTGCCCGGGAACTTCCAAATGTTGCCAAGGCCCACTGCGGAGCCGGCCGCGGCCAGGATGAACCCGACCCTTCCGCTCCACTGAGCTCTCTCTTTTTTCATTCTTTTCTCCTTATCACGAAGGCCCCGCGGGCGCTTCCGAAGCCTTCGGTCTTGATAAAACTAAAAGCTCCTGAGTACCTGTCTCAGGAGCTTTTCAGTGGAGCTGATGACCAGAATCGAACTGGTGACCTCATCCTTACCAAGGATGCGCTCTACCATCTGAGCTACATCAGCATATTGTTCGGAGTCCGAAGCTATCCGACAACATCGATTATTATAGCGGGGACCTGCCGGGTTGTCAACAGGTAATTTCACCGATTTTCGGCTTTTCAAAAGAAATCTTTCGCAGCGGGAATACGTGACGCCGGCCTAATCGCCGAAGAAGGCCCCCAGCTTTTTCCGGATCCGCTGTATGGCGTTGTCCACTGCTTTAGGGGCGCGGCCCAGATCCTCCGCTATCTGGCGGTAGTTCCTGCCCTCGAGAAGCCCCTTCAGCACCTGCTTTTCAAAGGGGCTGAAGAGCCTGGAGCCCGGGGCCATTATGAGCCCGGTCATCTCCTGCAGGATGGCGGCGGCCTCGGGGTTGGATTCGATGCCGGCGGCCAGGGTCTCGCCCAGGGTCTGGCCCGGGTCCTCCTCCGATACCGGCCTGTCCAGAGAATAGGCGGTATTCAGGGGAGAATACTTTTTTCTTCCCGCCAGCTTGATGGCGTTGATTATGTGGCGGTTGATACAGACGTCGGCGTAGGTCTTAAAGGACGCCCCTCTGGAAGGATCGTAGCTCCTGGCGGCCTTGAATAGGCCGGTCATGCCCTCCTGGATGATGTCGTCCCGGTCCCCGCCCATCATGAAATAGAGCTGGGCCTTGCTCCTGACCGCGTCCTTGTAGCGGTGGAGCAGCAGGTCCATGGCGTCGGGATCGTCCGGGGCGGCCGCGGCCAGCTCTTCGTCCGTCAGGCTTGCGAGCACCTTCTCCTCAGCGCTCATTTTGCCAGGGCTCTCTGCCTTGCGGCCTCGTAGAGGACGATCGCCGCGGCGTTGGAGGCGTTGAGGGAATTGACCCTGCCCATCATGGGGATGCCGACGATGATATCGCACTTCTCCCTGACCAGCCTGGAGATGCCGTCGCCCTCGCTTCCGATGACGATGGCGAGGGGGCCCTTGAGGTCCGCGTCCGGATAGTTGACCCCGCCCATGTCCACGGCGGCGATCCAGACGCCTCTTTTCTTGAGCTCGTCGATGGCAGAAGCCAGATTATTGACCTTGGCGACGGGGACGTACTCGATGGCCCCGGCGGATGCCTTGGCCACGGTATCGGTGAGGCTCACGGAACGGCGGGAGGGGATGACGACCCCGTGGGCGCCGGCTCCGTCGCAGCTCCTGAGGATCGCGCCCAGGTTGTGGGGATCCTCGAGCCCGTCCAGGAGCACTATAAGGGGAGGCTCGCCCTTCTTTTCGGCAGCCTTGAAGATGTCGTCTATATCAACGTATTCGTGGGCGGCCACGAAGGCGGCGACGCCCTGATGAGCCTTGCCCGGGCAGAGCTTGTCCAGAACGATCTTGTCGACGTACTGAAGCTGCAGCCCGCTCTCCCTAGCAAGGGCCGCGATGACTTTGACCGAGCCCTCGCCGTCTTTTTGCATCAGGATCCTGTCTATGGGCCTTCCGCTCTTTATCGCCTCGGTGACGGGGTTCCTGCCTATGACCAGATTGGGATTCTCGTAGTCGTCGTCCCTGCGGGGCTTTGCCCTGCCGGGGGCCCTGCCTTCGGAAGCGGGCCTTCCGGGCTGGACGTAGGGCTTTGCGCCTCTTGCGCCGGGTGCCGCGGATCTGGATCCCTTGCCGTATGAGGCACCTGACCTGGCGCCTTTGCCGTAGGAACTGCCTCTTGCGGTGGACTTTCCGCGCCCTCTTCCTTCGCTCTCGCTCTTTCCTTCAGCGGCCTGCCTTGCGGCGAATCTGGCCATTCTCTCACTCTTAGGCATTTTTCTCTCTTTTCTTTATTTTCGAAAGCTCCTGCGGCCGGCTGGCTGCCGGCTCCGCCGCTCGTCTTAACAGCGGACTCTTTTGTACTCTCTTATATGATATGTTTGACCGTTGTCTTCTATGGGGCCGCTGTCCTTTACGCAGACGAAGCTGCCGTCCCGGTATTCGGGGAAGAAGGCGTCGGCGCCATCCGCTTTGGCATCCACCTCGGTCATGATCAGGTAGTCTGTCCTGTCCCAGAAGAGCCTGTATATCGACTCTCCGCCGCAGATGATGGCGTCGTCCGGGATCTCGGGCATGGGGACGGATCTGGATATGACGATGGTGGTCCTTCCGGGCAGGGGCTTTCCGCCGGGAAGTCCTTCCACGGTCTTTCTTCCCATGACGATGACCTGCCCCAGGGTCTCTTCTTTATAGTGTTTAAGGTCTCCAGGCAGCCTGAAGAGG
>JAFRQL010000225.1 GCA_017428655.1 Bacillota bacterium | reverse complement strand
CGTTCATCCTGAGCCAGGATCAAACTCTTAATTAATACTATCTAAAAGGCCGAAGCCCTTTAAATCATTTCTCTTGAGTTTCTAACTCATTTTGAACGACTTGCGTTCTTTTCGATTGCTCGAAATTATTGTTTAGGAATTTGTACGAGAACCTTTAGCTTTTGCTAAAGTTCTTACCAATCTTTGCAGATTGTTTTGTACATTTTCGTCTGGAAACAACTTAATGTTTCCTTAGACTTGATTTCTACACTATGTTGTTTTCAAGGTGCTTTCCGCTTGCCGCGGAACGTTCATTATTATATGACGCACATCTTCATTTGTCAAGCACTATTTTTTTCTTTTTTCAAAGTTTTTTTCGTGCTCACCTCACGAGGAGGGGTCGTTTTCTGAACGCTCCGTTAATATACCAAAAGCCCTTCCCATTGTCAACACTATTTTGAACAAAAAAACGCGATTTTTTAAAAAACCGCGTTTTACTGAATTTTCAAGCGTTAGAGGCTCTATTCGTTGCATATAGACCGAACATTCCTTTGCTCTTTAGGTCTGATCGTTCGGACAATGTCCTGCATATACAAAAGCGTCCCCGGATCTGCCGCAAAGGCACGTATGCTACAGCAGAGCTGCAGCCTTTTCGTCCAGGTATACTTCAACGAAGGGATGCAGCTGAAGGATAGAAGCGGGCACGTCGGTGGTGACCGGTCCCTGGATGAACTTCTTGACGATCTCAGCCTTGCTGCTTCCGATGGCCATCAGAATGATGCTCCTGGCGTTCATGATGGTCTTGATGCCCATGGTGACTGCGTGGGTGGGGACCTCGTCGATGGAATTGAAGAACCTGGAGTTCACCTCTCTGGTGTTCTGCTCCAGCTCCACCACGTGGGTAACGCTGTCCCAGGGAGTTCCGGGCTCGTCAAAACCGATGTGGCCGTCCACACCGATGCCGAGAAGCTGCAGGTCGATCCCTCCGGCTGCCTCGATCTCCTTGTCGTATTCGGCGGCGGCTGCGGTGTCGATGCCGCTGGGCACTCTGGTATTGTTGATATCGATGTCGATGTGCTCAAAGAGATTGTGGTTCATGAAATAGCGGTAGCTCTGATCGTGGCTGCCGTCCAGACCTACGTACTCGTCGAGGTTGAAGGTCCTTACGTCCTTAAAACTGATCTCGCCCGCTTTGCAGAGCCTCGCCAGCTCGGCATAGAGTCCCAGAGGGGTGGAGCCGGTGGCGCCGCCCAGGACCGCGTTGGGCTTGTTCTTAATAAGCTCTACATAGCGCTGAGCCGCCCTTTTAGCCAGATTCTCCTCGGTATCGATGATGATCTTCATTTGTCTTCTCCTGTTTTACTTTTTCTCAACTATATTGCCCGCGTCCTTGTAGATGGAATTCGCGGGTATGACCCCTCTCACGCTGGAGGTGGGATAGACGTTGGTATGGGGACCTATGACGGTGCCGGGGTTGAGGACGCTGTTGCAGCCGACCTCCACCCAGTCTCCCAGCATGGCGCCGACCTTCTTGCGGCCGGTCTCGAGAGCTTCCTCCTCGGCCTTGACTACGACCAGGAGCCTGTCGCTCTTGACGTTGCTGGTGATGGATCCGGCGCCCATGTGGGCATGCCATCCGAGGACGGAGTCTCCTACATAATTATAATGGGGAGTCTCCACATTGTCGAAGAGGATGACGTTCTTGAGCTCCACCGAGTTGCCTACGACGGTGCCCTTGCCTACGATGGCGCTCTCCCTGATAAAGGCGCAGTGGCGCACCTCGGCCTTGTGGTCGATGATGCAGGGAGCGCCCAGATAGGCGCTGGGATAGACCTTGGCGTCCTTTGCCACCCATACTCCGGGCTGGACCTGGTCGAACTCATCCTTGGGGAGGGTCTTGCCCAGCTCGTAGATGTAGTCCTTGATCAGGGGCAGGACCTCCCAGGGGTAGGTCTTGCCTTCGAAAAGATCCGCGGCGATGGTGTGGGAGAGGTCGAACAGCTCCCCTATGGTATATACTTTTTCCGCTTTCATATTATTTAAACCTCACGAAAAGTCCCTGCTGCTTCATGGCGTCGATCATGTGATCCACCGCAGCCTCCGCTTCCCTGGGGTCGAAGGCCTCGGCCATGACCCTGAGCACGGGCTCGGTGCCGCTCTTTCTCAGGAGCACCCTGCCGGTGTCTCCCAGCTTCTCCGCGGCCTCGTCTCTCGCCTTGAGGACGGCAGCGTCGTTCATGGTGGCGTCCTTGTCGGTGACGACCACGTTCTTCAGCACCTGGGGATACATGGTGATGCCCTCGGTCAGCTTGGCCAGGGAGGTCTTCTGCTCCAGTATGCACTGCATGACCTTGATGGCGGTTATCAGGCCGTCTCCGGTGGTAGCCAGCTTTCTGAAGATGATGTGGCCGGACTGCTCGCCTCCGATCAGGTGGTCGTTGGCAGCCATGTTCTCGTAGACGTACTTGTCGCCGACGGCGGTCTTCTCATAGCCTATGCCCAGCTCGTCCAGGGCCTTGTAGAGGCCGAAGTTGGACATGATGGTGGTGACGACCTTGGTATCGCCCAGGGTCCCCTTCTTCTGCATGTACTTGGCGCAGACGTACATGATCTCGTCGCCGTTGACGACCTTGCCGTTCTCGTCCACCGCGAGGCATCTGTCCGCATCGCCGTCAAAGGCGAAGCCAACGTCCAGAAGCTCGTCCTTCACCAGCTGCTGCAGTCCCTCGATGTGGGTAGAACCGCAGTTCTTGTTGACGTTGACACCGTCGGGCTGGTTGTTGATCACGTAGGTCTTGGCGCCCAGGGCGTCGAAGACGCTCTTGGCGATCTGCCAGGTGCTGCCGTTGGAGCAGTCCAGGCCGACCCTCATGCCCTTGTAGGAGGTGGTAGCGAGGGAGATCAGGTAGCCGACGTAGCGGTTCCTGCCCGCGGAATGGTCGATGACGCAGCCGATATCGGCGCCGGTGGCAAGGGGTACCTGCCAGGGGCCGTCAGAGGTCTCGCCTTCGGGGACGAAAAGACCGTCCAGGTAAGCTTCGACGTCGTCGATGACCTCGTCCTCCATCTTCTCACCATTGCCGTTGATAAGCTTGATACCGTTGTCTCCGAACGGATTATGGCTGGCGGAGATCATGACTCCGCAGTCGAAGCCCTCGGTCCTCGCGACATAGGCGACACTGGGGGTAGTGGTTACATGAAGAAGATAGGCGTCCGCCCCGCCGGCCGCGATGCCTGCAGTGATGGCGTTCTCAAACATGTAGCTGGAGCGCCTGGTGTCCTTGCCTATCACGATCTTTGCCTTATAGTCGAGAGGATGCTTGAACCTCGGATTCCTTCCATAATACCAGCCGAGAAAAAGACCGATCCTGAAGGCATGCTCCGCAGTAAGATCTACGTTGGCTTCGCCTCTGAAACCGTCGGTCCCGAAATATTTGCTCATATTTGATCCTCACTTTCTGTACGCAAAAAGCGCACTATTACAACAATTTATTATAACAATGCGCTTTCTGTCAGTAAAGTGATTTTGTAAAAACAGGAAAAATAACGGCGCGCTTTTTACTGCTTTTCAGGCTCGGTCTTGCCGCCTTCGGCAGGCTGGGTGCCCTCCGCGGGCTCCTGGGGAGGCTCCTCCTCTTCCATCACCGCGGTGACGGTCAGATATGAGGGCCTTATCCTGACGGTGACCTTGCTGTTCTTGTAAGCGGTCTGAAGCTCGATCCTGTTGTCTCCGGAGACCAGTCCGCTGAGATCGGCGTAGGGCTGAAGATCCTTCGCTTCTAAGGTCCTGATGGCGGACAGATCGCCCTTGGCGGTGACGGTCACCGCCGTGTCTTCGGGCAGGCTGTACTCAAGGCAGTCCTCAGGGACGTTGTTCATCACGATCTCGCCCCTGCCGTAGGAGAAGGATATCTCGCCGGTGTGGATCAGGGTGAAGGTCGCCACTGGGTCCTCGGTGCCCTCAGCCAGGTATACTCCCTCGGGCAGATGGTATTTGACCGGGACGGTGGTGTCGTCGATGATCCCCTCGATGTTGATCGGGTCGGTGGGGATGGATCCCATGGCCCGGATCTGGCTGCTCTTTCCCTTCACGGAAAGGGTCTGGGGAAGCTCCACCTTGCTCAGCTGGGCCCCCAGTCCCGGCGCTCCCTCGTAACTGACGGAGAGGGGCACGTCGTGGATCTGGTAGATGGAGGACGTGACGTAGATCTGCTCATGGGAGAGCTTCACGTTGTTGATTACGTTGCCCTCGGAGTCCAGCGGGGTGCAGGTGAGGCGCTCGGTGGTCGAGGCGTCGACGGAAAGGGCGTTGACGTCCAGATCGACCCTGACCTCGGAGATCATGCTGACCAGGCTCTTGGCGCCGGTGACCAGGACCGAATCGGTCTCCTGGGCGGTGATGGTGACCTCGTAGTCCCCTTCGATATCGGCGTGGACGATATTTACGGGCTTCTGCTCCGTAACCAGCTCGTCCAGATAGACCTGGATCTTCTCGGACCTGATGTCCTCTACGGTTATGTTGGAGGGCGCGGTGACCCTGACGTTGACGTAGTTCTGCCCCGCAGAAAGGCCGGTGAGGTTGATGGACGCGCTGAGGTCGTCCGCCGTGACGCCGGAGACCTCCGAGCGGGAGGCGTTGACCGTGACGTCGCAGGTGTAGACCCCGTCCCCGGCGATGGTAAGCCTGGTCGCCTGGATGGACTCAAGGCCCAGCACCTGAACAGGGACGTCCCTGATGGTCACGCTCATGGGCGGATTCACCACGTTGATGACGTAGGCCCAGAGGCCTATGGCGATAAATATCGAAAAAAATATATCAAGTAATCTAACTCTGCTTCGTTCCATCGAGTCTTCTCCAAATCTCAGTCAAAAAATCGACGCTTGAGCTCTTGATGTCCTTGCGGTCGATGTAGTAATTGAGCAGCGTCTTCTGCACGGTCTTAAGGTCGAGGAAGCGGGAGAGCTTTCCGTCCATGGCCATGGAGATGATGCCCGTCTCTTCGGAAACTATGAGGACCAGGGCGTCAGAGGTCTCGGACACGCCTATGCCCGCCCTGTGGCGGGTCCCCAGATCCTTGCTCAGATTGGTGTTCTCGGTCAGCGGGAGCACGCAGCCCGCGGCCAGGATCCTGTCGTTCCTGATGATCGCGGCCCCATCGTGGAGGGGCGATCCTTTATAGAATATGTTGTCTATCAGCTCCTGGGAGAGCCTGGCGTCGATTATGGTGCCGGTCTCCGCGATGTCGGAAAGAGCGGTCTCGCGCTCGAAAACGATGAGAGCGCCCTCTTTTCTCGCGGCGAAATAACCGATCGATGCCACCACCTGATCTGCGAACTCCTCCTTCTGGGCCCTGGACATGGAGATCTGGCCCTTGGCGAACTTGCCCCTTCCGATGTACTCCAGGGCGCGCCTGAGCTCAGGCTGGAAGATGACGACCAGGGATATCAGTCCGACGTTCAGGACCTGCCCCAGCACCCAGTTGAAGGCGTAAAGATGGGCGAGGCTGGAAAAAAAATACGCCAAGACCAGAAAGATTATGCCCTTGGCCAGGGACGCCGCCCTGCTGGTGCGCGCGTAATTGAGGATCACGAAGATCACGAAGCTGATGAGAAGTATATCTATGATATCGCTGAAACCGATGCCGGTCAGAAGCGAAGGCACGTTTATGTTCATGACATTCCCCCTTTTGCCCTTTAATTGTACTAAAACAGACGCTTATTTTCAATAAAAAACAGCGGGCCCGAAGGCCCGCCGGAATGTGAAGACCGAGTCTTAGTTTTCTATGTCAAGGAGACCGTAAGTCCCGTCGTTCCTCTTGTAAACCACGCAGACGTTGTTCTTCTCGCCGTCCCTGTAGACGAAGAAGCTGTGCTCCAGAAGCTCCATCTGCATGATGGCCTCTTCTGCGCTCATCGGACTGATGCGGAAGTGCTTGGTCTTGACCACGTTGACCTCTTCCACTGCATCTGCGGTATCAGGCAGCTCGTTTGCCAGCAGCACCTCTTTCTGATCGTGGTGCTTTCTTACCAGCTTCTGCTTGAATCTGGACATCTGGGAGGCCAGCTTGTCGACTACCATGTCGAGGCAGTACATCAGGTCGTTGCCCCTCTCCTCCGCTCTGAAGATAAGGCCGCCCGCGAAGATGGTAGCCTCGAGCTTTACGCTGTTGTTCTTTTCATTGGTCAGGACAACGCCAGCCTCGGTGTCCTGCGAGAAATACTTGTCCAGTTTCCCGAGTTTTTTCTCAATCTGAAGCTTGGTCTTTTCGCTGGGGTTAAGGTTTTTACTTGTGATCTTTACTAACATATGTAAAACCTCCTTTCAGGTTGTATAGATATATACACCGCCAAGGAGGCTTTTCCTTTAATAATATGTGATGGTTTTGTGAAATTATTTTCATTCCCGCGGCGCCCGGCTGACCTGGTCTTTAGCCCCACACCTGCCTTTACCGGAGTTTCTCCGAGGACTTACATCTAAACTATGCTATGCTCACAGGAGCCTCCCGCCCCTGCTTACGTGGATCCCTTCGCCCATAGCTGGCCTGGATCTTCCTCCACAGACCCGGATACCGCGGAAACGATGATGGATTATACATCATTTTCCTCCTGCGTGTCCATAGCGGTGTATATCGGACTTACCACAAAGCACAGGACGCTGACCCGCGAAGCCCCTGCCTGCTTCAAAAGCCTGGCGCAGCTGTCGGCAGTGGTGCCGGTGGTGACCACGTCGTCGACCAGGACCACGTGCCTTCCTAAGATCTTCTGGGAAGCGCCTTCGGCGAGGACTATGCTATCGTCAAGGAGCATCCTTCTGACGGAGCCCGAGGACATCCTCATGGAGGCGGTCTTTCTGGTCTTTTCGAGAAGGCCGCCCTCGAAAGCTTCGCCGCTGATCCGGGAGATCTCTTTGGCCAGGAGATGCGACTGGTTGAAGCCCCGCTTTCTCTGCTTTTCGAGATGCATGGGGACCGGGGCCAGGATCAGGTCCTTTTCGCCGGTCATTGCCAGTCTCTCAGCCATGAGCCTTCCCAAGGGGCGGCTGGCGTAGGGCCTTGCTCCCAGCTTAAAGCCCGCGATGATCCTTCTGGGATAGAAGCCGTAGCGGCAGCAGGGCCAGAGATCGTCGAAGGCGAATATGTCCATGTCCCTGCGGTAGGGATTTTCGGTGTACCAGTCGATCTTTTGGGCGCAGCCGTCGCAGATCCCGTGGACGCGGGAGCCCTCCATGGCGTCGCCGCAGCAGAGGCAGTAGATGTCCGGCGGGAACACCAGATCCATCATGAAGGAAGACGCATCAGAGGATCTCATCGCCGTATTCATAATCCCAGAGCCTTCTTAAGCGAAGGCCCAGGCCGCTGTTTCTCTCTTCCACCGAATTGTTGTCCACCATGGCGTAGCAGATCCTGGAGCGTCCGACTAAAACGACGGCCTGCTTTGCCCTGGTGATGGCGGTGTAGAAGAGATTTCTGGTGGTAAGGAAGGGCATGAACACCGACACGGGCATGACCACCACAGGGAATTCGCAGCCCTGGCTCTTGTGGACGGTCAGGGCATAGGCCATGTCCAGCTCGTCGGCGTTGGATATATCGTAGTTCACCAGCCTCTCGTCGTCGAAGATCACGGTGAGCTTTCCCGTCTCCTTGTCGATGGAGCGGACGATCCCGATGTCGCCGTTGAATACCCCCTGGCCGGTCTGCATGTCCTTCATGCTTATCCAGTCGAGAGAATAATCATTCTTGGTCTGGATCACCTTGTCCCCCTCCCTGAAGGAGACGGCGCCGAAGGTGATCTCTTTCTTGGCGTCGGAGGGGGGATTCAGGACGGCCTGAAGCTCCCGGTTGAGGTTCCTGCTGCCCAGCAGTTCCTTCTTGGTCGGCGTCAGCACCTGGATGTCCGAGAAGGGATCCAGCTCGCTGTAGAACGCGGGGAGCCTCCTTGAGCAGAGTTCCTTTATAAGTTCCAGAGCCTCTCTTTGGTCCGCCTTCTCCATGAAGAAGAAATCGCTGTTCTTCTCGTTGAAGACCGGATATTCGCCCCTGTTGACCGCGTGGGCGTTGGTTATGATCGCGCTCTCGCTGGCCTGGCGGAAAATCTCGGTGAGCCTGATGGAGTGGATCGTGTCGCTGCCGATTATGTCCTTAAGGACGCTTCCCGGCCCCACCGAGGGCAGCTGATCGGCGTCTCCCACCATGATCAGCCTGGTGCCCGGTTTTACGGCGGCCAGCATGGCGGAGAGAAGGACCAGGTCCACCATGGACATCTCGTCGACGATGAGGCAGCCGCAGTCCAGAGGATCGTCCTCATCCTTCATGAACCGCATCCTGTCCTCGCCTTCGATGTACGCTGCCTCCAGGAGCCGGTGGATGGTGGAGGCGCTGTGGCCCGTCGCCTGGCTCATCCGCTTGGCCGCCCTTCCCGTGGGCGCCGCAAGAAGGGTCTTGATGCCGGTCCCCTCAAGGACCGCCAGGAGCATGTTGATGATGGTGGTCTTGCCCGTTCCGGGACCTCCGGTGATCACCGAGACCCCGTTCTGAAGGGACGAGACCACGGCCTGCTTCTGCCTTTCGGAAAGGCTGATCCCGGTCTCCTTCTCGCTCTTTTTGATGAGATAATCCGCGCTGCCGCTGATATGGGGAAGGGGCGCGTGGGCGAGGGCGAAGAGCTTTCCCGCGGCCTGCTGCTCCAGCTCGTGGAGGTACCAGTGCATCAGTATGGCGGAGCCGCCCAGCTTCTCCTTGACTACCAGTCCGTCCATTATCAGGTCGTAGATGCCTGAGGACACGGCCTCCCGGCTCACGTCCAGCCTGGACGCCAGATCCTCGGTGAACTCGTCCTCCTTTGCGAAGGTGCTGCCGCTGTCGCTCAGGGAGTTGAGAGCGAAGATCACCGCGCTCCTGATCCTCTTGGGATCATCCGGAGCCATGCCCATCTGCATGGCGATGGCGTCCGCCTTCTGGAACCCGAAGCCCTCGGCCTCCTCGGCCAGCCTGTACGGGTCCTGCCTTACGACCTCCGCGGCCTGGGCTCCGTATGTGCGAAAGAGCCTCATGCAGACCGAGGTGCTGATGCCGTAGGGCGACAGGGCCATGACAAGATCCGCGTAGCTCTTGTGCTCGCGGTAGCCTTCGGTTATGGCGGCGGCCTTCTTTCTCCCTATGCCGGGGACCTCGGTGAGCCTCTCCGGATGGGACATGATGACGTCCGCGGTGTCCTTTCCGAAATACCTGACGATGATCTCGGCAAGGGCGGGACCGACACCCTTGATGACGCCGCTGCCCAGGAAAGACGCCATGGAATCCGCGCTGTCCGGGGAGATCTCCTTAAAGAACGTGAAGGCAAACTGCCTGCCGAACCGGGGATGGTCTCTGAACTCCCCCTCCAGCTCGTAGCGCCTTCCCCTGGACGCTCCGGGCAGGACCCCCGCGGCGGTGATCCTGCCGGCGGAGCATGAGAAAGAGAAGACCGAATAACCGTTCTCCCCGTTCTGGAATATTATCTTTTCTACTGTACCTTCAAAGGCTTCCTTCATCGGCCGGTCTTTCCGCTATTTCTCGGAGAAGGTTGGCTTGTAGAGCATGCGGCCGTCAAGGGTGCGGACCCGCTCGGAGAACTCGCCGGGCTTTACCGAAGCCAGAGCGTCCTCGAAATCGAAGAGCTTGGCGTCGGTCATGTCCAGGTAATGGAGAAGCTCCGCCTCGGGGAAGAGAGGCTTGAGAGGGCTTCCGAACTCGGGCTCGTAGTGATGGGAGAGGATCATGTGCTCGAGCATGATCTTCTTTTCTTCGCTGACCCCCAGCTCGTCCGCCATCTTCTCCACTGCCTTGACGCCCTGGGCGATGTGGCCCAGCATCTTGCCCTCGAAGCTGTAGCCGGGGGAGACCCCCAGCTCGTTGGATTCCAGCTCGTTGAGCTTTTCCATGTCGTGGAGGATCACCCCACAGACCACCCAGTCCTTCTTGAGGAATGTATAGACATCGCAGGCCTTTTCGCCCATCATCAGCATCCGCTTGATGTGGTAGAGGAGCCCCGCCAGCTCGGCGTGATGGTTGCGCATGGCGGCGGGATAATACATGAGCTTCTGCTTGTTGTCCCGCAGGAACTTCACCGCCATGGACTTGAGCTCCTCGTCGCCGATGCTTATTGCCTTGGCCAGGATGTACTGGTACATGGCCTCGGGGGCCTCGGGGGCGGCCTTGATGTAGTCGTTCATGTCGTCCAGCTGGTCGGTCTGGGGATCGTACTTGCGCAGCTTACCGATCCTCAGCTGCTTGATCCCGTTCCACTCGGTGACCTGGCCCCTCACCTTGATCAGGTCGCCGTCGGCGATCCTGCTGAACTCGGCGGATTCGGCCTCGGAGACGTCCCACTTCTTGCCGTTGATCTCGCCGGTGCTGTCCCCCAGGGTCACGTCCAGGTAGAGCTTGCCGTTGCCTCCGGTCTTGAGACTCAGGGCTTTGGCCATGAAGAATTCGGTGAGGTTGTCTCCGGTCTGAAGGTCTGATATGTAAAACTGTTTGCTCATCTTTAAGTTGGTTCTCCTGTGATAGTATCGTTTTCGGATAACTGATTATACACTGAGGACGGGCCGTTTGGAATGGTTTTGTGTCCTCAGGAGCAGGCAAAAGGCATGCGTCCGGATCCTTAGCGGGAGGTTTTTGCCCGCTTTCGTATTGCGGAAGGGCCGGTTTTGTGCTTTAATTTTTTGAGTAGTATCGAGCCCATGATGGAGGTGATGACAATGAGCGATACCGGTATCAAAGCTGCGGCGCTGAGCCCCAGACTGTTCCTGGCAAACCCGATCAGGAACGCGAATATCCAGGCAGAAGAGGCCCGCAAGGCCGCTGAAAAGGGCTGCAATCTTATCGTTTTCCCCGCGATGAGCCTTACCGGTTCCACCTGCGGAGACCTGATCCGCTCCCAGAGGCTCAAAAGAGCAGCGGCGGAGGCGGTGGAGCTTCTGGCAAGGGAGACGGCGGATCTGGACGCGGTCATAGTGACGGGCGTCTGCGATCCCGAGGCTGCCGGCCACAGGGCCCTGATCATCCACAAGGGAAAGGTCAGGACCGTCGAGGCTGGCCCCGTGGATACTCCCCTTCTTGACTTTATGGTATTTTTTGGCAATTGTCAAGTACCTGACACATATAAGATCTACGAAAAGGACGAGATCGTTCTGATGGACGCGTCGCCCATGAAGGCCGGAGACGGAAGGATGCTCCCCTTAAGGATGGCGGAGCTCAGCGAGAAGACCGGCTGCAGGGTGATCTACGCGGGCTCGGGTCCCTGGGAGAGCACCACAGGCGCCATCTATGGCGGACAGTGCATCATCGCTGAGAACGGCAGGATCCTGGTTTCGTCCCCCGCCCTGGCAAGGGAAGGAAGCAGAGCCTTCGCGGCTCTCGGGACCGGCGCCGAAAGCGTCCTTCCGGCCGGAAAACCCTTCGAGTTCTCCGATAAGGACCCGTTCATGCCCCTGGGAAAGGACGACGCAAGGGAATACTGCCTGGAGATCCTCGAGATGCAGGCTGCAGCCCTCGCCGAAAGGCTTCAGAGATCCTACTCTCAGAAGGCCATCGTAGGCGTCAGCGGCGGTTCCGACTCCACCCTCGCCCTCCTTGCTTCCGCAAGAGCCATGGAGCTTTTGGGAAAGCCTTCCTCGGAAGTCCTGGCCGTGACCATGCCGGGCTTCGGCACCAGCTCCAGGACCAAGGGCAACGCCTACGCAATGATGGAGGCCCTGGGCTGCGAGATCAGGGAGATCCCCATCGGGCCGGCGGTCCTTCAGCACTTTAAGGACATAGGCCAGGATCTGGAGCTTCACGACGTCACCTACGAGAACGCTCAGGCAAGGGAAAGGACCCAGATCCTGATGGATCTGGCCAACAGGGACGGAGGCCTGGTGGTGGGCACCGGAGACATGTCCGAGGCGGCCCTCGGCTGGTGCACCTACAACGGCGACCACATGGCCATGTACTCGGTCAACTGCAGTCTGACCAAGGGCCTGGTCAAGGGGACCATAAGGGCGGCGGCTGAAGCCCTCCTTGACGGGACGTCGCGCTTCAGCCCGGATAAGGACGCGAAGAAGCTGGCGGCCTGTCTTCTGGACGTGCTGGACACTCCAGTCTCGCCGGAGCTCCTTCCCACCGACGAGAAGGGCCAGATCGCCCAGATCACCGAAGACAAAGTAGGCCCCTACGAGCTCCACGACCTTTTCCTCTTCCATACCTTAAGGGGCGAGGACCCGGACGAGATCCTGGATCTGACGGAAAAGGCCTTCGCGGGCTCCTACGACAGGGAGACCGTCGCCAAGTGGCTCAAAACCTTCATGCGCCGTTTCTTCAGCCAGCAGTTCAAGCGGAACTGCTCCCCCGAGGGGCCTAACCTTACGGGGCTCAGCCTCTCCCCCAGAGGGGACTGGGACATGCCCAGCGACGCCGACGGCAGCCTCTGGCAGGAGCTCAGGGCATAACCGGGACCGCAGAGCAGCAAGATATCAAAACGGCAGGACCAAGGCGCTTTGCCTCATCCTGCCGTTTTTTCATGCTTTTATTAACCGTAGCGGCCCTGCGAAGGCTAGACCACTACCCTGTTTCTGCCTTCTCCTGCGGCCTTGAAATAATCCGCCAGAGCAAATGGGGAATATATGCCCAGATCGGTCACGACTCCGGTGACCAACTCCGGAGGAGTTATATCGAAGGCGGGATAATAGCCCCTGACACCTTCCGCCGCGGTCCTTACGCCCATGGCCATCAGGCTCTCCTCGGGGTCTCTCATCTCGATGGTGACCGTATCCACCGTCGGATGCCCGGGATCGGGAGCTCCGGTGGCGTAATAGGGGATCCCCAGATATTTGGCGCTTATGGCGTTCTGGAAGGTCCCGACCTTGTTGACCACGTGGCCGTCGCAGCAGATGGCGTCCGCGGCCGTAGTGAACACGTCCACCTTCTCCTTCTGCATGACGAAGGCCGCCATGTTGTCCGTGATGACGGTGACGTCAAAGCCCATGTCCCTGCAGCAGGTGGCGGTGAGGCGGGCGCCCTGAAAGAAGGGCCTGGTCTCCGGACAGAAAAGCCTTATGGTCTTTCCCTGCCTTCTGCATTCCCTGAGCATCATGCCGATGATGGTCTCAGCGAAGCAGTGGGTCATGACGGTGCCGCCTTCCGGGAATTTTCCGGCCAGATGGACCCCGATCCTTGCGATCTGGGCATACCGCTCGTTGTTCATCTCGACGACCCTGTCCCTGATAGCAAGGGAAGCGTCCCGGCCTTCCGATTTGGCCTTTTTCGCCGCTTTCAGAGCCTCGCCGCAGACGATCTCCATGCGCTTTGCGGTGGTGGGCCTCGCGTGGGCGATGGTATCCGCGGCCTTTTCAAGATATGCGGCCTGCTCCGCTTCCTTCATATCCCGGCATTCATAAGCGGCAAGAGCCATGCCCATGGGCGCGGCGGTATAGGGTCCGGCGCTCTGGGTCACCATGTCCTTGATAGCCTTAGCGACCTCCTGATGGGTCCTGCAGGTCACGAATTCGGTCTTCGCCGGATATATGCGGCGGTCCAGGATCCTGACCGCGCCGTCCTCGTACCAGGCGACGTTCTCGTATCTGAGCATGAAGGCAAGGCCTTCGTCCTGTCTTTCCATCCTGTCTTAGATCTCCTCGAGCCTGTAGATATCGGTCCTGCGCTGCCTGAGCAGAGGGATCTGCTCCCTGGCCGCGTCGACGGAGCTCATGTCCAGCTCGGTGATCTGGACGCCCTCTATTTCGTCCATCTGGGCGATGGTCATGCCCCAGGGATCCACGACGATGCTGTGGCCCCAGGCGTGATACGAGCTCTCCATATTGAGGCAGGGCGAGGTGGCGACCATGAAGACCTGACTGAACATTGCCTGGGCGCGGTGGCAGAGCTCCCAGTGCCTCGGCCCGGTGGTGGTGTTGAACGCCGCGGGGCAGAGGATGACCCTTGCGCCCTTTAGGCTCATGAGCCTGACCAGCTCGGGGAACCTGATGTCGTAGCAGATGCAGAGGCCCATCTTTCCGAACTCGGTATCGAAGACCGTGACCTCGCTGCCAGCGGTCAGGGTGTCGGATTCCTTGAACCTCTGGCCGCCCTTGACGTCGATGTCGAAGAGGTGCATCTTGCGGTGCTTGGCCAGGCGTTCGCCCTTCCTGCCGAAGACGTAGGCGGTGTTGTAGACCCTGCCCTCTTCGTCGGATTCGGGGACGGACCCGGCGGATATGTAGATGCCGTACTTCGCGGCAAGCTCGGAAGCCTTCTTCACCATCTCCCCGCCGTCGGGCTGGGCGTATACCGGGAAGTTGGAAGTCTCATAGGGGCAGCAGAACATCTCGGGGAGGCAGAGCATGTCCGCCCCGGCGTCCACCGCCTGCCTGCAGTAGTCTTCGACCTGCTCGAAGGCGGGACCGAACTCGGTGATGACCTTGAGCTGGGCCTGGAATATCTTAAGATCTTTCATATCGTTCTCCTTTCGGCGCCTGCCCATGCCCTTCGGGGACCGGCCCCCAGGCGCGTCAGGACGGCGCGAGTACATTTTAGCAGAAAAAGGCAGGCTTGAAAACGGCGGACGCGAAAAACATATCCTGAGATAGCATCATTCTTTGCAGAGATCATCCCTGCTCGCACCGCGGGACAGCCTTCGGCCGGTATGATCCCCCTCTGTAACACTATCTTAACTTTACTTTGGCCGCCCGCGTGGTATCATATTATCTGCACCATGGCGGTGCATCCTCATGGGGGCGTAAAGGTTTCGACGGGGGTGCTGAAGCCGGGTAAGCGAGCCGCAGTCGGTCTTAGCTGCGTTAAAATGGGACCCGTTTAAAAAGAAACGACAGAAACAATAACAGACTCGCATTCGCTGCTTAGTCAGCCCTGCGCGCCGGCCGGAGTTCGCCTGCAGGCTCCGTCACCGGCGTCGACCATGCAGGAAAACCCGCAGGGATCTCCCGGTACCTGCGAGAGCTACGGGATAGAGGCTCCCTCAGTCTGCTGACGGACGGCCGGAGCATCGAAATATAAACCATCAGCTGCGCTCGGAGAAAGCCTTGTGGACGTGCTTTCGGACGTGAGTTCGACTCTCACCGCCTTCACCAAATCAGAAACCCTGCAATTTCAACGATTGCGGGGTTTTCATTGCAATTTCAAGGCTTCTCGGCATCAGCAACTTTTAGAAACTTTTAGTTTTGTGCAGAAACTTTTAGGCTTTTTTCGCAAAAATTCTGCACAAAAACTCTGCACAAATAGCTGTATCTCTGAGGTATAAAAACCCCTCCAGCACAGGTGACCGGAGGGGAAAGGGAGTCAGATGAGCGATTTTACTGATCATCAGGAAACAGATTTCTTACATCGATAATAGGCAATACAACAGGAACCATATTTGCTGTCGCAGTGACAGCCGAGACCATCGAGCGTATGTAAGGGAACATTATTTGAACTGCTTGATACCTCAAGAAATCATTGATTCCTTCCTCTGGCATTTTTTCTATTTCAAACAATCCAATTAAATCCACCTTTATGTTTACAGGGAAAGGAGCTTCAGAAGTATTGCTAACATCTAAAACAAGCTGAACCGAATAATGGCGCTCGTCATGCTTGTTAATACTTCTGGAAATCTTGGGGGAAAGTGTAAAACTTCCCGCAGGAAGATTATTATTCTTAACACTTATCTCGTTTGTTATTAACTGAAAATTAACCAAGGACTCCATAATGATATTCCCCCTTAAAATATCCCATAGCATTTGCAGGATTCCATCTATAATCACTCAGATTGATCACGCTATCTGATATCCCTGCCTTAAACTCAGGGCTCTCTAAAACAAAAGAAACGCCCAGGCCTCTTGCAACTCTCAATACAGTATCCAGTCTTGGTATGGCTTGAAGCGATTCCATCCGCGCTATTGCAGATTGCTTCAGCCCGCACTTCTCTGCAAGATCCTGCTGGGTCTTTCCTTGCCTGATGCGCTCTTCTACCAAAGTTTTGACAATTTGGGATACTTCCTTCGCACTTTCAATTACACT
>JAFRQL010000224.1 GCA_017428655.1 Bacillota bacterium | reverse complement strand
TGGAAGTACGAAGTCCATATCCAGCAATACGGGGGAGCATGGACCGAGGTGCCGATCTTTGGTGGGACTCTCGATAAGGACTACTCTACCGGATCGCTCTCGGTCTTCACGACCCAGGTGTGGCCTCGTATTACGTATAGTGATTATGCTGCAGCCAGCTTGATGAAAACCCGGTGCGGCTCCGGGGTCTACCGCTTCGCGGTTCACGATCTGTTCACCGGTCAGTGGGCGTATTCAGAGTCCTTCACGATCCCGGATGACTGATACCGCATAGCGCGTATAAAAAACACGATGCCGCGTCCGAACTGTTTCGGACGCGGCGTTTTTTAGGTTTTTGCGGATCAAGTTTGGAGGTCCCGCATCAGGCAGCGGTCTTCCGGCCCGTAGAAAATGCCCGGATCACCAAACAAACTGAGTTTTTGTTTGACATTTGTTGGACAGGGCCCTGTATCCTGTAAAAAAAAGACGGCAGGAACTCGAAAGGAGGACGCCTCATGATCCCCGAACTGGAAGGGGTATCCACAGCGGTCTCAAAAAACGCTCCGGAGGCCTTCAGGCACGAAGCTCACAGGCTCCTGGACCAGTTCCGGTCCGTAAAGATGAACAGGCTGACCGACAGGTATCAGATGCTTGATTTCACCAGTTCGTTCCTTCTTGAGCTGGGCACCGCCTAACTCTAATAAAAAACAGCAGCTTCGGGATGCCCGGAGCTGCTGTTTACGTAAGCTATATTATGTCAAGACCGCGATGATCAAAGCCTTCCTGCTAATAATCAGTCTCGTGATCCTCCCAGGATCCGTCCTGATGGTAGACGTCCTCGAACATGTCCATTATGCCGTTCTCCTGCTGACCGTATCTCCAGCAGCAGCTGCCCGAGAGCCCGTATTCGTAGATGCACCTGATCTTCTGTGCGATGGACCTTTCGTCCTCCAGCCAGCATTTATAATTGTCGCCGTTCTCCTGCCAGAGGGCGACGTACTGGCCGTCCTCATCGCTCCATTCTATCTGCGCGTTGTTCTTGGTGACCCTGTCCCTTGCGGTGGACATGATAACGGCCAGAGCTCCCAGGTTCCTGTCGTTTTCTCCGACCTTCCAGATCCTGGTGTAGAAGGGGATGCCCATGATGAGCTTCTCAGGCTCGCAGTACCCGGACATCTTCTCGATCATCTCCCTGTAGAAGGGGATCGGCGACACCGAGCCGGCATCGGGGCTCCCGTTGTAATGGTAATCGTAGGACATGACGCAGATGTAGTCCAGGCATTCGCCTATCCTGGCGTATTGATAGATCTGCTCGTTGCCCGGCATGGGTGAATAGACCGCGGAGGTGATATAGAGGCCGAGCCTTCCGCAGTAGTAGGCCAGTTCTTCGGTAAAGAGGGCCAGGGCGGGGCCGTCGGAGCTCCTCACATCCTCGTAATCGATGCAGAGGCCGTCGGCTCCTCCTATCATGGCGTAGAACAGGTACTGGGCGACGGTCTTCCTCCTCAGCCCGTCGTCCTCCAGGACCTTGGTAGTGTAATTGGTGGATCCGGTGGTGGTCATGTCGTTGTTCAGGGTGATCCAGACCTTCATGCCCCTCTCGTGGCAGAGGTCTGAGTAGCCCCGGTCGACGAAGCTGTTGATATTGCCGTCGCCTTCCACGATCTGGTTGAGCCACACCGGGGAAACCACGTCGATGCCGGTGGGATCCGGGGCGAGGGAGCTGACTCCGGCGCTGTTGGGAGAGGTCCAGACCAGGTTGATCTTCCTGTCGTAGGGCTCCTTTTGAAGGGGCATGAAGGAATAATCGTATTCGGGGGCATGGTCATCAGTCTCTTCGATATCCTCTTTGTTCACGTAGCAGACCTGGCCGCCGGTGGTCCTTATCTTGTAAAAGCTGGCGCTCTCCCCGAGGATGTAGACCTGCCTTCCGCTTTTGATGGGGACTTCCTCCTCAGACGAAGAGAATAGGGATCCGGCGCCGATGGTATTTCTGACCGTCTGTCCCATGCGGTGGGTCTCGGTGAGTCTGTCCAGGTCCACGTAGGTGATGTCGGTGACGTCGTCGTTGGAAAGGCCCGAGGTGCCGTCGGTGGTATAGGTGATGCCGGTAAAGTCCTTCATGACGTTGAGGGATATATAGTCTTTGCCGTAGATGGTCTTGTAGCCCAGATAGCAGCTGCCGGCGTATCGTTTTATAAAGTCGGTGGTCTCATCGTCTCCAAGGAGGACGTTCATGTCGGCGGGGGTGAAGACAGCCCTGTGGGCCTCGCCGTCCAGGGTGAAGGCGCTGCAGTCCCCGAATTCCTCCAGGGCTTCAACGGGAACGTAGGCGCTGCCCTTGATGGTGCAGGCCTGATAGCCGGTCTCCTCGCCCTTGTAGAGCAGGGGGACGAAATTGTATTCATCCAGCCTGAAGCTGCCGTTTACCCCCGATGCGAAGCAGTTTTGCGAAAAAATGAGGAAACAGATCGTCAAAGTCCAGAAAAAAGTACATATCATTCTGGTATAATGTCCGTGTAAGAAATGATATCTCATATCCTTCCCCTTTCCCTTTGGGATATGATACCTTAAAAAGGGAAGGTTATCAAGTAATGCAGGGCAGAGGAGCCCTGCGCTGTAACGGAATGACGGAATACACATACCTTTTAGTAGTTGTAATAGTTGTCGCCGCGGTATCCATCGCGGGAGCGGTCTTTTCGATGGTCTCCGCAAGGAAGATGCGAAAGAGGCTGGCCCGGATGCAGAAGAGCCTTGAGAAGGCCCTGGAAGCGGTCTCCACTGGCGGCGCGGCCCTGGCCGACGACATAGAAGAGACCAGAAGGGACATCCTGGAGAGCAGGCAGGAGACCATCCAGGCGGTCCAAAGAGGGCTGGAGGCTCAAAGCAGGGCCATCGAAGACCGGGCAGCCAGGGAAGAGGCCAGGCTTGAAGCTCTCAGATCCTCTCTTCAGGGCCAGATCACGGCCCTGAGGACGGAGAACACCGAGCAGCTGGACAAGATGCGGATGACCGTGGATGAAAAGCTTCAGCAGAGCCTGGACGAAAGGCTAGGCAGGTCCTTTGCCAGCGTCAGGGAGAGCCTCGATCAGGTCTACAAGGGCCTGGGCGAGATGCAGGGCCTTGCCCAGGGGGTCGGAGATCTCAAGAAGGTCCTCTCCAACGTCAAGACCCGCGGAATTATGGGAGAGATCCAGCTCAAGGCGATCCTGGAGCAGATCCTGTCCCCGGACCAGTATCTTGAGAACACCAGGATCGATCCCGCCAGGGCGGAAAGGGTGGAGTACGCAGTCAGGATGCCGGGAGACGGCGCTCAGCCCATCCTTCTTCCCATCGACGCCAAGTTCCCCGGCGACGCCTATTCCAATCTCATGGACGCGTCCCAGAGCGGGGATCCCCAGGCGGTGTCGGAAGCAAGAAGGCAGCTGGTCTACGCGGTAAGAAAGGCCGCCAGAGACATCAGCGAAAAGTATATCTGCCCACCGTATTCCACGGAATTCGCGGTCATGTTCCTGCCCTTTGAGGGCCTATACGCCGAGGTGGTGAACCTGGGCATGATGGAAGAGGTCCAGCGGGACTGGCACGTGATGATCGCGGGGCCCTCTACCATGGCGGCGCTGCTCAACAGCCTTCAGATGGGCTTCAGGACCCTGGCCATCAGAAAGAACGCGGGAAGGGTCTGGCAGGTGCTGGGCAACGTGAAGACCGAATTCGACAAGTTCGCCGAGGTTCTGGCCTCCGCCCAGAACAGGCTGGATCAGGCGAACAAGGAGCTGGACAAGCTGGTCGGCACCAGGACCAGGATGATCCAGCGCTCACTCAAGGACGTCCAGAGCCTGCAGGATCCGGACAGGGAAAGGATCGAATGAACATTTTTGCCATAGCGGACACCCATCTCTCCTTCGGGGAGACCATAGACAAGCCCATGGACGTCTTCGGTCCGGCCTGGAGCGGTTACGAAGAAAGGCTTAGGGAGAACTGGACCAGGGTCGCATGCAGCGATGACCTTATCCTCGTTCCCGGGGATATCAGCTGGGCAATGCATCTTGAGGAGGCTCTGCCCGATCTGGCCTGGATCGATCATCTGCCCGGTAGAAAACTGCTGCTCAGGGGGAACCACGACCTCTGGTGGTCCAGCATGGCCAAGATGAGGGGACTGTTCGATACCATAGAGTTTCTTCAGAACGATTCATATGTGGATGAGGGAGGGCGCTTTGCGGTCATCGGCTCCAGAGGCTGGATCTGCCCCGGGGACCAGAATTTCTCCGAGGACGACAGGAAGATCTACGAAAGGGAGCTCCTCAGGGTCGGCATGTCCATAGACGACATGAAAAAGAAGTGCGGCGCAAAGGGCCTCGATCCGAGGGAGATGATGATCATCGGGATGACACATTTTTCTCCTACCGCTCCCGACAAGCAGCCGACCGGCTTCACCGATCTTTTCAGGGAGGCCGGTGTGAAGAGGGCGGTCTACGGTCATCTTCACAGCGAGAAGGCCTTCGGGAACGGGCCTTTGGGAAGCTTCGAGGGCGTCGAGTACAACCTCGTTTCCCTGGACAGGCTGGGCTGCAGGCTCCAGCTGGTGGCATCCTTATGACGCATAACAGGATTTTGTCCGCGAAATGAAAATAATGCTTGACAATACTAAGAGGGAGTTGTATATTAAATAGCGTCGTCGAAAGAAGACACACGTTCCGGAGTAGCTCAATGGCGGAGCACTCGGCTGTTAACCGATAGGCTGTCGGTTCGAG
>JAFRQL010000223.1 GCA_017428655.1 Bacillota bacterium | reverse complement strand
GTCATGGAGATGAGCCACCGTTCCAAGGTCTTCATCGACATCGCAGCTCAGGCAGAAGCAGATCTCCGCAAGCTGATGAACATCCCCGACAACTACAAGGTCCTCTTCGTACAGGGCGGCGGCACCCTCCAGTTCGCTATGGTACCCATCAACCTGATGAAGAACGGCGTTGCATGCTACGTCGAGACCGGTTCCTGGTCCAAGAAGGCCATCGCTGAGGCCAAGAAGTATGGCGATGTACATATCGTCGCTTCCTCCAAGGACAAGAACTTCTCTTATATCCCCGACTGCTCCGATCTGGACATCCCCGAGAACACCGATTATGTCTATATCTGCGAGAACGAGACCATCAACGGAACTACCTGGCATAAGCTGCCCAACACCAAGGGCCACATCCTCGTATCCGACCAGTCTTCCATGTTCCTCTCCAGACCCTGCAACGTTAGCGATTACGGTCTCATCTGGGCAGGCGTACAGAAGAACGTAGGCCCCGCAGGCATGGCCGTCGTCATCATCCGTGAAGATCTCCTCCGTGATGACCTGGATCCCAAGTGCCCGATCTACCTCAGCTACAAGACCCACGCTGACGCCGACTCCATGTACAACACCCCCAACTGCTGGGCTATCTACTGCTGCGGCAAGGTCTTCAAGTATCTGCTGAACAACGGCGGCCTCGAAGCCATGAACAAGAAGAACGAAGAGAAGGCCAAGGTCCTCTATGATTACCTCGACAACAGCAAGTTCTACACCGCTGTCGTAGCCAAGGAAGACCGTTCCCTCATGAACGTTCCCTTCACCACTCCCTCCAAGGAACTGGATGCCGAGTTCGTCAAGGAATCCGTCGCTGTCGGTTTCGACAACCTCAAGGGCCACAAGAGCGTCGGCGGCCTCCGCGCCTCCATCTACAACGCTATGCCCAAGGACGGCGTAGAAGCACTCGTTGCCTTCATGAAGAAGTTCGAAGAAGAGCACGCTCAGTAAGCATATAACTCTGTATTTAAAGAAAAAGGAGATAATTCAACAATGCGCATTCTCGCAACCGACGGAATCGATGCTTCCGCAGTAAAGAAGTTCCAGGAAGACGGATTCGAAGTAGTAGAAAAGTTCTATGAGCCCGCAGAGCTGGCAGAAGCCCTCAAGGATTTCGACGTGGTCGTAGTCCGCAGCGCCACCAAGCTCAAGGATCACGCACTTCTGGATGCAGTCAAGGGCAGCCGCCTGAAGATGATCATCCGCGCAGGCGTCGGCCTCGACAGCATCGACGTTCCCTACGCAACCCAGTGCGGTTTCCAGGTCAAGAACACTCCGAAGTCCGCTCAGAACGCAGTAGCAGAGCTGGCCATGGGCCACATCCTCTCCTGCGCCAGGAACATCTCCATCTCCGGCTACACCATGCGTCAGGGCCAGTGGGAGAAGAAGGCCTATTCCAAGGGCATCGAGCTCAGGGGAAAGACCCTCGGCATCGTAGGCTTCGGCCGCATCGGTCAGAGGCTCGGTGAGATCGCCAAGGCCTTCGGCATGAACGTCATCGCATTCGATATCTATCACGTTCCCGGCATCGAAGAGAAGCTCGGAATGAAGTACGTCGAGATGGACGAGCTGCTCGCACAGGCTGACGTCATCAGCGTACACGCACCCGCAGTAAACGGCGGCGCTCTCATCAGCAAGGAGAACATCGCCAAGATGAAGGACGGCGTCATCATCGTCAACACCTCCAGAGGTTCCAACGTCGACGAAGCCGCTCTCCTCGAAGCACTGAACAGCGGCAAGGTCATGGCTGCCGGCCTCGACGTCTATATGACCGAGTCCGTCTCCAACCCCGAGCTGGTCAATCATCCCCATGTTTCCTGCACTCCGCACATCGGTTCCGGCACCAAGGAAGCTCAGAAGGGCATCGGCGCCGAGCTGATCGAGATCATCGAAGCCTTCGCAAAGACCTGCTAATCTTAGGAGACTAATATGAATCAGAAGTTCACCAAGCTTGGTTTCTATCCTGCAGACATCCTGCTCCCCAAGGACGTCGATATGACCAAGTGGTCGGTAGTCGCATGCGATCAGTTCACCTCCCAACCGGAATACTGGCAGCAGGTGGAGGATCTGGTAGGCGACGCTCCTTCCACTCTCAGGCTCATCCTTCCCGAGTCATACCTCAATTCCCCCGACGTGGACGGAATGATCGCCAAGATCAATGAGCACATGAACGAGTACATGGAGAAGGGCGTCTTCAAGACCTATCCCGAGAGCCTGATCTACATCGAGCGCACCCAGTCCGACGGAAGCATCCGCCACGGTCTGGTTGGCATGATCGATCTTGATCAGTATGACTTCACTCCCGGCTCCGGCGCTCTCATCAGAGCTACCGAAGGGACCATCCTCGAGAGGATCCCGCCCAGAGTAAGAGTCCGCAAGAACGCTCCCATCGAGCTGCCCCACGTCATGGTCCTCATCGACGATCCCGAAAAGACCGTCATCGAGCCTCTGACCGCGGCATCCTGCGGAATGGAGAAGGTCTATGACTTCGACCTGATGCAGAACGGCGGAAACATCAAGGGCTTCCTGCTCAACGAGCAGCAGATCGACGCAGTAGCCGACGCCCTCACCGTTCTCGCAAGCCCCGACAGCATGGAAAAGAAGTACGGCATGAGAGACGCCTCTCCGCTGCTCTTCGCAGTCGGCGACGGAAACCACTCCCTTGCCACCGCAAAGCGCTGCTACGAGGATCAGAAGGCCGTCACTCCCGAAAGCGAGTGGGCGAACCTGCCTTCCCGCTACGCTCTGGTCGAGCTGGTAAACAACCACGATGACGCTCTCAAGTTCGAGCCCATCCACCGCGTGCTCTTCGGAGTAGACCCCGAGAAGCTCCTGGCCGCATTCAAGGCCGAGTATCCCGGCGCCCACGAGGGCAAGGGCGAGGGCCACGTCATCGCCTACACCTACGAAGGCCACAAGGGCTTCATCACCGTCCCCAACCCCAAGTATCAGCTGGAGGTCGGAACTCTGCAGAACTTCCTTGACAAGTACATCAAGGAGAACCCCTGCGAGATCGACTACATCCACGGCGACGACGTCACCGACGAACTGGGTTCCAAGCCCGGCAATATCGGCTTCAAGCTCCCCGCCATGGGCAAGGACATGCTCTTCAAGACCGTCATGACCGACGGAGTGGTCCCCAGAAAGACCTTCTCCATGGGCCATGCCTCCGACAAGCGCTACTACACCGAAGCCAGAAAGATAAGATAACATCTGAAGCATTTCAACTGCCACCCACTTTAAGCGCGGTGGCAGTTTTTTACATGATTGATCGGGAGGAGATCCTATGAGAAGAACCATTGTGATACTATTGTCACTTGTTCTGCTCCTTGGCGTTATGCAGCCGTCATTTGCTGCCGGTCTTTATCTGGAGGAACAGTATGCCCATCTGGCTGACGAGAACGGTCTGGTGATAGTGGACAACAGGCTGATCCTTTGCATGTCGCCGGAAGATTGGTCTAAGGAACGCCCCGCGGACATCGATATCGTGATCCCCGACGGGGTAACGGCCATCGGGGATGAGGCTTTCATGTGGCAGGGAAAGATCAGGAGCATACGGATCCCCGAAACAGTCACGAGCATCGGTGCGATGGCCTTCTACTGCTGCGGAGGCCTTAAAGAGATCGATATCCCCGCCAGCGTGATCCACATGGGTCCGGAAGATGATAAGTATAATCTTTCCGATGTTTTTTATATGTGCGATTCGATGGAAAGGATCAACGTCGATCCCGGCAATACCGTATACAGGGACATCGACGGCGTTCTCTTCAGAAAGGACGGGACGGAGCTGCTCGTCTTTCCTCCGGGCAGAACGGGTGAGTACGCGATCCCTGAAGGTGTCAGCAGGATCGAAGAGAATGCCTTCAATAATTGCGGCTTGAGTTCCCTGACCGTCCCGGAGGGAGTGACTGTCTTGGACGGACTGAGCATGTGTAATGAACTTAAGAGCTTAACGCTTCCCGGGAGCCTTACGAAGATCGAGGACTACGGTATATATGAGTGCCCGTATCTTAGTGATATCTATTACGCCGGCACCCAGGCAGAGTGGAACAGGATAGAGAAGGGCTCTACCCTTCCTGATCTTTCGAAGGTGACGATCCACTACGGAAGCGCTCCCGCGCAGCCTGCCGCACCGGCCTCTGAGCCTGCTCCGGCGCCCTCCGCAGGACAGTTCGTCGACGTACCTGCGGGCAGCTGGTACGCGGACGCGGTAAAGTGGGCCTTCGACAACGGAGTGACAGACGGAGTCGACGCCAGCCACTTTGGTCCGGACAGGACCGTGACCCGCGGCCAGGCGGTGACCTTCCTCTGGAGGGCGATGGGATGTCCCGAGCCCGAAGGAAGCGAAAACCCCTTTGAGGATGTAGCGGCTGACATGTATTATTACAAGCCGGTGCTCTGGGCGGTGGAAAAGGGCATCACCGACGGGACCGACGCAGCTCACTTCGCGCCTTCCAGGACCTGCAGCACTGCCCACATCATCACCTTCCTCTACCGCACTCTCGGTATAGGTGAAGACGGCTGGTATGAAAAGGCTGCCGCCTGGGCGGAGGAGAATGGCCTGCTCTCGGATACCGGCTTTGTGACCGCTCCGGGCGTCAACTGCCCCAGAGCCGCGGTGGTCACCTTCCTTTACAGGGAGCTTGACTGACCGCGTATATTTCCTTGACCATATTCTGCCGTCCGCAACGAACGGGTGGCAGTTTTTGTTTGCCTGAGGCATGATATGTGGTATACTATTAAGGACTATATTCCGGGTCCGGCATCCGCGGACCCCGGATGGTATCAAGAGGAGAAACGATGGACCTGCCTATCTCGTACGATACAGGCAAATACATATTCATGGCGCTTCTGTGCCTGCCGGTCCTTGTCATGTGCATCAAGGGCTTTTCCGACATGTTCGGATTCATAAGCGACATCAACATGCGCAGCAGGGAGAGGCAGGAGCTCAAAAAAGCCAGAGCTGCCGAGGAAAGGCGCGAGGCCGAAAGAAGGCGCCGCTTTGAGGCCCAGTACATGAAGGAGCGGGGAGGCAGACATTGAAAAGAGGGATCTTTATAAGCTTTGAGGGGCCTGACGGCAGCGGAAAGTCCACCCAGATCAGGCTTCTCACCGAATACTGCAAAGAGAAGGGCCTGGAGGCCGTCACGGTCAGGGAGCCGGGCGGAACGGCCATCTCGGAAAAGATCAGAGAGATCATCCTCGACAAAAAGAACAGCGAGATGTCTCCGGTGGCGGAGGCTCTGCTTTACGCCGCGTCCCGGGCCCAGCTGGTCGAGCAGATCATCAGGCCCGCTCTTGAAGAGGGGAAGATGGTCCTGAGCGACCGCTTCATGGATTCCTCCATCGCTTACCAGGGCTACGGAAGAGGTCTCGGCGACGGAGTAAGGATCATCAACGAGTTCGCCGTAAGGGACCTTCAGCCGGATCTTACATTCTTCCTCGATCTGGATCCCGTAAAGGGGAAGCAGAGGGTGCTGAAGGAGGGCGAGCCCGACAGGCTGGAGAGCGAAGCCATGACCTTCCACAGGGCAGTCTACGAAGGGTATAAAAAGCTCAGTCTGATATATCCCCAAAGGTTCGTCACCGTCGACGCCGACAGACCGGTCGGCGAAATCGCGTCGGATATAAGAGAGGCTTTTGACCGCTATGTCCTTGAGAGAGCTTGACCACAACAGGAGCATAGGTCTTCAGCTCTGCGCTCTCCTTGAGCGGGGAAGACTGGTCCACGCCTTCATGTTCGCGGGCTCCGGCGCCGAGATGCGCAGGGAGCTGGGCCTCGCCTTTGCCAAGGCGGTCCTATGTCCCGAGGGAGCCGGCGACGCCTGCGGAAAGTGTCTTTCGTGCAGAAAGTTCGAGGACGGCAACCACGAGGATCTCATAGTGGTGTCAAAGCCAAAGGACAGGGCGTCCATCACCGTGGGACAGGTGGAGGAGCTGCAGGAGAGGCTCAGATTTGCCCCCTACGGCCGCAATTACGCCGTCATCATAGAGGATTCCCAGCTGATGAATCCCCAGGCCCAGAACAAGCTTCTGAAGCTCCTGGAGGAACCTCCCGAAGGAGTGGTGTTCATACTCCTGGCGGAGAGCACCGACGCCATGCTGCCCACGGTAGTGTCCCGCTGCAGCTGCTACTGGCTGGAGGAGGGCGAAAAGAAGGCTTCCGATGATATCGTCAGGATGGCCAGAGATCTGGCCCGGATGATCTTCGAAGGCGCTCCGTTCTATAAAAAAAGGGACGCCCTTAAGGACATCCTGGATGCCAGGGATGACGGAAGGCTGATGGCCCTGGAACTCATCGACGTTCTGGAGGAGGTCCTTCTCAGGGAGGCCGTGAGGCTCTCCGCGTCCAAGGGGCCAGACATGGCAAGGATAGCCGCGGCGGAGCAGGCCTGCTCGGAGGCCCGCCGCTGCCTAAGACAGAACCACAATACAGGATATACTCTCAAGCAGCTTTGTCTGCGCATATGAGGAGGTTCAAATGATAAAAGTCGCATGCGTGCGCTTCAAATCCGCAGGAAGGATCTACTACTTCGATCCCGCAGGCCTAGAGCTCCACGGAGGAGACAACGTCATAGTCGAGACCGTCAGGGGCATCGAGTTCGGCACTCTTTATTCGGATCTCATCGAGGTGGACGAGAGCAGCATCGTATCCCCGCTCAAACCGATCATCAGGATCGCGACTGCCGACGACGAAAGGCGCAACAGGGAGAACGAGGCCAAGAAGGACAGGGCTCTTGCCATCTGCCAGGAAAAGATCGAGAACAGGGGCCTGGACATGAAGCTGGTCGATGTGGAATACACCTTCGACAACAGCAAGATAATCTACTATTTCACCGCGGAGGGCAGGGTCGATTTCCGCGAGCTGGTCAAGGATCTGGCAGGGGTCTTCCGCATGAGGATCGAGCTCAGGCAGATCGGCGTCAGGGACGAGACCAAGATGATGGGCGGCATCGGCTGCTGCGGCAGGGATCTCTGCTGCCACAGCTGGCTCCCCGAATTCGGCCCGGTGTCGATCAAGATGGCCAAGGTCCAGAACCTGTCCCTCAATCCCATCAAGATCTCCGGGATCTGCGGCAGGCTCATGTGCTGCCTGCAGTACGAGAACGACAACTACATCGAATCCCGCAAGGGCATGCCCGAGGTCGGTGAGAGGATCACCACCAGAGACGGAAGGGCCCTTGTCTGCGATATCAACATCCTCAACGACAAGATCAAGACCCGCCTGATCCTGGAGGAAAGGGACGGGGACAAGCCCGAGAAGCTCTCCACCGAATACTATACCTACTCCAAGGAGGAGATCACCAGGCAGGAGAAGCACAAGCCCGAAAGAAAAGAGGATGCCAAGAACAAGCCCGCCAAGAAGAAGGGCAGAGGGAGAAAGCCGGGAGAGAACCTCGCCGACGAAGAGATAGCCTTCCTGAGCGAGGAGGAACTGGCGGAAAGGCTGTCGGAAAGCGAAGATGAACCGCAGGATAGATGAGATCGGTTTCGGTGGGCTCAGGCTCATCCAGGACCCCGGCCAGTTCTGCTACGGCGTTGACGCCGTGCTGCTGGCTGATTTCTGCCGCGCAAAAGAGACCGATCAGGTCTGCGAGCTGGGCAGCGGGAACGGGGCCGTCTCATTGATCCTATACGCCAAGTACCGTCCGGCCTTCATCACCGGAGCTGAGCTTCAGGAAGGGCCCTACAGGCTGGCTGTGGAGAGCGCGGAGCTCAACGGACTGTCCGAAAGGATAAGGTTCATCAACACCGACATCCTGGGCCTGGCGGACCATATAGAGGCCTGCACCATGGACCTCGTGGTATCCAACCCGCCGTACATCGAAAAGGGCAGGGGGATGACGGGCAGTGAGACCGCCCAGACCCTGGCAAGGCACGAGAGCACCGCGTCCCTTCAGGATTTCGTCAGCGAATCGGCCAGGATGCTCAAGCCCGGCGGAAGGCTGTGCCTGGTGCACAGGCCACTGCGGCTGGCCGACATTTTCGAAGCGTCCAGAAGGGCGGGGCTCGAGCCCAAGAGGATCGTCCCAGTGGCCCCAAAGCTTGGAGAAGCCGCGAATATAATCCTGGTGGAATGCATAAAGGGAGCCGGCAAGGGTCTCACGTTCATGCCCCAGATCGTCATCAGGGAGCAGGACGGCAGCTTCACTTCCGAAGTGTCCCGGATATACAGCGAGCATTACTCGGTAAAATAGCAGCATGAACTGCGCGTAAAAAGGAGGACGCCTGCGGGCGCATCCTCCTTTTTATATGATATTTATGATTTTTGTGGGGCGGGTGCTGAGATCTTCCTAGACAATATTCCTCAGGTATTCGCTGTAATTCTTTTCAAGGG
>JAFRQL010000222.1 GCA_017428655.1 Bacillota bacterium | reverse complement strand
GAGAAATATATCGACTATTACAACAATCAGCGCATCAAGGGCAAATTAAAAGGACTGAGCCCTGTACAATACAGAGTTCAGTCCTCTAAAGTCGCTTAATTGCGATGCCCGGTTTTGTCTAACCTTTTGGGGTCAGTTCATAGACCGGACCGCTTTTATATTGCTTTTTAAGGCTCGAAGGCCCGCGGAGCGCCGCTTTAGAAGTTCTGATAGACCTCTCCGTCGATGACGGTGTACTGGCAGCGGCTGAAGTTGCTGAAGGGATGACCGGTGAAGATGGCAAGGTCAGCATCCTTTCCGACTTCGATGGAACCGACTCTGTCGGCGACTCCCAGCCACCTGGCGGGACGGATGGTCACGGCCTCGAAGGTAGCCTGCTCGGACAGGCCGACTCCCATGCACATACCGACGTGGACGGGCAGATACTGGGTATCGCCGTTGGTGTCGGCGGTGAGCATGAAGTTGATGCCTGCCTTCTCCATCTGGGCGGGGGTGTCGAGGCGTCTGTTCCAGATCTCGAACTTGGCCCTGCTCATGGTGAGAGGTCCGACGACCGCGGTGACGTTGTGCTCCTTGAGGAAGTCCAGGATCATCCAGCCTTCGGTGCAGTGCTCGATGCTGTACTTGAGCCCGAACTCTTCTGCGATCCTCACATGGGTGGCGATATCGTCGGCCCTGTGGGCGTGCATGCGGCACTTCATCTCGCCCCTTACTACGGGCACAAGCGCATCCAGCTTGAAGTTGGGCTTGGGAGCCTTGGAGGGATCCTTCTCCGCTGCCAGCAGAGCGTCGGAGTAGACCTTGGCGTCATAGAGGGCGTTGCGCATAAGAGCGGCGTTGCCCATGCGGGTCATAGGCATCTTGCCATTGCTTCCGTATACCCTTCTGGGGTTCTCGCCCAGTGCGAACTTCATGACTTCGGTGCCGGGCATGACCATGTCCTCGACGAACTGGGCCTTCTTGAGCTTGAAGGTCTGGCCGATACCGCCGATCAGATTGGCGCTTCCGGGCAGGATGCAGACGGTGGTGAAGCCGGCGGCTCTGGCCAGCTTGATGCCGTTCTCAAAGGGATAGACCGCGTCGATGGCTCTGACCTGGGGAGTGATGGGATCGGACATCTCATTGCCGTCGATCTGGCTGTTCCTGTCGGTCATATCGGCGAAGTTGGAGATATGGGTGTGGGCGTCGATGAGGCCCGGAGTCACGTACTTTCCTCTGGCGTTGATGACCTTGGCGTCGGAGGGAGCGTCGAACTCCTTGCCGACGAAGACGATCTTGCCCTTGTCCACCGCGACGACTCCGTTGTTGATGGTCTCGCCGGTGACGGTCACGACTTTTCCGTTCTTTATTACGAGCATATTATCCTCCTGTTATCCGGCGGAAGGCGTCTTTATAACGCCCCGCCGTCCTGCTTTTCTATATTAGAAATTCTGATAGACTTCGCCGTCGATGATGGTGTACTGGCAGCGGGTCATGTTGTTGAAGGGATGTCCGTTGAAGATGGCAAGGTCTGCGTCCTTTCCGACCTCGATGGAACCGACTCTGTCGGCGACTCCCAGCCACTTGGCGGGACGGATGGTCACTGCCTCGAAGGCTGCCTTTTCGGGAAGACCCATGGCCATGCACATACCGACGTGGATTGGCAGATACTGGGTATCGCCGTTGCTGTCTGCGGTGAGCATGAAGTTGATGCCGGCTTCTTCCATCATCGCGGGCATATCAAGGCGTCTGTTCCAGATCTCGAACTTGCTTCTTGCCATGAGGAGAGGTCCGACCACCGCGGTGACGTTGTGCTCCTTGAGGAAGTCCAGGATCATCCAGCCCTCGGTGCAGTGCTCGATGCTGTACTTGAGTCCGAATTCCTCGGCGATCCTCACGTGGGTGGCGATGTCGTCGGCCCTGTGGGCGTGCATGCGGCACTTCATCTCGCCCCTGACCACGGGTACGAGGGCGTCCAGCTTGAAGTTGGGCTTGGGAGCCTTGGAGGGATCCTTCTCCGCTGCCAGCAGAGCGTCGGAGTAGACCTTGGCGTCATAGAGGGTATTGCGCATGAGAGCGGCGCTGCCCATACGGGTGGAGGGCATCTTGCCCTGCTTGCCGTAGCGGTTCCTGGGGTTCTCGCCCAGAGCGAACTTCATGACCTCGGTGCCGGGCATGACCATATCGTTGACGAACTGGGCCTTCTTGAGCTTGAAGGTCTGGCCGATGCCGCCGATCAGATTGGCGCTTCCGGGCAGGATGCAGACGGTGGTGAAGCCGGCTGCCCTGGCAAGGGTGATACCATTCTCAAAGGGATATACGGCGTCTATCGCCCTGACGTGGGGAGTGATGGGATCAGAGGTCTCGTTGCCGTCGATCTGGCTGTTCATATCCTTCAGATCGTTGAAATTAGAGATGTGGGTGTGAGCGTCGAT
The DNA here is from genome assembly GCA_017428655.1 of Bacillota bacterium. Taxonomy (GTDB): domain Bacteria; phylum Bacillota; class Clostridia; order Peptostreptococcales; family Anaerovoracaceae; genus RGIG2707. The sequence goes on along the minus strand of JAFRQL010000222.1, from coordinate 14,179 downwards.
GAGACCCGGTGTGACCCACTTTCCTCTGGCATTGATGACCTTCGCGTCGGAAGGAGCGTCGAACTCCTTGCCTACGAAGACGATCTTGCCCTTGTCTACCGCGACGACGCCGTTGTTGATGGTCTCGCCGGTGACAGTTACCACTTTTCCGCCTTTGATTACGAGCATTTTTACCTCCTTTTTATACAGAGAAATATTTTGAACGGCCTTCGCATGCCGGATGCAGGCGAAGGCGCTGGGGTGACTGATAGAAAGGAACTACTGTCCCTGGGTAATGAGACCTTCGCGGTAGGCCTCCAGGAGCATCTTCAGGCAGTCGATCTGCTCCTGGATCTCCTTGCCCTCGTCGGTGTCCTTGTTGAGCATGCGATTGGTGACCTGCTCCCTTGCCACCTGGGAGGAATGGATGTCCAGTTCCTCGATCACGGCCTTCTCCTTGGATTCGAAGGGCTCGTGGGCCGAAAGGATAAAGCCGTAGGAGTTCTGGACCAGCGAATACCCGGCGATGCCGGTGGTCTTCTGATATGCCTTGGCGAAGCCTCCGTCGATGATCAGGGCCCTGCCGCCGGCGTGGATGGGCTGGCTCCCCTTCTTCACGGGGATGTGGCCGTTGATGATGGATCCGTGCTCCACGTTGCCGCCGAACTCAGCCAGGATCTTCTCGATGAAGCTGACGTCGTCGATATGGTTGTAATAGGGGCTCTTGGCCTCCTTCCAGGTGCTCTCGTCATCGATGAAGAGACGCTCGAAGGTGGTGATCTTCTTCTTTCCGAACAGGGGGGACTTGTATCCGCACCAGAGGTACCAGCAGAGGTCTACGCCCCTCTTTCTTCTGTCCGGATCCGCGGATCCGAAATATCCGGCCCTGACCAGCCTGTCCGCGTAGTCGAACCACTGCTTTCCGCTCATGGGGCCGTCCTCGGTCTCGATGGGATCGAACTCGCCGTTCTTGGTCACGGGGACCGCACCGTGGAAGAGCAGGTTGCCGTTGACCAGCTTGTACATGCTGCCCTTAGCGTAGAGGAAGCGGATGTGGTCCTGGAGCAGCTCGCTCTCGAGGAAGGCAGCCTGGAGCCTGTCCATGACCGCGTCCTCTTCGGGAGTCAGCGCGTAGGGATCCTTGGGATCGATGGTCGGGAAGTTGCAGCTGCTCATGGGATAATCGACTCCGTCGATGCAGATGGTGTGCTTTTCGTAGTCGATCTTGTCCAGGAGCCTGATATATTCCATATCGTAGTGGGGATGCTCCGCCACCAGCTGGCCCTCCAGCTTGAACTGCATGATGGCGATGGCCTTGCCGATCTTGCGGAGGCTGTCCATGTCGGTATCGGTCATGGCGTCCTTCTTGGTGACCGCGGCCTTGAAATCGGTGCAGGGATCGTTCTCGTAGGTCTTCAGTGCGAAGGTGACCAGAGGCCTTAAGCTGATGCCGTAGCCCACCTCGAGGGTGTGAAGGTTGTCGTATCTGGTGCAGATCCTGATGACGTTGGCGATGCAGGCCTTGTTGCCCGCGGCGGCGCCCATCCAGAGGATGTCGTGGTTGCCCCACTGGATGTCCACCCTGCCGAACTCCTTGAGCATATTGACCACCTTGTCGCTGCCGGCGCCTCTGTCGAAGAGGTCTCCTACGATGTGGAGCTTGTAGATGGCCAGATGGGAGATGAGCTCGCAGAGGTCCTTGATGAAGTCGTCGGCGGCTCCGATCTCGATGATGGAATCGATGATGTCCTTGCGGTGGTTGGCGCGGCCCAGGGCCTCATCGTTGGAGCCGTAGAGGAGCTCCTCCATGATGTAGGCGTATTCCTTGGGCATCTGCTTTCTTACGAAGGATCTGGTATACTTGAATGAGACTCTTCTGAGAAGCCTGATGAGCCTGTAGAGGATCGAGGAATAAAGACCCTTGAGGTCGTCGGATTCGCTTTTTAAGATCTCCAGCTTCTCCTCAGGATAATAAACGAGGGTCGCGAGGGTCTTGCGTTCTGCGGGGAGAAGCTCCGGGAATACTTCGTCGATGCGCAGTTTTATGGTCCCGGAAGCGTTTTTCAGGATATGGCGGAATGCTTCGGACTCGCCGTGGATATCGCTTAAGAAGTGCTCTGTGCCTTTGGGAAGATTCGAGATCGCCATCAGGTTTATGATCTCTGCGGACGCCGCCTGGGCGGTGGGAAAATCCCTTGCAAGAAGCTTTAAATACTTCTTATCGCTGTTTTCGATCTTCATTTATACCTCCTGAACGAAAAGTTCGTTGTAATTATATCATAGAGGCCGCCTGATTGATAGATGGACAGGGATATAAAACGAATTTCACATCATTTGACGCACGGGCGGTCCGAATGTATAATAAATCGTTACGGAGATATGAAATGATCAGGATATATCCTTCACTTTTGAGCGGAACACTGAACGCACCGGCCTCCAAGGCAGACGCCCAGAGGATACTTTTCGCGTCCGCTCTTCCCAGCACGCCCACCGTAGTCGCCAACGTGCCCGACTGCGAAGATATAAGGACCACCCTCTCGTGCCTTGAGAACTTCGGCTGCAGGATCATGAGCACGTCCGACGGGGATCTGGTGATCGAGCCCTTCCCCAAAAACAATCCCGTCCCCACGGCCATATTCGATTTTAAGAACAGCGCCACCAGCGCCAGGTTCTCCATGGCCCTGGCCGCGGCCTTCGGCATGAAGGCAGGCTGCCGCGGGAGCAGCGCCCTGCTGAAAAGACACATGCTCCCACTGACCAGCAGGATGGCCATAAGAGGCGTCAGCTTCACCAGCTTCTCCCTTCCTCTTCAGATGCAGGGAAGGCTCGAGGGAGGATACTACGAATTCAGGGGGGACGAGGGCTCCCAGTTCATCAGCGCCCTGATGCTCGCCCTACCCCTGCTCCTTTCGGACAGCAGGATCGGCCTCTCCACCCCCATCGTCGACCGCTCGTTCATCGATATAACCATCGGCACCCTGAAAAAGTTCGGGATCACCATCGAGGAGGACGAACAGGGCTTCATAATCCCTGGAAGGCAGATCTATACGTCCCCCGGAGAGATCTCCACGGAGAACGACTGGGCCCTGGCATCCGCATGGATCTGCGCCTCCGCCTTCGGAAGGTCCCGCGGGGCTTCCATGACCGTCAAGGGGCTGGCCAGCAGGTCATCCCAGCACTACAGGGACCTTCAGACCCTTCTCGCCCTCATTTCCCAGGATTTCAGGGAGATAAGCCTGGACATGTCCACCTGGCCCAATCTCCTCACCCTTGTCGCCGCGGCGGCATGCTTTAAGGGCGCCAAAGTGGAGCTTTACGGCGCTCCCCAGCTCAAGGTCAAGGAGACCAACAGGCTCAAGGTCATGGCGGAATGCATCAGGCAGCTGGGAGGCGAAGCCTCTTTCACCGACGACGGGATCACGGTCAAAGGACCCGAGAACGGAGATATCAACGCAGACGAGCCCATCGACTGTCAGAAGGACCCGTGGATCTTCCTGTCCTTTGCCATGTCCTCCGCCCTGCTTAAAAAGCCCCTGGTGCTCAAGGACGAGGAGTGCACCGACAAGATCTACGGCAGCTTCCTCAAGGATTACGCCTCCCTTGGCGGAAAGTATGAGATCTTCAGTTAGTTTTCAGTAATATATATTATGTCGATCTGCTTAATAGACCCGTCATCCGGGTCTATTTGATCACTCCTCAGAACTCATTCATTTTTTGATGCAGACTGTTCCGGCCCGAAGGCCTTTTTGCCTTGACGGAGGTGGTCTCCGATGCTATATTACTTACGGAATAATTCTTTAAGTTGGTACAGAGAGACCGACAAGATGCATACATGAGAAGACCTTACAGGGTCCAGTGGATCGTCTTGCCGGTACGGCAAGGCGTTTTTTTTGGAGGAAAGCCATGCAGCTAAAGGCCCGCCTCATGACTGAGGAGGAAATGGACAGAGCTCTCAAGCGCATGTCCCATCAGGTGCTCGAAGGCAACGACGGCTGTGAAGACATCGTCTTTCTGGGCATCCGCAAGCGCGGCGTGCCCCTGGCCAGAAGACTTGCTTCCAACATCAAAGCCATCGAGGGCGCCGACATCCCCGTCGGCGAGCTGGACATCACCCTTTACCGGGACGACCTGTCCGATCAGGCCATCGACATCAACGCGGTGGTCAGCGAGACCAGGGTCGATTTCCCCATCGAGGGCAAGATCGTCATACTGGTCGACGACGTGATCTTCACGGGACGCACCGTGAGGGCCGCTCTCGACGCAGTCTCAAAGCTCGGTAGGGCTTCGAGGATCCAGCTGGCTGTCCTCATAGACCGGGGCCACAGGGAGCTTCCCATCAGGCCCGACTATGTGGGCAAGAACGTCCCGACCTCCAGGAACGAGGTCGTCAGCGTGATGCTCGGGGAATGCGACGGCGAGACCTGTGTCAATCTCTTCTCAAAGGATCATTGAAAAAGGAGAAAACAAATGGACAACAACAACGGCGCCATCTATGACGCCAGGCAGCTGGGAACAGGCAAGATGCTCGTGCTGGGACTGCAGCACATGTTCGCCATGTTCGGGTCAACGGTCCTCGTCCCCCTGCTCACCGGACTCAGCGTCTCGGCCACCCTGCTCTTCGCGGGAGTCGCGACCATCTTCATGCACTATGTGACCAAGAAGGAAATCCCCGTATTCCTGGGCTCATCCTTCGCCTTCCTTCCCGGATACTTCGGCGTCATCGCAGCCGGAGCCGCCATCGGGATCTCGCAGAAGCAGGCCCTGCCCTACGCCTGCGCGGGTGTCGCCTGCGCCGGCTTGCTCTACCTTGTCCTCTCCTTCATCTGCAAGGCCTACGGAAGCAAGAACGTCATGAAGTTCTTCCCGCCCGTCGTCACCGGACCGATCATCATCGCCATCGGCCTCAATCTGGCGCCTTCCGCGGTCAACAGCTGCAACACCAACTGGCTCATCGCCCTGGTCGCTCTGGTAGTGGTCGTCGTGACCAACATCTGGGGCAAGGGAATGGTCAAGATCATCCCCATCCTGCTGGGCGTCATCGCTTCCTATCTGGCAGCTGCGGTCACCGGCAACGTCGATTTCAGCGGAGTCGCTGAAGCAGCCTGGATCGGCCTTCCCTTCAAGATAGAGGATACCGTGTTCGGTCTTCTCGCATCCGGCGAGGTCAACACCAGCTTCCTTCTCTCCTCCATCATCGCCATCGTGCCCATCGCCTTCGCGACCATGATGGAGCACGTGGGAGACATCTCCGCCATCGGCGGCACCATCGGAAAGAACCTGGTCGAGGAGCCGGGACTCCACAGGACCCTGATCGGGGACGGCGTCGGCACCGCCATCGCTTCCCTCTTCGGAGCCCCCGCCAACACCACCTACGGCGAGAACACCGGCGTCCTGGTGCTCACCAAGGTCTACGATCCGTTCGTGGTAAGGCTCGCGGCCTGCTTTGCCATCATCCTCAGCTTCTGCCCCAAGTTCGCGGCACTAATCACAGCCATGCCCTCCGCCACCGTCGGCGGCGTATCCCTGATCCTCTACGGAATGATCTCCGCGGTCGGCATCAGGAACATGGTCGAGAACGGCACCGACTTCCAGAAGAGCAGGAACGTCATCATCGCGGCCCTGATCATGGGACTTGCCATCGGCATCGGATACAGCGAGAACGGAGCCGTCAACATCGGTTCCATCAGCCTCAGCGGACTTGCCGTAGCTTCCATCGTAGGCATCGTGCTCAACGCGCTGCTGCCCGGCGGAAGAGACGAGTACATGCCCAACGACAAGAACTCCGGTTCCCTGGGAAAGTACTCCTAAACCATATAAACTATAAACTCGAGCGCCCGGCCCTCAGGGCCGGGATTTTTTATGCACGAAAAAGCCGCAGGATCTCTCCTGCGGCATAGATGATGTTTTGCTTTTGTCCTGCTACTGCAGCTTCTCCAGGGCTTCCCAGAGGTAGTAGACCACGTCGCCGCGGGGGCAGGCTCCGCTCGTCGTATAGGCTGTCCGCGTCCCTGAGAGCATGTCCTTCTTGTTGGCCCAGTTCTCGGGATCGGTGTACCACTGCTTGCCCTCTTTGTCTCCGGTCTTTCCGGGCTCTCCCATGGTCCTCCAGAGGAAGGTGATCATCTGGCCCCGCTTTACCGCGCTGTCCGGGGAGAACAGGGCAGGACCGGTGCCGTCGGTGATACCGTTCTCGAAGGCCCAGAGCACCGCCTTATAGTAGTAGCTGCCCGCATCCACGTCGTCGAAGGGATTGGTCTCTGTTTCGGGATCGGGCTCTCCCATGGCCCTCCAGAGGAAGGTGACGGCCTGACCGCGGGTGACGGTCCTTTCGGGAGCGAACTTATCGGCGCTGACTCCGTCGGTGACCCCGCTCTCCACTGCCCATTTCACCGCTTCTCCGTAATAGTCGTCCTTAAAGACGTCGGTGAAGGGCTTGACCTTGGGCCTCAGGCTGCTGAAGGGCTGGCCGGGCATCGCCACATTGTCCGCCAGCTTTACGATCTCGTAGCGGCCGAGGAACTGATCCTTGAAACCGTTCTCCAGAACGGAGTACACGGGCTTTCTTTCGTAGAGCACCCCGTCGCTGCAGAGTATGTAGGCGGACTGATAGCAGCGGGCATCAGCGGGAGCGATGCCGAAGCTTCCGGAATCATTGCAGACGTCCACCCAGACCACGTTGTCCATGATGAATTCGCTGCCGTTCTTTCCGTAGAGCTTGCCGTCCTTTTTCAGGACGTAGTCAAAACTGTATTTGACCTGGTTCTGGGGACTGTGCTTGCTGAGCTCTATCAGGTCGGTATAAGAGCCGGCAACCATCTTCACGTTGTCCGCGATCTTCTTGCGGGTGTTGAGCTGGGTCCCCAGATTCCTGCCTATGGTCCAGAGCTCGCCGCTGCCGGTGACCACCTCGCACCATTCGTCGTCCAGACTAAAAGAGGCCACATTGTCCATGATCTTAGTCGGGGCCATGGGCTCACCGCCGGTCTGCTTGTTGTTTTTCATTGCGACGCTGTCGTCGTTGCCCCAGTACCACATGCTGCCGTCGTTCTTGATGGCGGCTCCGTCGTAATGGCCCATGGCAAAGGCTTTAACATCGTCCATGAGCTTCACCGGAACGGACGGGGTAAAGCCCATCATGTCGACGGAATCAGCGGGGACCTTGAAATATGAAAGAGGAAGAGCAGGCTCCACCTGACCGGGAGAGGGAACTATGGACGTCGCATAGCCCAGGTCGTTCCATATGGGATTGCCCCAGGTCCAGAGAGTGCCGTCGGTCTTCAGGATGCCGAACTGCATCTGGTTCCCGAGGCTCACGGCCGCCACATTATCAGCGACCTTGTAGGGTTCGGGACCCTTGGCGTAGTCGTAGAGGACCTTGCCGTCGGAATACTTCCTGCGGACTGAAGCGCCGTGGTTGAAGTCGTAGCCCCAGGTCCAGGCGGTGCCGTCGATCTTGAGGACTATCACGGCCTCCTTCTGCCTGTATACCTGCGCAACGCCGGTCATGACCAGCCTGGGCTCGTCCAGCCACTGGGTCTCCTTGGGATCGACGCCGCACTGACCGTAATTGTTTTCGCCCCACATCCAGAGGCTGCCCTCAGTGTCTATGTAGCAGCGCTCGCTGACGGTGCGGGTAAGGCCCGAGCTCACGGTAAGGCCCTCTTTGGCAAAGGCCGGGGTATACATACTCAGGCACAGGACAAGGGTAAGGATCAATATCAATGCTTTTCTCATAAAAGTTCCTCTGATGGAAACGCTGTCAGGCCGCATCCGCCCTTCTCTAGTCGTCGACCCTGGTGATCTTTGCGCCAAGGCTGTTGAGCTTGTCCATGAAGTTCTCATAGCCCCGCTCGATGTGGTAGATGTCCGCGACCTCGGTGCGGCCCTCCGCCACCAGACCTGCAAGGACAAGGGCTGCCCCCGCTCGAAGGTCGGTGGCCATGACGCTGGTGCCAACCAGGGGACGCTTATCCCCCGGAACGTAGGCGTTGCGCCCGTCGACCCTGATATTAGCGCCCATCCTTGAGAGCTCCGCGGCATGCATGAAACGGTTCTCGAAGATGGTCTCATTGACAGTGCTGGTGCCCTGGACGGTGGTCAGCAGGGCCATGAAGGGTGCCTGCATATCGGTGGGAAAGCCCGGATAAGGCAGGGTCTTGATGTCGGTGGCGACCAGCTTCCGCAGATCTCCCCTGACCCTGAGGCCGTCCACCTCGTCGTTGACGACGGCTCCGCACTCGATGAGCTTGGCGATGACCGGTCTCACGTGGCCGGGGACGCTGTTTTTGATCAGCACGTCGCCTCTGGTGATGGCGGCAGCGACCATGAAGGTGCCGGTCTCTATCCTGTCGGGGATAACGGTATGCCTGGTCCCGTGAAGGTGCTCGACCCCCTCGATCCTGATGGTATCGGTGCCGGCGCCCTTGATCTTTGCTCCCATTTTATTGAGGAAGTTGGCGAGATCGACGATCTCGGGCTCCTCCGCGGCATTCTCGATTGTGGTGACGCCCTTGGCAAGGCTTGCAGCCATCATAATGTTCTCCGTGGCTCCGACGCTGGGGAAGTCCAGGTATACCAGAGAGCCTGTCAGCTCCTTGACGATGGCTTCCACGCTGTTATCGTCCTGGACGATGCGGGCTCCCAGTCCCTTGAGGCCCTTGATATGAAGGTCGATGGGCCTGTTCCCGATGGAGCAGCCGCCGGGCTGGGCGATGAACGCGGCCCCGGTCCTGGCGAGGAGAGGCCCCATAACGAAGAAGGACGCCCTCATCTTCTTGACCAGATCGTAGGGTATCTCGCTCTTGTCTATGCCTGAACCGTCGATGACCACGGTATGATCCTCGTAGTTCTCGGTGACTCCAGCGCCGAGGCTCCTGAGGATCTGGCACATCACGTCGACGTCCCTGAGCCTGGGAACGTCGTATATCTCGCAGACCTCGTCGGTAAGGACCGTCGCCGCCATGATGGGAAGGACGGCGTTCTTGGCTCCGCTGATGCTCACTTCTCCGACAAGAGGACCTGATTTTTCTACAACAAATTTTGCCATAACAGCCTCCAAAGCATAATTATCTAAAATAATTAAAGCATATATCCGGTGCTTTCGCAACAATTATTCCCCCTTCGCCCCCCTGCTCCGGCGCCCCGGGCTCCCGCACCCGGCGAAGAAATGTATTGAATTCGGGCAGATCAGGGAGTATACTTTCAGGGCATGTGATCAAGCAATATTATTGCATTTTAGTAAAAAAAGGACATTATGAGCAAAAAGAAATTCACTGTCTATCTGGTCGGAGTGATACTCACCTCCATCGCGGCCAACCTGGTCCACCCGGTGACTCCGACCCTCATCGTCGAAAGGGGCCTTGACAGCTCCATGTTCGGAGTCGCTCTGGCAGCCATGCAGGTGATCTACTTCCTGTTCGCCCCCTTCTGGGGAAGGCTCTGCGACTACATCCCCACCAGGACCGTCATCCTGATCTGCTGCTGCGGATACGCCGTGGGCCAGCTGATCTTCGGAAGCGCCCAGACCGAGGCCCAGGTGGTCGGCGGCAGGATGTTCGCCGGCATCTTCTGCGGAGGAGTCTTCACCGCCTTCCTCAACTACATCGTAAACACCTCGGACCCCGAGACCAGGAGCGCCAAGATCATCGCCTATTCCACGGCCAACAACGTCTCCAACGCCGTCGGATACTTCGTAGGCGGCATGCTGGGACTTGTATCGGTGGAGTTCGCCTTCGGCACCCAGGTCGTCATGCTCATCGGCTGCGGCATATTCTTCCGCTTCCTGTGCATCGATGACACTCCCTTCAAGCACAAGCCGGAGCATCCCCTGACCTTTAAGGACGCCAATCCCTTCGGAGTCTTCATCTCGGCCAAGAGCTTCATGACCGGAACCCTGCTGCTGCTCTTCATCACCGTCGCCATCGGAAATCTGGGCCAGACCGCCTACGAGCAGGTCTTCAACTACTATATAAAGGACCAGCTGGGCCTCTCCTCGGCCTATAACGGCATATTCAAGGCCATCATCGCCGCCCTCACCTTCCTGGTCAACAGTACCATAGTGATGAAGGTCATCAAGAAGACCGACACCAACCTGAGCATCATTCCGGTGCTGGTCGCCAGCATCGTGCCCCTTGCCCTGGTCTTCGTCGTCAAGGAAGTGGTCCCCTTTGCCATCTGCGACATCGTGTTCTTCGTCCTCGCGGCGGTCAGGATGACCATGTTCCAGAACATATTCGCGGGCAAGGGAACTCCCGAGACCAGCAACAGGGTCATGGGATTCTTCCAGTCCATGACCGCCCTGGGCGGGATCTTCGGTGCGTTCTTCGCCGGGATCATGTACAAGACCGATCCCATGAGCCCCTTCGCCCTGGCCCTTGCCGCAGTCACCATCTCCGCTGCGCTGGCTCTGATCTACGCCGCCAGGTACAAAAATGGCAAATGATCAAAGTTGATAATAGATATATCCAAAAAATTCACTTATAAAGATTTGACTATTATTGACTTTATTGTAAAGCCGAATATAATATATTCGTATGTTTTTTAATCTAATACACGGCAGGAGGTTAAATAGAGAAATGACAGCTACCGGAATCGTCAGAAAGCTTGACCAGCTTGGCAGGATCGTTATACCCAAGGAACTTAGAGATACCTTTGATCTCAAGGTCAATGATCCCATCGCAATCTTCGTAGAGGGCGATGACATCATCCTTCGCAGATATCAGCCTGCCTGCGTGTTCTGCAACGATGCTACCGATATCGTTCAGTTCGGCGGTAAGAATATCTGCAAGAACTGCCTCAAGAAACTCAAGAATCTTGAATAGTAGAAATAAAGTCTCTTTACTGAAAAGCGGCAGTCCCGATCGGGGCTGCCGCTTTGCTTTGCGCATTATCGCTGCTCTTTACTCTTCAAGGGCGGTCGCCTTCTCGGCGCTGGCCTTGGGATTGATGACGCATATGTAGGTCTCGCCGGGCATGAAGGAGAGAAGCTCTCCGTCAACGGTGAACCTGAAGGGATCGTTCCTGGTCCCTCTGGACCATTCGATGGGGATGCACCTGCCCTCGCAGTAGTAGTTGGCGGTGCCGCTTCCCGTGGTCTCGTACCTCATCCTGCCGTAGTCGTCGATGACCCTGGCGGAGGTGTGCATGACGATGACGTTCTTCACCGCCAGGTTCACCTCGTTGTCATCGTACTTGTCGGTGATGGGGACGCCGAACTGGTTCACGTCGTACATGCCGGTGTCCTTGTCGTAATAGAAGTCGGTGCTCTTGTAGTTGGAGAAGTGGACGTTGAGATGGCCGGCCTCTTCTCCGCCTTCCGCCGCCGAGGTCTCCCCGAACCTCATCATCGTGTCGTAGCCCTCTTTATGCTCCTGGCGCATTGTGGTGCTGTTGACGTATTCCAGGATCTTCTCGCTGCTGGTCATGAGGCTGTGCTCGTAACCGTTGTGGGACTTTCTGTAGCTGTCGCGCCAGAATATGCTGGCGTCCCTGCCTCCCCTTACTCCGTCCATGTGGTCCATCTTCCAGGCCTTGAGGTCCGCGTAGGCCTCGTCGCTGCCGCCGGCGTGGACGTAGATGGCGTCGTAGCCCAGGCAGGTCTCAAGGAAATAGGGCCTGGCCGATCTCACCGTACCGATCTCCCCTACCCCTTCTATGTCCTGGTAGAGGGCAAGGAGCCTGGTTATGCCGCCTTCGGCGATGTACTCGTAGACGATGCTGGCCTTGGTGAGAGAAACAGTCGGCTGGGCCTGCTTGTGGTTGTTGATCATGACCGCGTAGGGCCTTTTGGCGCTGACGTCAGTCTCAAGCGGAAGTCCGGTCAGAGGATCCGGGTAGGTGACGGGCTCCGGCTCCGGTTCAGGCTCGGGCTCTTTTACAGGCTCCGGTTCCTTCACGGGCTCCGGCTTTACCGCCGGCTCCTCGTTCTTGGGATTGATGATCTCGGGCTCCACGGGAGTCAGCTCATGAGGCTCCTCCTTTGCTCCACAGGCCGCAAGGACCATGGATCCTATGAGCAGCAGCGCCATCAGCGTTATAGTTTTTTTAGTTCTTTTTCTCATTTCAAATACCCCTCAGGACGTAAGTCCCGGCTAAATTATAACATAATGGCCGCATACCCTCAAGTAAAACAGGAGCCTGCCGCGGGGGACGGCGCCCGGCCGAAGGGACGTATTGTAAGATACCAATAGTTTTTATCATTTCTTTTTAATTTCAAATACAATTATTTTGCCCCGGTCTCTTGCATTCAGCCGGGCCAAGTAGTATATTTATTCGCATATTTGAATTTTCTGGGAGGTACAAATGTACGAGAAAATGATATTCTCGATCCCCGCCGCTATGCATAACGCAAAGGATCTCAGGGCTGTGTTCGCAGCCCATCCCGAGCTCAGGTTCGTATCCCTGGTGGGCCTTGATATATACGGCCGCGACACCGACGAGAAGATCCCGGCGGAAGAGCTGCTCAAGGATCCGGAGGATTTCATCCGCAAGGGCGTCCAGACCGACGGCTCCTCGGTGCTTCTTCCGGGCATCGCCGACATTTCCAATGCCAAGGTCGATATGATCCCCGATCCCGACGTCAACTGGTACGTGGACTACAACCTGAGGAACATCGACGACGAGACCGGACTTCCCGTCGGCACCGTCAGGATCCCCGCCTATCTGGTCCACAACGACGTCAAAAACGTAGGATCCAGGATAATCCTCGAAAAGGCGGTAGACCGTTTCAAGAAGGAGCTGCCCAGGCTCATCGCAGAGAATCCCTACATCCTCGAAGACCTGCCCTTTGACAGCGCTGACGATATCGAAGAGATCACCCTCACCGCCGCTACCGAGCTGGAGTTCTACGTGAAGACTCCCCACAACGTGGCCGACAGGGAGAAGATGCACACCTCCCAGGAGCTCAAGGAGCAGTACTGGAAGAGGACCATGGGCCCGGTGCGCACAGCCCTCGAGCAGACCATCAGGCTCCTCAACTGCTACGGTTTTAAGGTCGAGATGGGCCATAAGGAGGTCGGAGGCATCCAGTCCGAGCTCATGAAGGGCGGAGATTTCGACCACATCATGGAGCAGCTGGAGATCGACTGGCGCTTCACCGATCCCATGCAGGCGGCGGACAACGACAACATCATCCGCTACATCGTAAGGGACGTGTTCAGGAACAACGGTCTGGACGTTAGCTTCATGGCAAAGCCCGTGGAGGACGTGGCGGGCAGCGGAAAGCACACCCACATGGGAGCTGCCGCAAGGCTCAAAGACGGCAGACTGGTCAACCTGTTCAGCACCTTGAGGCCCGAGACCGAATACATGAACCCCATCGGCTTCGGAGCCCTCATGGGGATCCTTAAAAACTACGAGATCATGAACCCCATGATCAACTGCACCAACGACGCCTTCGGAAGGCTCAAGCCCGGCTACGAAGCCCCCATCTGCATCGCCTGCAGCCTGGGAAGGAGCGTCAGCTTCCCCTCCAGGAACCGTTCGGTCCTCATAGGCCTGATCAGGAGCGCCGGAAGCCCCATGGCGACCCACTTCGAGCTCCGCTCGCCCAACCCTAAGAGCAACACCTATCTGGTCCTGGCCTCCGGCCTCATGGCCATGCTGGACGGGATCAGGGCAGCCCTCACCGCCCATAAGACCTCGGCAGACCTTGAGAGGTCCGTCTCCAAGCCCTACGGAGCCGAGGACTTCTACCTGGAAAAGGACAGGATCTACCGGGCGGAGAACAACATCTTCAAGGACTACGGTCCGGAAGAGAGGGAGCGCTACTTCGGAAAGGCCCCGGCCACCGTCTGGGAGAACCTTTCGGCCTTCGATTCCTGCCCCGAAAAGCTCTCGGTGCTCACCGACGGAGGAGTCATGACCGTGCAGGACATCGCGTCCTACAAGGCCGCGGCCACCGACCAGTGGGAGATGGAGCTCCACGACAGGATAGTCCCCTCTCTCGTTGCAAGGGCAAGGGCCTGCGTCAAGGTCCACGAGGAAGGAAGCGATCTGGACCAGCTGAGATGGGCCAACATCTCCAAGGAGATCGGGCTGCTGGCAAAGGACAGCCTGAGCTTTACCAGCCTTCTCACCGAGCTCAACAGGTCCATAGAGAGCGGAGACTTCGATAAAGCCTCAGAACTCCAGACCGAGGCCCATGTTGATGACGTTCTTTCCTATCAGTTTCACATTCAGGTTGTCGATCTTCGAGAGGATG
>JAFRQL010000221.1 GCA_017428655.1 Bacillota bacterium | reverse complement strand
CCGCACATCTCGAGGATCTCCTTGACTTTGTTGGGGACTTCCTCTTCCGGGCAGATCTTGTGGAACAGGAGCATCTCCTCTATCGTCTCATATACAGACATACGCGGATTCAGGGACGAATAAGGATCCTGGAATATGTACTGCATCTTAGGACGCTCAAGGCGAAGCGCTTCTCCTTCGAGATGGGTAATGTCCTTGCCATCCAGAATGATCTGACCGCTGGTAGGCTTATAAAGCCTGATTATGCTCCTGGCCAGAGTGCTCTTTCCGCAGCCGGACTCTCCTACAAGACCGAGGTTCTCGCCTTTATAGATATCCAGATCTACGTTATTGACTGCTTTTACGAACTTGTGTTCCTTTCTCGATATGAAGTCCGTGACGCCGTACTTCATGGGGAACCACATGGAAAGATCCTTGACCTGAACCAGCTTTTCACCGTGTTCATAGTCGAAGTTCATCCTCATATCATCCATTGTTTCCCACCTCCTCCTTAGGAACGTCTATGATGCCCGTGAAGGTCCTGACCTTCTCCGGGAAGTGGCAGCGGGTAAAGTGGCCCGGATCGATCTCGAAGATGTCGGGACGTTCTTTAGTGCATATCTCTTCCGCGTATCTGCATCTCGGAGCGAACGGGCAGCCGGCCGGAAGGTTGGCCAGGTTGGGCGGAGCTCCTGTGATGGGCTCCAGCCTGCTCCCTCTCTTGCTCTGATCGGGAAGGCTCCCCATCAGCGCGTAGGTATAGGGATGCCTGGGCTTGGAGAAGAGGGTCACGGTGTCGGTCATCTCGACGATGATGCCGGCGTACATGACCGCGACTCTGTCGCACATCTGGGCGACGACGCCAAGGTCGTGAGTTACCAGGATGACGCTCATCTTGAGCTCGTCCTTCAGGGAGTTTATGAGCTTAAGGATCTGGTCCTGGATGGTGACGTCCAGAGCCGTGGTAGGCTCATCCGCGAGCAGAAGCTTGGGCCTTGCGCCGAGAGCACATGCGATCATCGCCCTCTGACGCATTCCGCCCGAGAACTGATGGGTATATTCCTCGATACGAGTCTCCGGCGAAGGGATACCGACCAGCTTGAGCAGCTCGATGGCCTTTTCAAGCTTTTCCTGCTTGGACATGTTCGAATCGTGAAATGCTTCAAACATCTGGGTCTTTATCTTCAGAACAGGATTGAGAGAGGTCATAGGTTCCTGAAAGATTATGCTTATCTCCTTGCCTCTGATATTCCTTATCTCATTCTTGTCCATCTTGACGATATCCTGACCCTTGTAGAGGATCTCACCGCCGACGATCTCGCCAGGACGCTTAAGAAGCTTTAGGATGGAACGGCAGGTCTGGCTCTTACCACAGCCTGACTCTCCGACCAGGCCAAAGGTCTCGCCCTCATAGACGTCGAAAGATACGCCGTCTACAGCTTTGACCGTCTCATCTCTGAGCAGGAAATATGTCTTTAAGTCCTTGACTTCAAGAAGTTTCTCTTTTTCCAAAACAGTCACCCCCTATCTTCCCTTGGTCCTGAGGAAGTCGGTGAGGCCGTCTCCCATGAGGCTGAAGCCTATTCCGGTGATGGAGAGGAACAGGCCCGGGAATATGGTGATCCACGGAGCAAAGCTTATGAAACCGCGGCCGGTAGAGAGGATGGAGCCCCACTCCGGTGTCGGCGGCTGAACGCCAAGTCCAAGGAAGCTCATCGATGCTCCGGTCAGCATGCACATGACGATGTCCGATGCCAGATATACTACTGCGGAACTGATGACGTTGGGGAGCACATGCCTCAGCAGTATCCTTCTGTCCGAAAAGCCTGCGACCTTAGCCGCCATGACATATTCGGAATTCTTCGCGACCATCGTTTCGCTTCGGACCAGCCTGCAGAACGTCATCCAGCCTGTCAGCCAGATAGCGATATAGGTGTTTCTGATACCTGATCCAAGAACTGCCATGATCGCGATCATGAGTATGGTGAACGGGAATGCCATCATTACGTCGAGTATACGCATGACGATCGTATCAAGAAGTCCTCCGTAGTATCCGGTAAGAAGTCCTAATATAGTACCGATCACGAACGGGATGGAGACGCCGAATACGCCAAGCTGTAAGTCGATCTTTGTCGCATAGATGACTCTCGAATAGATATCGCGTCCGTAGTTGTCGGTCCCGAAGAGATGCTCTGAACTAGGCGGAGCGAAAATAGCTGTAGGATCAAGCTCTATAGGGTCCTTTTTCGCGAAAAGCCCTGGAAAAAGAGCAAGCATCAGTACAATGAACACGATGATGCTGCCCGCGACGAAGGACTTGTTGCGGATCATCATCTTAAAAGTGTCCTGCTTTTTCCTTTTTCTGAATTTCTGTGTACTGTTATCCATATCTCCACCTCCCTGCTACAGAGCTACCCTCGGATCGAGGAACGAATAGAGGATGTCCGTTATGAGATTCATGACGATGACCAGCATGGAGAATGCAAGCACCAGGACCTGGACTACAGCGTAATCGCGGCCGAAAATGGAGTCAATCATCAGTTTGCCCATACCGGGAAGGGAAAATACAGTCTCTATCACGACGCTGCCACCGAGCATCCATGCCATACGCATCATAAGGAGGGTCACGGTGGTGATAAGAGCATTTCTTAATATATGCATAGTGCTGACTCTGGTCTCAGTTATGCCCTTGCTTCTTGCAAAATCAACATAATCGAGGATGCTGATGTCAACAACGGAGTTTCTGAGATTGCGCATCAGAAGAGCCGTGGTCATGAGACACGATGTCAGAGCAGGAAGAACGAGAGCCTTGAACTGCTCTGCCGGAGTCTCAGCCCAGCCTCCGACGGGGAACCAATGGAGTTTTACTCCAAACAGTATCATCAACAGAAGTCCTACCCAGAACGTAGGCATGGAAATGGCAGCCAGAGCGGTCACTCTGATGACCTGATCTCCCAGCTTATCCTTGTTCTTTCCTGCCATATACCCGAGAGGGAAACTGAGGATGACTGCAAAGAGCATGGAAAGGAAGGTGAGGCTTATGGTGATCCTGAGCCTCGGAAGGATCATATCCTTAACAGGCATCTTGTAGACCAGCGATCTTCCCAGATCCCCGGTCAGGATCCCTTTCATCCAGATAAAGTATTGAGTTGTGTATGGCTTGTTCAGTCCCATGAGCTCGCGAAGACGCTGAACATCCTCCTCGAGCGCCATCTCACCAAGCAGGGTCCTTGCAGGATCACCGGGGATGAGCCTTATCATCGTGAAGATCAGTACCGTCACGAAGAAAAGGACCGGTATCATCTGAAGCAGCCTTTTGAACAGGTAATTTAACTGTGCCAAATGATCTCACCAACCTTTCTGTCGTATTTGCCTTTCGGCATAGAAGTGAATTGGAGCGCGTCCTGGCATAGACGCTTCAATGTCCGCGGAGAGGGCCGCATCTCTGCAGCCCTCTTCCGCTAAACAGATGTTTTAAAACTGATCTCGTAGGATTACTTGGTCTTCAGCAGCTGATAGGTGTTGACCCTGTTGCCGTTGCTGACATTGAGTCCCTGGATCTTGTCGCTGACACCATAGGTGTAATCAGCCTGGAAAATGGGGATGATGCAGTGCTCGGCATAGATGATCTCCTGCATCTCGTTGATCAGCTGGACACGCTTGTCGTAGTTGATCTCCTTCTGGGAATCCCAGTACATAGCTTCCAGATCCTTATCATCAAGGCCGGTGTACCAGTGGCTGGATTCAGTGTAGTCGCAGATGAAGCCCAGCAGTGATGCGGGGTCGGTGCCGCCGTCAGTCCACTGATAGATACATGCCTGGTGGGTCAGAGAATGAGTCTTCTCAGACAGAGTAGCGGATTCGAGAGGCTCGATGGTGAGTTCAAAGCCGGCCTTTGCCCACTGAGACTTCAAAACAGTGGCGATATCGGTGTAGATCGCCTGAGATGCAGAAACATTGATAGTTGCACCGATCT
>JAFRQL010000220.1 GCA_017428655.1 Bacillota bacterium | reverse complement strand
GATATCCTCGCCGCGAAGAGCCTGCATAATGAAATTGGAGACCACCCTGCCGTCCTGTGGATCCATATAAGGACCGTAGGTATTGAAGATGCGGACGACCCGGATATCCGTGCCGTACATCCTGTGGTAGTCGAAGAAGAGAGTCTCGGCGATCCGCTTGCTCTCGTCATAGCAGGCCCGGATGCCTATGGGATTGACGTTGCCACGGTAGTTCTCCGTCTGGGGATGGACCTGCGGTTCACCGTACACCTCGCTGGTGCTGGTCTGAAGCACCCTGGCATTTCTTCTTCTTGCAAGCTCAAGGGCATTTATAGCCCCCAGAAAGCCTGTCTTCGCTGTCTTTACCGGATCCTTCTGATAGTGGACCGGGCTGGCGGGACAGGCGAGGTTGTAGATGCGCTCCACGTCAGCGTCATAAGGCTCGGTCACGTCGTGCTCGACGAAGGTGAAATTCTCCTTTCCCATGAGATCGCGGACGTTCTCCTTCGATCCGGTAAAAAGGTTGTCCATGCAGATCACCTCGTGACCTTCCTCAACGAACCTTCTGCAAAGATGGGAGCCTATGAATCCTGCTCCTCCGGTAACTAAGATCTTCAATTTCAGTTCCTCATTTCTTTCATTTATCATCGGGATCCGCCTGCGATTCCTGCAGTTTTTCCCTTATCATGGTCGAGCTTTGGGTCTTGGTGTAGGGAAAGAAGCATATGTCCGCCCCTCTCTTCTGAAGCTCCTTCTTCTCCCACGCCCAGTATTCGTTCCCCGCGTAGTCGTCCCCGGAGAAGAAGCAGTCGAAGGGACGCCTTTCCCACTCTATGATCCGGGACGGATCGTCGGTTATCGCAACGACCTCATCCACGTACCTGACCGCCCTGAGGATCT
The DNA here is from genome assembly GCA_017428655.1 of Bacillota bacterium. Lineage (GTDB taxonomy): Bacteria > Bacillota > Clostridia > Peptostreptococcales > Anaerovoracaceae > RGIG2707. The sequence goes on along the minus strand of JAFRQL010000220.1, from coordinate 11,836 downwards.
CCATCCTTTCCTCCAGGGGGATGACCGGCCTTTTCTTTTTGTATTTATAGACAAGATCGTCGGACAGGACGGCGACCCGAAGGTATTCGCACCGCTCCCTGGCCCTTCGGATCAGATTCAGATGGCCTATGTGGAACATGTCAAAGACCCCCATCAGAAGGCCCACGCCGTATTTTTCTTCCATATCTCACCTCATCAGCGACAGCCTGTTCGCTTCCCGCAGCCCTTCCAGCACGTCCTTCGGATCTACGTCCCTCCATGAACGGTCCGGGTCAAGATATACCGTATGCTTCCTGCGCCTTTTGTTATAAGGAGGGATCTGCATGAACTCTTCGCCGTACCGGCTCCTGAGGACCTCCTCATACCCGCGGGGGACAGGGAGCTGCATGTCTTCGAAGGGCATCCGCAGGGCCCCGGAGAACTGCTCCTCATCATAATAGTTGCGGTTGGGAGCGCCGCCGTAGCAGCAGGCAAGGATGGAGAGCTTTCCGGTCCGTTTCCCCGACGTGAACAGTCTGCGCAGCCACGGCCTTATGAGCCTCCCCGGGACGACGCTCTTGATGAGCCAGTACAGACTGACCTTTTTCGCCGGGATATCAGCGGTGATGAAAGGATCGCCGGGATATTTCTTCATGAGCAGCAGCCGCTGGCCGAAGGTGATCCTCTTCTGGAGCTTCTGCAGCTTCTTAAACGAAGACGGGCACCTGTCCAGGGGCATTATGTCTATCCAGATCCCCTGATCGCAGTCTCTTCCGGCGTTCTGGACCTCGATCGCGGCCGTTTCGCTGTTGCGCAGCTTGGCATAGCCTCCGTAGTAGCACCGGTATTCGTTCTCCTGGGTCTGGAGATGATAAGGCGCCTTGAGCAGATCTCCGCAGGTAGAGACCAGCTTGTCAAAATCCTCCCTGGGCATGGCCAGGTCCACGTCGTCGTCCCAGGGGATGAAGCCCCGGTGGCGGACTGCGCCCAGCAGGGTCCCGTGGATCGCGAAATACCGAAGGCCCTGCTCTTCGCACAGCCTGTCGAACTCCTTGAGAAGATCCAGCTGGACCCCATGGACTTTCTCAAGCAGCGCCTCTTCAGCCCTCGCGGGATCCGCCGATCCGGACGGCAGCCTGCGGCGGGACCCGGCGTCTCTCGCCTCTTCAGCCCAAAGGTAAACGTTTTGAAAAAGATCCAGCCTGCGGTTCTCTCTTACAAAGGCATTCTCGTGCTTAAGGAAAGCCTTCCACAGCTCTTCATCGATCCCGAGCCGGCTCCGAAGCTCCGACTGCCTTATGACCTTTTCAAGCCCCGGGATGTGTATATACGTGTAATAGACGGCCCTGAACAGTATGTAGCGGACTGGGCATCTATCCTCCGAGAACTCCTGATCGTAGTACGAGATACTGCCATCCTGCCAAAAGCAGTTGTAAGGGATCATATCGATGAAGCCCTTCTCAAGGACGGGACCGAGCTTTACGGAGGAGACTCCCCAGATCCGCTCCGCCTCATCTTCCGGGATACTGGCGGCGTCGGAAGACCGCATAATATCATCCCGCATCATGAGGAACACTTTCGAGACCTCTTCGGGATCCTTCAGCCCTTCTATGTAGGAGAGCATCGAGGCGCTCCTGATCCGGGGCATGACGATCCTTCCATCGGAAAAGGTCTGGCTGACTATGCTTATCCCCCGCTCCTTCAGATGCTCCCCGTTCTCGTAGACCGCCTTAAGAGACGGGATCCCTTCGGGAAAGAGCGCCCTTTTCTCCGCGGTATCATCGCTGTAGAGAATGGTGGCAAAGCCGTGCTCTCTGCCCCTGTCGGTGGAAAGGGCGGCATAGACCGGCCTTCTTTTTTCTCCGCCGGATGCGGTCTTTCTGCAGAGGTAGAGGATCTGATCGGAGGTCTGAAAAAACAGGCATTCTTCGGCTGCCGTATCGTAAAGACGGTTCTCGTCCGCGGTCCTGGTCCCGCGGAAAGGATCGACGGCAAATACCCTGTCCCTGATGCTTCCCCTGGGGGGCTCATCCTCCGCATATACCGCCTGGGGAAAGAACTCATCGGGAAGGACTGAATAGCCCTGCACCGAAGAAAAGCCCGAACTTTTGAGAAGCTCTCTGAGCTCCGAAGGAGAATAGAGGCTGCTGTCCTTCCCATCCTCCAGCCCGCTGAACGGTATCCTGACGGCGTCGTCTGCCGCCCCGCACCAGTACTGAAGACCTATGCGGTTTCTAAACGCGGCGGCAAGGAAGCCCCCATCCCTAAGCCAGCCGCCGAGCAGAGGGATCAGATCCCCGTCCTTTCTCACGTCCGTGATCACGATGCAGTCGTAAGGTCCTTCGCATTTGAAAGATTTCGGATCCTGCGGGATGATCCTCAGCCGCTCTTCCCCTCTGTAACGCCTGCCCAGGGCAAGGACGCAGTCCGGATCGCTCTCGATGACGTCCACGGTCCCGGCCATGGAGAGCAGCGTGCCGGTCAGCGCGCCAAAGCCTCCGTTCACCTCGAGCACCCGCATATCCTTTTCGATGGGAAGCCAGCTGACCATACCGGCCCTCAGGCTGCTGAGGTTATAAAAGACAAAAGGATCCATCTCGGTCCTTATGGCCTCGTCGAAGCTGCCGGCGTCCACCCTGTCGATCAGTTCCAGTATCTTCTTTTTCGACCCTTCGGGGATCGTCATCCGCTTCCTCCGTTCTTCAGATCCTGACCTTCATCCAGTCGTCGAAATCCTCGCGCAATAGGCGGTGGCCGCCCTCGGCGCCGTACATCACCTCGGTAAGCCCCGGCGAGACCACTTCTCCTTCCTCATAGAAGAGCCGGATGAACCTTTCCGCAAGGCTCATGATCCCGCTGTGGACGCCGCCTGCCTGCCGGAGCATGGCATCGGAGCGGGTCTCCCTTGAGAAGACCGGACTCCCGTCGTCCGAGAAATGATCCAGCGAGGGCTCCGGCGAGGTCATGACCGCCTCCATCTCCATGTAATGCTCAATGAAATACGGATCCTCGCAGCCCAGGTAGTATTCCACCCTGCCGCAGTCCTCCTGCTGGTAGAAGGGCCTTCCGAAATACATGCCCGAAAGGCTGAAGGGCACGAACTGGCTCAGGAGCAGCTGGGTCGTCCCTTCCGCCACGAAATCGGTGTAATAATACCGTCCCCCGCGGATGAGCCCCAGCTTTTCGATGTATTTGAGATATGCTCCTCTCGCTCTCTCCGCCCTCTCCTTTATCAGCGGCTGATGGCGCTTCAGATAGGCGTCCTCGGCCTCTCCCTCCAGCCTTGGAAGGACGTCGCCTTCATCAAGGCCGAAGACCTGCTTTAGCAGCTCCTCATAGCGGACCCTTCTGGACATCTGAAGGATATGATAAGCGGACGCCGGATTATCCTCGCAGGGCTGAAAGGCCGCGTGACGCCCGGCATAAAAGTACGTCGCAGGGGGAAGCCCCTCGGAGACCTTTTCGAACAGTTCAAAGACCCTGCTGAGGATCCACCCGTCCCTTGAACCGAACAGTATCCCGTCGGGCTTCGTCTCCTTAGACCGCCTGATGAGCCATGTGATATAGCCTATGACCATCGGCCCTGCCGCGGTCCAGGCATACCTTGTGCATATATCGCTGCGGCTCATGGAGCCCGGGTCCAGGAAGGGATCGGAAAACGCCTTGTTCACCGCGAGAGCGAGAAGCCCCCGGTCGGAAAGTGAGGACGCCTTTTCAAAGCAGCGTTCCCAGCCTCTTTCCGCAGCGAGAGCTGCAGCGGAAGGTATCAGCGCACCCTCGATCCCCGCATCAAGGGCCGAGGCGAGGTCCGCGTCCTCCCGGTCCCCTATATGCAGGATCCTTTTCCCCGGGAAACGTTCCCTGACCAGCCCGAGGAGCCCGCCTGCCTTATCGCAGCCCCGTTCACAGGAGACGAAGATATAGGAGACCCCATCGATCCCGCAGCCTGCCAGCAGCTGCCTGAGAAAAGCCCCGGGAAGATACATGTCCGTCGTGACCACGACGCCCTTTCCCATCGAGCGGGCCTCCTTAAGGATGGATACGACCGCTTCCCTTGGGGATATGACTTCCCTTTCGATCGAGAGCTCCGCGGCCTTAAGGTCTTCAAGAACAGGGCGGTCCACCCCTGTCAGTTCTCCCATGCGCCCGTAGATCTCGTCCAGCGTCCCGAGGGGACGCTCCTCCTGGGCCAGCCTTCTGTAGAATGCAAAGCCGGGAGCCTTGATCTTCCGGTCTCCGCAGCGCCTCTGGACCATCTCGAAAACGTCCTCCGGCTTAAGCACGTCCCTCTGAAGCAGGGTGTCGAAAAGGTCAAAGGAGACGATATCCGCCGCCGACACCGCAGCCATGATCTGCTCTCTGGAGCTGCAGGCGGGCTTTGCGAATGCAGGCTTAGGCTGGTCTGCCCGGCTCTGCCCGTAAAAGACCATGCGCCTGGTATCGATACCGTAGAATCTCGGGATTATGAAGTCATTGGGGATGCTTATCCCTATGTGCAGGATCCTCTGGTGCGGGAACCTTTCCCTGATCATCCTGTAGCAGAGATCCTCTCCCTGCCTCCTGTAGAGATCTTGGGCTGCCTCTTCCTCGCTCCTGAGCACCCCCTCGTCCATCAGGATCTTCCTGACGGTCTCAACGGGGACGGCATTCCTGCAGATGAACACCACATGTCCGCCCCTGCTCCTGATGATGTCGGTGAGCGCTCTGAATATCGGACGGATGGTCAGATCGTTTTTCAGCAGCGACCCCTGCCTGAGATATGTATCGATGGCGGCAAAGGACACCACGTCGTATCCCCTGACCGCCTCCTCCCAACCCTTAAGATGGAGGAAGCTCTGCTGCTCCGCCTCCCTGTGGACCGCGATCTCATCGATCCCGTACATGTCGTAAAGAGGGATCCCCTTCTCATTGCATAAGGGCGCCGTCTCGAGGTAATCGGCCTCGCTCTTCACCTTGTGCTTTGTCAGGACTGCGATATCCGGACCCTCTTCAAGGGCGCAGAAAACGAACTCTCTGCCCCAGCGCTCCATGATCGCGTCATGATAATCGCCGCCGCCGCAAAGAGCGAGCCTTTTCCCGCGGAACTCTGCAAAACGGTCCCCGAAGTTTTCAACTACATATTCAAGTTCAGTCAATTACTGGCCTTTCCGTATATCGGGCCTGCCGTGCCCTTCAGATCCCGGCGCTGCCCTAAAGGGTCACGATTTCCTTCCATCCCCGGTCTTCAAGGGTCTGCCTGATCTGGGGGACGTATCCGCCGGAGACCGCGATGATCACCGCGGTCCCATCCTCCGCCTCCTGGTCAAAAACGCCCTTCACAGGGTGTCCGAACAGGGCCGGGGGATCCTTTTGGGGATCGGTGACCAGAAAGCCCCTGACCACAGCCCCGGACAGGGACAGCCCCCGCCAGACGTTCTTCGCGATCACTCCGGCCCCGTAGATCCAGATCTCTGAACCGGCGGGGACCTTCTTCACAGCCTCCTTTACGATCTCTTCGAAATAAGCAGGCGATTTTTGGCTCTGCTCGAAGAACCGGTAAAGGCGCAGCTCTTCATCGCTGCCGAACCAGTCCCGGGGATCCTCAGAAGCTGCGAACTGAGGATAGAAGCGCTCCATCTTCTCATAGATGCGGCCGGTCTCGGCGTCGACCGCCCTTCCCTCAAGGCCTTTCTCCGAGGCGAGCCCTTTCATAAGGCAGAACGTGCGGAAATATCCGTGAAAGTCCTTGGGGCTGGCCTTTCTCGTCATCACCGAACCCTCCCGGTAGCGCCTTATGAAATACGGCCGGGGCACATACCTCACCCTGGAGGCGAGATTGACGGCGCTGAAAGCGAAGAATTCATCCTCATGCTCAGTTCCTTCCGGGAACCTTATCGAGTTCTCGGTCAAAAACGATCTTTTCCAGAACTGCCTCTGCACATAGCAGGTCCAGTCCCGCTGCAGGACGAAGCTCTCAAATAAGGCCCTGCCGTCGTAGACCCGGTCTTCGTACCTGCCAGAATGGACGGCCGGATACGAGGCGTTTTTCAGGGCAAGATGCTCGTTCTCAAAGATGACTTTAGAATCGAAAAAGACGCCGTCGAGGCTGCCGCTTTCCGCCATATCGTAAAGATCCTCCAGGGCACCGGGAGCGATCATATCGTCGGAATCGAGAAAATAGAGGTATTTTCCCACGGAGGAATCGATCCCCAGGTTCCTTCCGTATCCCTGCTGCCTGTTCTGCTCCAGATGAAATACCCTGACCCTGCCGTCCCTTGCGGCGAAGTCGTCCAGTATCCGGGGACATCCGTCGGGGGAAGCGTCGTCGATGCAGATGACCTCGATATCCGAAAGGGACTGGGAGAGCACGCTGTCAAGGCATGCGGGAAGATACCTTTCCACGTTGTAGACCGGTATTATCACTGAGACCTTTATCATTTGAGCAGCCCTCCTATCCTCTCTCTTATCCTCTCCGATATCGCCTGATTCTCTATCTCGTTGAGATGGGAGGGGACAGCCCCGTACTCATAGTTCCTGTCGGTGAAATACAGTTCGTCCTTTGCCGGATCTATGAGGATCCCGTCCGTAAGAATGGACATCAGATGATCATAGCGGCTCTCCAGCACCCTGTTGATCCGCCTTATCCCTTCGGTATCGGGATGCATGGTGAGGCAGCCCGGCGTGCCCACCCTTTCGCACAGAAGGCTCCTTATAACGACGAAGCGGATCCCGGGGACCGCCGCCTTGACTCTGCCTACGAAGAGCCTGCAGCTGTCCTTCCAGATCTCTTCGCACTCAGGGCTTCCGAAGTGGATGACTGTGCCCTCCATATCCTTGAGACTGCTGCCGGCGAAGGCGTCGCTGAGGGTCACATACCTTCCACCCGTCTTCAGCAGATCGAACCGTTCATCGATGAGGTCCATGAAGATGACGGAAGGACGTTCCTGCTCAAGCAGGCTCCAGAACCTCCCGCTCAGGTCTCTTTCCACCATTATCCGGCGGTACCGGTTGGGATGCTCCACCGAAGCGCCTATGGGAGCGCCGGAAACGACCGACGGGATGCTTGAAAAGTTGAACCTGCAGAACGGGTCGTGGATCATGTCCATATGGGTCAGTATCCTGTTGAGGTTGTAGCCTCCCCAGGTGAGATAGACCGGATCCGGCAGGCCCGAGAAGGTCCTTTCGACGAAGGAACGGTAGTTTGCCGTCATCTGCCGGAAATCCTCCTCGGCCTTCCTGTGGAACTGCATGGCGAGGATGTCGTTGAGCCTGTATATGACGACGCCGGGCAGTATGTCCTTGTATCTTTCGTAAAGACCGGTCCTTTTGAATTCCGAGATCAGATGGTCCATGGCCTCGGTCCCCAGGGTATTGTTGGCCGTCCCGTCCTTATGGGCGTACCCGTTCTCTATGAGGGAGTTCTCGCGGAACCTCCGGTAATAATAGAGGGGCTCCCGCACGCTGACGGTCTTTCTGCTGAGGGCAAGCATCAGCGAATAGACCGCGGGAGATTCAAAGGCGCAGTCCGGCAGCTTCACGCCGTTGTCCAGCCACAGTGACCTTCTGGAGATGGACTTGTAAGTGGCGGTGGGACCGTATTTCATGTGCTCCTCAAGGGTATATGGGACCCCCATCCTGCCGTAGCACGCCCTGTAGATCTTCCTGCCGCTCCGGTTGTCGTACCTCCAGATGTCGCACTCCGCCATATCCGCGCCGCTTTTCACCGCAGCCTCATAAAGCTTTTCGATGTATGTCAAGTCGAGCCAGTCGTCGGGATCGACGAAGGCTATGTACTCTCCCCTGGCGAGCTCGAGCCCCAGATTGCGGGCGGACGAGACCCCGCCGTTTTCCTTTCTTACATATCTGACGCGGTCGTCCCGCTCCTGCCATTTTTGGCAGCGCTGAGGCGAATCGTCGGTGGAACCATCGTCTATCAGCAGTATCTCGATGTCCCTGAAGGTCTGGTCTGCAAGGCTCTCCATGCATTGCTCCAGGTAGCCGCCTATGTTGTAAACGGGAAGTATCACCGATACCGCCGGGCTCTTATCGCTTCTCATGTTCTTTCCTTCCTTCTTCAGCCCGCGTCGCCAGGCAGGACCTCATTGAGTCCAGGAATACTATCTCTTTTTCCGTCAGTCCCGCATCTGTTTGCGCCGCGGGAGTTATGCGGTTCTTCCCGGTGAACAGGCTGTCGTAAAGGGCCGACGGCTTCGCGAGCTCGCAGGTTATGCTGCCGATCCCGAAATATACCGCAAGAGCCAGCCTGTGAAGGCCGTCTATCACCCTCATGTCGGTATCCAGGAGGACCGGATCCGCCTTCCATCCGCAGGATGCGATGTCGTCCGATATCCTGCAGAGCCTTTTCAGCCTTTCCTCCGCGGTCTGTGGCCTGCTGAACCGGGACTGGGTCTTGATGTATATGCGCCGGCCGATATCGGGATCCCCTGCCGAAGCCTTTAAATATGCGGTCACAGCTTCGCCTTGGTCCTTTGCCGCCCGGTATCCGCAGAGAGCAGCATATCTTACGGTGATCCAGCGGTTTTCCGCCGGCTGGGCCGCAATGACGTCCTTTACGTAGATATCCCCGGTGTATATGGGGTCTCCAAAGGCCAGCCTGCTCAGCATCGGGTAGACCCACACAGCCCGGCTTCCGTATCTTTTTTCAAGGACGGGCATGATCTGCCCCGCTATGGCATCGTGGACCGCCGCGCAGATCAGAGGAGGGTCCCCGCCCTGCTCAAGGGGAGCCTCATCCAGGCTGTACACAGGAAGGTCGTAAAAGGTCTCCCTGCTCTTTGCGGTCTCCATGAAGTACCGGACTCTGCCGTCCAGCTTCCTCTCCTTCAGGATCTGCATGAACATCCCCGAGGCGAAACCGGTTCCGAAGATGACTGCGCCCCTGCTCTTTATGGTCTCAATCAGTTCAAAGCGGTCCATAGTCCACCTCCGGGTCAATGAGACGCCCGGTCGTTTCCCAGATCCACTAACCTTATGTCCGATACCGGATGGGTCTTCCGCCGGCCTTCCGGGGGAAGGGTCATATAATCCCCGTATTTGAAGCTCAGGTACTCATCACTGTCCCTGATCCCCGGAAAGACCGTCCCTTCGAAGGATATATCCTCGGAGGTCTCATACCAGCGCTTCAGGTATCCGTATTCCCTGTTGGGAGTGGGGAACATCAGTATCCTGACCCACCGGGAATCCCACCCTTTGCTCAGACGGATCAGCCTGTCGTAGGCAGAGAGGATCTTTTCCTCGGGGACGGAATCCAGTATCCTGTAGATCCGGCGCTTTGACGCCGAGGGGTCCGCGACCCTCCCGACCTTGGACCAGAGCATCTTGCGTATCAGAAAACAGTAAAAATTCACTGCAGCCCTGCCCGCCCACAGGTCCGGCACCGGGTCCAGCGGGAACACGTCGATGAAGACGCCCTGTTCATAAGGCATATGCTCCTGATGCTCTCTCAGAAAAAGAGTGTCCTTCCGCCTCAGCTTGCCGTAGCCCCAGCGGTATCCTTTCGTGGTCACGTGATCCTGAAAATAGAACCTGCCTGTGTCCAGATCCTTCTTGCAAGCCTCGCGGAAACGCTCATAATCATCCCTGAGCATGGCGATGTCTGCGTCGTCGTCCCAGGGGATGAAGCCGCCGTGGCGCACCGCTCCCAGGAGGGTCCCGGCGATGATGTTATACCGGATACCGTTTTTCCTGCATATCCTGTCCGCTTCCCTGAGAAGCTCCAGCTCCGTCATCTGGAGCCTTCTGAGCGTTTCCGGATCCAGTTCCTTCATCGGCGTCCTCCTGCCATTCTCCGTCCTGCAGCCTGCGGTCCCTTCCCGCGCCGCATCTTATGAATTCCATGCGGCCGTCCCTGCCGATCAGCAGGGCGTCCCAGAGCTCCTGACTGGCCGTTCCGATCTCTCTGGGATAAGTGACTGAACCATAGGGCTTATGGTCCGTAAAGTCCTCCGGTTTTCCGCAGCCTACCGCCACGATGGGGACCGAATGCTTCTTCAGGAACTGGTCCGCGTGGTTGTGGCCGCAGATCCAGCCCAGGACCCTTCTGCTTCCTCTGTTTCCCAGGATCTTCAGCAGCCTCAGCGCGACATCCCCGTTGAGGATCCTTCTGCTCCAGACGTGCATCTCCGCCGCCGGCGTGACGTGGGAAAGCACCAGTATGCGGAAACCGTCGGGAGCATCCAGCAGCCTTCCGCACAGCCACAGGACCTCTCTCGCGGAAAAACCGTAGCGCTCCTTTCTGAAGGGCGAAAAGGAGTCCAGAAATATCGTTCTGAGCCTCTGATCCGGAAAGTCCAGAACGCGGCAGCCGCTCCTCCGCCCAAGATAATGCACGGCGCACTGCTCTTCCGTCATCACCTCGGGGTTGCCCCTGAAATAGTTCATGTCGTGGTTCCCGATGCAAAGGTGCACCGGAACGCCCAGGGACCTGAGCCCGCCGATAACCCTGTCCGCGTAGCGCAGGGTCTGAAACAGCGGAGTTATCCCGTCCGTCAGATCTCCCAGATGGATCACCCCGTCGGGAGCGGTCTCTTCAGCGGTCTTTTTAAGGCTGTACAGAGTGTCGTCCCACCTGCACCCCGCCCCGTAGTGGGTATCGGAAAGAAGAAAGAAGAGAAGATCCCCTTCCCGCGTCCTTTCCCTGATCTTTCGGACCGTATCCCCGATCTCGGGCGTCATCCACGTCATGTCCGGCTCCGTCCGTTCCGGGACCACCTCCGCCGCTTCGCCGCAGTTTTTGGGAAGCTCTCCTTCGCACCGGCTTCGGACCGCCATGCGGTAATATCCGCTCTTTTCGATGATGCAGTCCGATGTGCTCCACTCGGGCCCGGATGCATCGGCCACGTAGGACGCCCAGACCGATTCTGGCTGATACCAGTAGGCATGAAGGATCCTCTCATCGATCTCGGGGGAATAGTAGAACAGGCGGTACTCCAGCGAGGGCGATCTCCATTTGAACGAGGCTCCCTGCCCGAGGAAAAAGGGTTCAAGATCCGCGGCGCAGCCCGGACAGTCCTTCAGCAGGCCAGAATCCGGATCGACGGTCCTGCCCGGGCAGAGGGCGATATCGTCAAAGCGCTGCCCGCTCATCGGAGCTGATCTCCCCTGACGGAGAGAAAGTCTCCCATTATCTCGGCCATCTTTATCGATTCCTCAGGAAGAAGCTTGTATTCCCTGCCGCCGTATCCCCTTATCCTGTAGAGGAAGTCAGCGATCTCGTAGCGCAGCCCATCCCCCTCAAAATCGAAGCAGAAACGCTTTCTGCGCGTCGGATCCTCGTATCCCACCTCCATGAACGCTGTCTTCCACCAGGGCGCCTCAACTGTTATGAAGCCCTTCGTTCCGCTTATGAGCAGTTCGCCCTTGGATTTGACCGAGAGACCGTTCTTCGCAGACGCCATCCGGTCGCCCTTTCTGACCAGGACCTTGGTATACACGTCGACTCCCCGGCTGTCCCTGACGGTCTCAAAGGACCATCTGAGGCCCTCCGTGCCGTAGATCTTTAAGATCGGAAGAAGAGTGTAGCTCCCGAACTCCGTCAGGCTCCCGCCGCAGGGAACGTCGGTGAATTCCCTGGTATTTGCCGGAGTCAGCCTTGTAAAGCAGCTCTCTATGTCGTAGACCTCCCCGATCTCGCCGCTGCGGACCAGGGAGATCAGTTCCAGAAAGCCGGGACAGTATGCGGTCTTTACGGCCTCCATGAGGACGCAGCGATTGTCCTCCGCGGTCTGAAACAGTTCCGCGGCCTCATCCTTTGACAGGGCGAGAGGCTTTTCGCAAAGAACGTGCCTTCCGGCAAGGAGCGCCTCCTTCGCATACCGGTAGTGGGTCCCGTGGGGGGACGCTATATACACCGCGTCGG
>JAFRQL010000219.1 GCA_017428655.1 Bacillota bacterium | reverse complement strand
GGAATACTCCCTGCACAGGTTGGTCGTTATGCGGGTCCTCTCCATGGCGTCCAGCAGGGCCTGCCTTCCCATGAGGCAGTGGAGCCTGAGCATGCCCTTGTACTTCTCGCTCCTCATGATCCGGATGGACCCGATCTGGCCCGTTGATGAAGGATGAGTGCCGCAGCAGGCGCAGCAGTCGATCATGTCATCCCCTTCGCCGATGAAGACCACGGAGATGTCCTCGTCGAACTTGATCTCCTTTCTCACCGGCTGGGAATTGGCCTCTTCCCTGGTATCGAAATACCTGGTCACCACGGGAAGATCGGCCCAGACCGCCCGGTTGGCCGCAAGCTCAGCCTCTGTGAGCATTTCGGGAGTGATCTCCTTTAGAGGACTGTCCTCGGGGATCGCCATATCGATGGTGACGAAGCCCTGGCCCATGTGAAAGCCTCTGTTCTCGATGCCCCAGAGCTTCATGAAACAGCCTGAGAGCACGTGCTCGCCGCAGTGCATCTGCATGTGGTCGAAGCGCCTCTGCCAGTCGAGGACGCAGTGTACCCTTCCGTCCTTTTCCTCGGGGGCCTCGCCCTCCGCCGCCTTCAGCCTGTGCCAGACCAGCCCGGTCTTCTTGTCCTCCAGGACCTCGGTGACCTCAAGGCCGCCGATGCTGCCCAGGTCGAAAGGCTGGCCTCCCCCCTCGGGGAAGAATACGGTCTCGTCCAGAAGAGCGAGGATGGTCCCCCTCTCAAAGCGCCTGCCCTCGGCGGCATGCTCCTCTTCGGTCCTGAGCAGCCTTACGAGGACCGCGTCGTTCTCCTTCTGATATACGTTCTGCTGGTAAAGTCTAACCGTCTTCATGACAGCAATGATCCCTTTCCTGCGGCAGTCCTTTCTGAAGGTTTTCTTCTCCGTTTGCCGCATTTTTAAAAAATATTTTTCGTTTTATTCCTGTGGAAAACCTGTTGAAAACCCTTCAGACCTTGAAATCATCGGCAGACCGGCCATCCTGACGCGAAACCTGTGGAAAACTTTGCCCTTGACAAGATGGTTCGATCTCAAGAGACGTTCAAATTTCAAGTCCGGACAGCTTTCCACTTTTCCACAATGCAGTGTTGAAAAGATTCCACATCTTTTCTCTTTACGGTAAAGCCGCATCCGCGAAGGCCTGTTTTCAAGGCTTTCACGCCTGTGGAAAACATTTCGGATAAATGTTCTTTCACAGGGCGCGCTCAAACGCTGACCCCAAAAATTCCGCCGGGGACCTGAGCCGGAGATCAGCAGTTCTTCAGGTAATCCACCTCTTCCGCCGTGAGCCTTCTGTAGTGTCCCTCGTGGAGATGTCCCAGCAGGACCCTGCCGATGGATATCCTCTGCAGGCTCACCACGTTGAAGCCGACGGCCTTGAACATCCGCCTGACCTGCCTGTTCTTGCCCTCGCTGATGCTTATCCTGACCTTTGAGTGGCCCGCCTGCTTAAGGATCTCGACCTGGGCGGGCCTGGTGGTGTAGCCTCCGATGTCGACGCCCCTTCTCAGCTGCTCGGCCTGGCCGAGGCTGATCTCGCCGTCGATCTCGGCAAGGTAGGTCTTGAAGACCTTCTTAGACGGGTGGGTGATGTGATTGGCCAGGTCTCCGTCGTTGGTCATGATCAAAAGCCCGGTCGTCTCGTAGTCCAGCCTTCCCACGGGGAAGACCCTGGCGCTGACCTCGGTCATCAGTTCCATGACCGTGGGCCTGTCCATCTCGTCGCTGGTGGTGGTCACGTAGCCTGCCGGCTTGTTCAGGGCGTAGTAGACGAATCTCTCGCTCCCGGTCACCGGCTTTCCGTCCACCAGCACCAGATCGCCCTCGGAAACGTCAAAGCCGGGCTCTCTTAAGACGGCCCCGTTGACCTTCACCCTTCCCTGCTCTATCAGTTCGTCAGCCTTCCTGCGGGAGCATATCCCGGCGGAGGCGATGTATTTGTTTATCCTCATGGTCTTATAAATGCCGGCGGAAGGCCTCCCCTCCGCCGGAAGTTCTCGGTGCGTTATCGTTTCCGCCCGGCGACCCCTAGATCAGGGCGATGTAGCCGGACTTGACGGGCTTGTAGGGTCTCTGCTTCAGGGAATCCCACACGCAGGAGAGATCCTTGTCGTAGATCATGATCCTTCTGCCCTTGGGGATGTCGGGAAGCTCCGCCAGCGGGCAGGGGATCCTGTAGACTCGGTTCTCCGCGCCCTTCTTTCCGAAGCCCTGGCCCTCGTAGACCGGCAGGGTCTTGACGTCCCTGTAGACGTAGGAGTTGACGATGCAGTATTCGACGCCGTCCCTCATCTCGAACATCGGGCTGCAGAGGTCTCTGCTGGGGTTGCCCGGGGTCCTGAGGAAGCCGGTGGCCCTGTCGTCGTCGACGGGCTTCACGCAGGATTCGAAGAGGCCGTAGATCTCGGTCTCGGCGCTGCCGGAGAAGCTGAAGACCAGCACGCCCTCGTAGTCCTTCAAGGGGTTGATGACGAAGCCGGTGCAGATGTCGTTGATGACGATGTCGGTGGGAGTCGCGTCCATGACCACGTACTTCTTTCCGATCCTCTTCTTCCAGGCCCTGGAGAGAGGCTTGCCCGCGGTTGCCTTCATGGCGAAGGGAGCGGTGTTGCCTTCAAAGGTCGAAAGAGCGAATCTGTTCTCGCCCGCGTCCTCAAAGAACAGGGTCCTTTCGGCGTTCTTAAAGAGCTTGCCGTCCCAGGCGAGAGGCTTGTTCATCATCATGATGGGATGGTTCTTGCCGCGGCTGGTGTCCATGGTGACGGAGAGGTTGGCGCCGTACATGTGGAAGTTGAGGATGCCGCTGGGGATGAGCCAGGTGCCGGAATACTTGTCTATGATATCCTGGGGGATGGGCTTGGCGTTCTTGTAGATGTCGACGCCCTCCTCGTGCATGACGTAGGCGAACAGGCGGCAGATGACCTCCTGGATGTTCTGACGGCAGTCGTGGGTCTCGGAGATGGTGAGGACAGCGTTGTATTTGGGCAGGATGATGAACTGGGTGTCGAACTGGAAGCTGTTGCCGCCCTTGAGCAGAGCGTTGTCGCCCAGATCGTAGTCCTGACGGGTCAGGCAGACCGTATCCCAGCCCAGGCCGAACCTGGGGGAGCGGCTGTCGCTCTTGAGGAAGGTGTGACCCTGCATCTTTGCCATCTCGGCCTTGCTCTCTTCGCTGATGATGTCGTTCTTCTCAAGGAAGAGCCTTCCGAAGAGGCACAGGTCCTTCATGCTGGTGGTGTAGCCCGCTCCGCCCTGGATCAGGAGCTTCTCCTGGGGGCCTTTCCCCTCGACCACCAGAGGATAGTCGGGATTGCAGTTGTAAGCCAGCCTGGAGGAATGGGCGCCGATGGGCTCGGTGATGTGGTTCATGCAGTAGTCGCCGTACTTCTCGCCGCTGACCTCGGCGACGACCATCTCGGCCACGGTGAAACCGTCGTTGCAGTAGACCGAATACTCGCCGGGCTCAGCCTTGAGGTAGCTGTGGGCGAAGAAATCGTAGACCCAGTCGTAATATGCGTCTTCCTTGGTCGTGTCGGAGACCGAGAAGCCCTTCCACTGGGTGCCGGGAAGGCCAGAAGAGTGGGAGAGGCATTGGCGCAGGGTGATCTTCCTGTATCTTTCATCGGGCATCTTAAAGCGGGGGAGATACTTGTACACGGGGGTGTCCAGGTCGACCTTGCCCTGCTCGACCAGCTGCATGACCGCGACGGTGCAGAACATCTTGGAGACGGACGCCACGTTGTAGGTGCAGTCGGTGGTGGCGGGCTTGGGCTTTCTTCCTCCGGTGGTCCCCAGGGCGTCGGCGGCTATGATCTCGCCGTCCTTCATGATGGCATAGGAGATCGAAGTATACTTCTCGGGAAGGCCGTAGGACAGTATCTCGGTCAGCTTTTCGGTGAGGTTTTTCATGGATTCTCCTTTCGGTCAAACTGTGGATATATAAAACTATCGAACTGACTGTTTCAGGGGAGAAGGCCTTTTTCGGCGCGGGAAAAGCTCCGGGCACCTTCTCTGCAGCATATACAGTTTATAGCCTCGGGACAATTTGCGCAAGTAGGTCTCGGGAGTATGCCTTCTATACGGAATATTGATAAATCGTTTGCATCAAAGTATAATAAAAGAATAAATATGCGCGGAGGTCAATCATGCACGATCACAAGCTCACAGACTTTGAGCAGCGCTGCCTGGCGGTCAGGAACATACTGGTCATAATCTCAGCCACGCTGTTCATCGTATCCCTTCTTCCGATAGAGCCCATCGAAGCGGTCCACCACGACATCAGCGGGATCGCCTACCTCTTCGGAGCCGGAGCCTACATCGCCGAGATCATCGAGATGTCCGACGAAGAGAAGCGGTCCCATCCCCATCATAAGCACAGGGTCTTCATGCCCAACGTTTTCGGGATCCTTTATATAATCCTTGGCATAGCACATATAATCGAATAGCGAAAAGAACGCGGAGGTCAAACATGCTTCTGAACAACGAAGTCAGCGCCCGATACCTCTATGAAAGACTGGAGGAACTGTTCAAGCCCGAAAGATGCACCGACGTTTTCCCCAAGAAAGGCCTGCAGGAGCACAATTCCGACGTGGTGAGAAAGGTCTACACCGCATGCTTCGCAAGCCCTGAGGTCTTCGACAACATCTTCGAAAGGGACGAAAGGAACGTGATGCTCTTCACCCATCACCCCAGCCCCGCGAAGAAGAGCCTGGCCCAGGAATACGCGGTCCTGCCTCAAAGATACTTCGACGAGATGAAGGAACGGGACATCAACTTCTTTTCATACCACATCCCAATGGACGCCTATGGCCCCTATTCCACCGGAGTGAGCCTCTCGAGGGCCATGGGATGCGAGCCCTACGATTCCTGGTACCCCCAGAACGGCATCAATATCGGATGCCTGAACCAGAGCTGCCTGCACACCACCGGCGAGCTGCGGCGCGTTCTCGAAGCTGCCGTCGGCCACCGCTGCGCCCTCTATCAGTACGGCAGCGAAGAGCTGCCTGACGGCCGCTTCGCCATCATGACCGGAGCCGCCAAGAGCACCGAAGCCTACCAGTGGCTCACCGACCTTGGCATCAACACCTTCGTGCTGGGCGTCACCAGCCCCACCGTCGACTTCACCATGAAGATCCACGAAGCCGCCAAAGCAAAGCGCATCAACCTCATCGGCGGCACCCACTACTCCACCGAGAAATTCGCCCCCATGGCCATGTGCCGCTACTTCAGGCACCTGGGCCTGGACTCCGAATTCATCCCCGAACAGCCGGTGATGAGCGAGATATAGGGCAGGAGATATAAGAGATCCCCACAAGGCAAGCCTGTGGGGATCATTTTATCATCAGTTACAGTCTTTCACCGTTCTCTCGAGTTACTCCATAGCCTTTGCCAGGATAGCATCCAGCTCCTGCTTTTCCTTTTCGGTGGAATCGATCAGAGGGTTCCTTATGTCCCTGAATATCTGGTTAACAAACTAGCTGCTCAGTTATTCTGACTCAACTGCTTTCCCTTCTATCTCCCTTTTGAACAACTCCATTGCCCTGGTCTGGTTGAAGACACCGCAGTAGCAGGGCTTGGCGAGGAGCTTTGCGCCCTCTTCGGGAGTCAGTCTGCCTTCGACCACGGACTTCCTGATCTGTCGGACCAGACCGGCCGAAAGCATGGCATGTCCGCACATAGTCGTATAGCAAAGGGTCTCTTCTTCGGGAAGCAGCTCGGTCGCTCCAAAGATCCCGACCGCAAGATCTGCGGAATGGGGAGTTACTCCGGCTTCTTTGCAGATCTCGACGACGGTGTCGAGGAGGCCTGTGACTACTACGGACATACCCAGGTCCTCTTCTTTGAGCTGCTTCAGTACTTCGATGACCTTTTCTCTGTCGTCGAAGCATCCCATAGCGGGGGAATTATCCTCGGTTTTGGAGAGAAGCTCTTCTCTGTCAAAACCCATAGTCAGGTTCTGTTTAGTGGTCAGAGAGCCCCAGTTCACAGGCTCGTGATCGAGGGCGATCTCCATGACTCTGCGCATCTTCGGAGCAGCGCCCACGTGGTTGATCTTCATTGCCGGGCGGGAAATGAATGGGAAATCATGCTGAAAGGTCTCTTCCGGACCGAAACGGTGAAGTGTATGGGACATATTTCCTCCTTACTCATTGCAAAGCGGTCTTCCGAGACCGACGTTGACCTTTACGTTCTTCGTAGTGTGGATGCCGAGCTTGTCTAAGGTCTTGATGGCAGGGATCGTGCCATCTTCAGCGAAACGAACTACGAGTCCCCATGAGAAGACTGTGTTCTTACATTCCTTTGACGCTTCGTATACAACGCGCGCGACTTCCTCAAAACGCTCCATCGGGATGGTAAACTCGACGATCGCAGAGAGGATCTTTTCATCGCGGACGTCATCGTGGACGATGCCGGTAGATGTATCAAGAAGAGACGTCAGAGGGTTGTTGGGCTCAAAGACGATACCCATCTTTGCGAGAGGAACGGTGACGACCTCCACGTCCCTGATCCTGGTCCCGATCGACGGACGGCCGAATTCAAGGGCAAAGCCTATCTCAGTGCGCTTCACGCGTCCGGTGACGTCATTGGTCTTTACCTCTTCTGTACCGCGGCCCCTCACGCCTGTGCTCTCATGCTTTTCTGTCGGATCTCCGAAGACCTTGCGGACCGAGCGGGGCCACTGGCGAACTTCTTCGGGCTCATAAAATGCCTTGCGGGGGCATTCGATCTGTCTTACGCAGATGCCGCACTCGACACACTCCTCTTGGTCGATGAAAGCCTTTCTGTTCTCAACGTGGATCGCTCCCTGAGGACAGAAGGGAATACATTTTTTACATCCAACGCAAAGCTCCCGATTAACTTTCATAGATTTACAACCCTTTCCAGACTAATATTAACGCTACTGTTTAATGATCCTTTTAGATAACACCGTTATTAAGTTAATAATGACCGGAGCTTATCATTTTTATGATTGGAATAGCTGTGTTCAGAGTTAGTTACAAATGAATCATTTAATAAGAACAACTATCACATTTTTAACCATCTTCTTTTCTTATTGATGCAAAGTGACATTGTACATAGTGATCAGTTTCAATTTCCTTCAATTCAGGCGTTTCCTCAAAACAAATATCCTGCGCTTTCCAGCAGCGAGAGGCAAATCTGCAACCCGGTTTTGGATTAATAGGACTTGGTACATCCCCTTTAAGAATTATCCTTTCCCTATGCTGATCATACTTTGCAACAGGGACTGCCGATAACAGGGCTATTGTATAAGGGTGAAGCGGGTTCTTGAATAACAAATTCGATTTGCATGATTCTACGACCTCACCAAGATACATTACTATGATTCTGTTGCTAATATGTTTTACTACGCTAAGATCATGGGATATAAATAAATAGGTCAGCCCCATGTCTCTTTGTAATTCCTGCAGAAGGTTCAGGATCTGAGCCTGTATCGAAACATCCAAAGAAGAGACAGGCTCATCACAAACTATAAAGCTTGGATTCAATGCCAAAGCGCGTATTATTCCTACGCGCTGCCTGCGTCCACCATCTAATTCGTGAGGATAACTATTATAGAGTTTTCTACTGACACCTCCTTTGCTTAATAAATCCAAGACATATTCATTTATCTTATTCTTAGGAACAGTCTTATTAATAACTATAGGTTCAGCTATGATTTGCCCAATAGTTTTCCTAGGGTCAAGGCATGAATATGGATCTTGAAAAATCATCTGCATCTCCCGCCTTAAGATGCGCATTTTTTCTTCAGGATAGTTAAGTATGTTTTCTCCCTTATAGATGACCTCACCTCCCGTATGAGGAATGAGGCGAAGTATCGTCCTGCCTATAGTCGATTTCCCGCAGCCACTTTCACCTACCAATCCGACAGTCTCGCCCTTGTAGATATCAAATGAGACATTATCGACCGCATGCAATTCTCCCGAAGGGACTTTGAAATACTTCTTGAGATTCCTGACCTCTATAAGTTTTTCATTCATTGTTTTACACCCCTCATTTGGTAAAGGTGACAGCGGACGCTGTGTTCTTCCGCAACCTTGATTTCCTCTGGTTCTTTCAAGTAACATATACGCATAGCATGCACGCAGCGCTTGCAGAATTTGCATCCCACAGGGAGCTGCATCGGATCCGGCATTGCGCCGGGTATAACCTTGAGCGGCTCATCGCTATCTGAATCGATCTGCGGCAAACAGTCAAACAATCCCCTGGTATATGGATGCAGAGGATTTGTAAATACCTCCTTTAAACTTCCCTGTTCGATTACCATACCCGCATAAGCGACTACGAAATAGTCCGCGATCTCCGCAACTACTCCAAGTGCATGGGTAATGAAAATGGTTGAAGTATTATACTTATTCTTGAGTTCTTTCATTAATTCCAGAATCTGGGCCTGAATCGTTACATCCAGCGCAGTCGTCGGCTCATCTGCAATCAGCAGTCTTGGATTACAGCTCAGACCCATTGCAATACAAACCCGTTGCTTCATTCCTCCAGAAAATTCATGAGGATAGTTGTTTAATCTTTCGCGACGTATTCCGACGACTTCCAACATATCTCCAGCACGTTCTATAGCTGTTCTACGGTCGACATTCTGATGCATCATGATAACATCGCTCATCTGCTTGCCTATACGGTACACCGGATTTAGAGAGGTCATCGGATTCTGAAAGATCATCGCCATCTGATCCCCTCGCATGTTCCGAAGCTTCAGTTCGTTCATTTTCAGAAGATCTTCACCGTCAAACAGAATCTGTCCTGATGTAATGACCCCTGGAGGACTGGGTACCAATCCCATGACAGCAAGTGCAGTCGTGGTTTTCCCTGCTCCTGTTTCCCCCACAAGTCCAATGGTCTTCCCATGCGGGACATTGAAACTCATACCATTAATGGCTTTTACGACCCCATCAAACGTCCTGAATTCTATGTGAAGATTTTTGATCTCCAACAAATTATCGCTCATACAATCTCCTTTTCTGCTGTTCCAAGTGTCAATGTCTTGATTGGAACGCAGCTATAATCCCAACATAGTCATTTTGAGATTATCATTTCTCCACTTCTGCAAAGTGTTCAACGATTGCTGCTGCAGTCTTGATTCCTTTCATAAAACCATCAACGCCTATATTTTCATTCGGCGCATGGTTATTTTGATCACTGTATGCAAGAGGGATACCTACATACGGAACTCCCAAATTCCGTTCGAATACAGAATGAGGTGCACATCCTCCTGAACTAGGATAGATGTAAGGCTCAACTCCGAATCCCTCCG
>JAFRQL010000218.1 GCA_017428655.1 Bacillota bacterium | reverse complement strand
CTCGAATACCTTCCCACAGGCTGATACAGTCGCGCCGTCAATGGGCAGGCTCCTGTAGACGGGATAGACCTCCTCTTCCGTATCGATATCAAGCTCTCTTAGTCTTTTCAGGATAAATGATGCAGCAGCTTCACCCGCTTCTTCTCCGGTATATCTTTCCAGATCGTTGAAGACCAGCAGATCCTTATGGATCCTGTCGTAATCGATAGCTTCTTCAAGTTCCTTCGCAAATGCCTTGCTGTCATAATAGTCGCTCATATAAACCTCTTTTTGAATCGAAATCATATTTTGAAACGTTTAAATGAATTATAATCGTTTGGTTGAAACGTGTCAATACGGTTCTATTTTTTGTTGACAAGGCTTATTTCTCTACAAATGATGATAATATGGTGATATAGTATATAATAGTTGTTAGCATTGATCTCTGCATTTGCTCGCAAGGAGAACTAGGAAATGGTAACCATAAAGGATATAGCGAATCTCGCAGGCGTATCTCAGGGAAGTGTCTCCAATGTCCTTAACCATAAAGGCAATGTATCAGCAAGTATTATAGAAAAGGTGACTGCTGCAGCCAATCAACTAGGATACCAGCTCAATACACAGGCTCAACAGTTAAGACGTTCTTCTGCTTTATCCAATTTGATCGCAATCATACTTCCTGATATAGTTCAAAAGCGTTATTCCATCCTATATTCTTCTTTAGTGAAAGACCTACGCGACAGCGGCTTTTCTATAAGATTATTCATTACAGAAAATTCATCTTATTTAGAAGAAAAAGCGATCAATGATATAGTTTCACTCAGGGCGCAGGCTGTGGTCAGCGTATCCAGTTTTTCACACGTTGGAGATGTATATAAGCCCTTATATGATCTCGGATCATTGATTATTTTTGCGGGGAGGATGCCAGATGATGCAGAACGATATATTGGATTCGATCTGGATCAAATGGGGCAGATCATTGGTGAAGATCTAACTGGGAGAGGATGTCACAGAATAGGAGTCCTGATGGATGAAGATCCTGCATGCTTCTATCAGGGGTTCATATTACAGTTGGGCAAACGTTTTTCAAATAGCACAGAAGTACATATACAGCAGAGTGATTATTACAATAGTCTAAACAAAGCCTTTTCACTCTTAAATGATATTGAGGCCCCAGATGCGATCATTTGCACGTCTGGCGACCTCGCCAAGGCCATGAAAGCGTGTCTAAATATAATGGGGATCGATGTTACTCCTTATATTTTTTCTATTACATGTGAAACTAATGATATTCCCGGTCCCAACGAATCTATTCTGAATCTAAACTACTCCTCTTTAGGGGCAAGGATCTCTTGGGAGATAAGAGACTCTCTGCACATAGCAAGAGAAGATGAGAAAGCTCCATCCCTTCCAAAGATAAGGCTTCAACAAGCTTCAAAGATCGCGGTGTACAAAGAAAGACAGATCAACGTTCTGATCCCTGATAACAGGTCTACCAGAGCGCTGAAATACCTTGCCCCTCTATTCACAAAAAAAACAGGCATCGTTCCTAACTTTACGGTCCTTCCGCTTGCAGAGCTGACCAGTTCACAGGTCCAGATGCCTTACAGCGGCTTCTTTGATGTGCTGCGCACCAATGTGACTTCACTCCCGTCTTTCCCCGATGATGCCCTTCTTGAGATCGATCAGCCGCTTTTCGACGATATCTCAAAGACGATGCTTAATACGCCTAGGGATCTCTTCCCTTACGGGAGGAACAGCCGCCCGGTAGGCCTGCCTTTCGATATGTCGATGTATTTCCTCATTTATCGAAAAGATCTTTTCTCCGATACGTTGATGCAGAGAAGATTTTATGAGCAGACTGGCAGAGCCCTCGACGTACCTACAAAATATGAGGAAGAGAATCTCATACTCAACTTTTTTACCAGATCCATCAACAGATCATCTCCGATCGAATTTGGAACGACCGGGATCATAAATGAGATCACAACGATCGCTTATGAGTTTTTCCATCGATATATGCATACCGGGGCACGCTTCTTTACAGATAAAGGCGAGCCGGCCTTTGATCACGATGCTGCAGTAAATGTGCTGCAAAACTATCTTGATATGATGAAGTATTCCGACATAGTTTCGGATTTTAACAGAAAAGACCCTGGTGTATACAATTTCTGCGGCGGCAAAACGGCGCTTGAGCATGTATCGACTTCGTTCTCGTCACCGCTGTCCGAATCAATGATCAGAGGGAAGCTTGGGTTTGCCAACCTTCCGCGTACTCTTTCCAGGATAGGCGGAGGAGCGCTGTCGATACCCATAGGTTCGAAGCATAAGGAAGAGGCAATGGAATTCATTGAATGGGCATGCAGCGAGGATATGGCTATCCCCCTCGCCAAACTCGGAGGACATCCTGTCCACAAGAGCATGTTCAGAAACTATGATATCATCCAGCAGTTCCCCTGGCTTGCTCTTGTCGAAGAAGAAGCTGACAAGCATTACGAGAAATCAGATCTCGACCGTCTCAACCGTTTCCAGTTCGAGCAGCTGGTCGGAGGGAGCCTAAGAAGCCTCTTTGGAGGGCTCATCTCTGTCGAGGATGCCTCCTCGCTGATAGAGAACAATATCATGGCGTGCAGGCTGAAATGATCAGCGGCTGATGCCTGATAACAGAACCAGCAAAAACATCCCGCCAAGGGCTTAGGCGGGATGTTCTTTACCATAATGATTATTCTGTTCTGCGATCAGAACATCATCTCATAGCGGCCTTCGGGGCTGATGCCGGTGGAGGCGACGAAGGTCTCGACGGTCTCCTTGTCCTCGGCAGGGGCCATCCAGGCGAGCCCGCAGCTGGCGCTGATCTCCCGGGGGACCGGGATGATGCGGCCGGGGATGCCGCTCTCTTTGCAGAGCTTCTCCATGCGGATCACGTCGTGGGTGTTGGCGAAGGTCAGTATGAACTTAGGCGTTTTCTCGACGCTCATCAGGGCTTTACCACTCTGGAGGCCTTCTCCAGCTTCTCGACGATGGAGTACATGTTGGTCACGATGCCGACCTTGAGGGTGTCGGCGATGCCGTAGAAGTTGAGGCAGGTGCCGCAGGTCATGATCTCGACGCCGGCGTCGGCCATCTTCTGGATGTCCTCAAGGGAGGCGGAGCCTTCACAGGTCAGCTTCGCGCCGCCGTTGTAGAAGAGGATGGTATCGGGGAGCTTGTCCTGCTGGCTGACCGCGAAGATGAATGCCTTCATCAGGGCCTTGCCCAGCTCGGGATCTCCCTCTCCCATGTGATCGGAACCGATGGATACCACCATGGGGCCTTCCGCGGGAGCAGTGGTCTCTTCGTCAGCGGCAGCCTTGGTCAGATCGTCAACCTCGATAGTGATGGCGAAATTGCCGTCCTCGGTCTTCTCACAGCCGTTCTTGTAGTTCTTTCCGGTGGCGAGCCTGGAAACGTTCTGGACAGCGGTCTCGTTGTCCACCAGCACCTTGAGGGTACCCGGCTCGGTCAGCTCGGCGAGAGCCTTCTTGGTCATTACCACAGGGATCGGGCAGGCTTTGCCCAGTGCGTCTACTACTGTTATATTCATTATCAGTCGCTCCTATTCGATGTATTGTGTATGAACACTTTTATTATTATACAATACCTTCAGGAAAACTGTGACTTCAGCGGGAACAAGTCTTATACAAAATCATGATCATATAACCGTTTTATCAAAATGTTTAGCGGTAAGCATCCTATTTCGGAGCCGGACCGCCCTGCCCCGGGGGGGGAGCGCCACCTGTGGCAGGTTCATAAGCATGCAAAAAGGGCCGGCGATCTCTCGCCGGCCCCGGTCGTTAACAAGCTATGCTGAAAGCCTGAACGCAGTTTTTACTGCATCTCTGCTCTCTTCTTGTAGCCCTCGTACCTGTCTCTGGCGTCTGCCTCGGCCTTCTCGAACAGAGCTTCTGCCTTGTCCGGGAATTCCTTGAGCAGGGAGGTGTAACGGACCTGATCCATGAGGAAGTCTCTGAAGGATCCCTTGGGCTCCTTGGAGTCGAGAGTGAACGGGTTCTTGCCCTCTGCCTTGAGCTGCGGGTTGAACCTGTAGAGGTGCCAGTAACCGCACTCGACGGCCAGCTTCTCGTTCTCCTGGGTCTTGCCCATTCCGCGGCGCAGTCCGTGGTTGATGCACGGTGCGTAGCAGATGATGAGGGAAGGACCATGATAGTTCTCAGCTTCCTGAACGGCCTTGAGGAACTGGTTCTTGTCGGCGCCCATTGCGACCTGCGCTACGTAAACGTAACCATAGGTGGCGGCCATCATGCCCAGATCCTTCTTCTTGGTTCTCTTGCCGGAGGCAGCGAACTTGGCGATAGCAGCGGCAGGAGTAGCCTTGGAGGCCTGTCCGCCGGTGTTGGAGTAGACTTCGGTATCGAAGACCAGGATGTTGACGTCCTCGCCGGAGGCCAGTACGTGGTCGACGCCGCCGTATCCGATATCATAGGACCAGCCGTCGCCGCCTACGCACCATACGCTCTTCTTTACCAGGTAGTCCTTCTTCTCGAGGATCTGAGCTGCCAGCTCCTTGCAGTGCGGGCAGGTGATCTCCTGAGCGTTCAGGGCTGCTACGAGAGCGTCGCTCTCCTTCCTGGAGTTGGCGCCGTCGTCCATGCCTGCGAGCCATGCCTTTGCAGCTTCCTTGACGTTGTCAAGGTTGGTGCACTCTGCCAACTCTTCGACGAGAGCGGCCAGTTTGGTCCTCATCTGGCGGACGCCTACTGCCATACCGAGACCGTACTCGGCGTTGTCTTCGAAGAGGGAGTTAGCCCAGGAAGGACCATGTCCGTTCTTGTCGACGGTGTAGGGCAGTGAAGGAGCGGAAGCGCCCCAGATGGAGGAGCATCCGGTAGCGTTTGCGATCATCATCCTGTCGCCGTAGAGCTGGGTGATGACCTTGATGTACGGAGTCTCGCCGCAGCCTGCGCATGCGCCGGAGAACTCGAAGTAGGGCTGTGCGAACTGGCTGCCCTTGACGGTGCCTCTGGGCATGAGATCCTTCTGCTCGACGGTGAGAGCGTACTCCCAGTTCTCCGCCTCGTGCATCTGGGACTCGAGGTATTCCATGGTCAGGGCGCCCTTTGCCTTCATCGGGCAGATGTCTACGCAGTTTCCGCAGCCGAGGCAGTCGAGGGGGCTGACCTGCATTCTGAACTGGAGTCCGGCCAGTTCCTAGCCGGTAGCGGCCTTGGTCTCGAAGCCGGCGGGAGCAGCGGCCTTCTCTGCTTCGTTGAGCAGGACAGGTCTGATGGTGCTGTGCGGGCAGACGAAGGAGCACTGGTTGCACTGGATGCAGTTCTCAGCATGCCACATGGGCACCTTGACTGCGACGCCGCGCTTCTCGTACTTGGTGGTGCCGGTGGGGAAGGTCCCGTCGGGTGCGTCGATGAATGCGGAGACGGGCAGCTTGTTGCCTTCCTGACGGTTCATCGGGACCATGATCTTCTCGACCCATTCGTTGGTCTTCTTCTCTTCGGCGGGCTTGGTGTCGACAGCGGTCTTCCAGCTCTCGGGCACGTTGACCTTTACGAGAGCGTTGCAGCCGGCGTCGATGGCCTTCCAGTTCATCTCGACGACGTCCTTGCCCTTCTTGCCGTAGGTCTTCTCAACGGATTCCTTCAGATACTTGACGGCGTCCTCTACGGGGATGACGTTGGCAAGCTTGAAGAATGCGGCCTGCATGATCATGTTGATCCTGCTGCCGAGGCCCAGTTCCTGAGCGATCTTGACTGCGTCTACGATATAGAAGTTGATGTCATTCTTGGCGATGTACTGCTTGAGGGAAGCGGGCAGGTTGTGCTCCAGCTCTTCCTCGGTCCAGAGGGTGTTCAGTACGAAGTTTCCGCCCTTCTTCAGTCCCGCGATGACGTCATAACGGTCGACGTAAGCCTGGTTATGGCAGCCGACGTAGTCAGCCTCGGAGATGAGGTAGGTGGACTTGATCTTGTTCTTTCCGAAGCGCAGGTGGGAAATGGTGATGCCGCCGCTCTTCTTGGAGTCGTAATCGAAGTAGCCCTGTGCGTACAGATCGGTCTTGTCGCCGATGATCTTGATGGCCTGCTTGTTGGCGCCGACGGTACCGTCGGAACCGAGACCCCAGAACTTGCAGCGTACGGTGCCTTCGGGCTCGGTGCTGATGTCCACGGTGGGCAGCGAGGAATCGTAAACGTCGTCGACGATGCCGATGGTGAACTGGTTCTTGGGCTTGTCAGCCTCGAGGTTGTTGTAGACTGCTACGACCTGGCCGGGGGTGGTGTCCTTGGAGCCGAGTCCGTATCTTCCGCCTACGACGAGAGGAGCGTTCTCCTCTTCATAGTACATGGTCCTGACGTCCATGTAGAGAGGATCGCCCTGGGAACCGGGTTCCTTGGTCCTGTCGAGGACGGCGACCTTCTTGACGGTCTTGGGCATGACTGCCTTGAGATATTCGGGAGCCCAGGGCCTGTACAGTCTGACCTTTACGAGGCCGTACTTCTTGCCCTGCTTGTTGAGGACTTCCAGAGTCTCTTCGATGGTCTCGCAGATGGAGCCCATGGCGACGATGACGTATTCCGCATCGGGAGCACCGACGTAATCGAAGGGCTTGTACTCTCTGCCGATCTCCTTGCCGAGCTTATCCATGTAGTCGGCGACGATGGCGGGAAGAGCCTGATAATACTTGTTGGCAGCTTCTCTCTGCTGGAAGTAGATGTCGGGGTTCTCAGCAGTTCCGCGGACGACGGGGTGCTCGGGGTTGAGAGCGTTGGCTCTGAACTCGTTGACAGCGTCCATGTCGATCAGCTTCTTGAAGACGTCATAATCGATGAGCTCGATCTTCTGGATCTCGTGAGAGGTCCTGAATCCGTCGAAGAAGTGGAGGAAGGGAACTCTGCCCTTGATGGCGGACAGGTGAGCTATGCCGGCAAGGTCCATAACCTCCTGAACGGAGGAGGAGCACAGCATAGCGAAACCGGTCTGGCGGCATGCCATTACGTCTGCGTGATCGCCGAAGATGCTCAGTGCGTGGGTAGCGAGAGCTCTTGCGCTGACATGAAAGACGCCGGGAAGAAGTTCGCCGGAGATCTTGTACATGTTGGGGATCATCAGCAGAAGACCCTGGGAAGCGGTGTAGGTGGTGGTCAGAGCACCGGCAGCGAGGGAGCCGTGTACGGCACCGGCTGCGCCGGCCTCGGACTGCATCTCAACTACCTTGACCTGCTGTCCGAAGATGTTGGTCGCTCCGTGGGCAGACATGTCGTCTACGACTTCTGCCATGGGAGAAGACGGAGTGATGGGGAAGATAGCAGCTACATCGGTGAACGCATAGGATACATATGCGACCGCGTTGTTGCCATCCATGGTTTTCATTTTCTTAGCCATTAAAATATCTCCTTCTTTTAAAAGTAGCGATATAAGGTATCCGAAGATGTACTCATACGCAAAGATTATAGTACGAATTCGGGGTCCGTGCAATAAAAAAAGACGGTGAAACCATTGGTTTTGCCGCAAAAAATAAAATAGAAAGGCGAATTTTGGTTAGCACCGGCTAATTAAACGGCGAAAAATACCGCCCGCGCACCTTATCAGGGCACAGGCGGTATGTATTTGGTCTAAAGCCTTGGGCCGGCGCAGGCGACCGCCCTGCCCGCCTCATTGGTCTCGAACTTCGCAAAATTCTTTATGAACCTGGACGCAAGATCCCTGGCCTTCTCTTCCCAGACGGCGGGATCCTCGTAGGTATCCCTGGGATCGAGGACCCCGGGATCGACTCCCTCAAGCTCCGTCGGGATCCTGAGCCCGAAGACCGGGACCTCCTTGGTTGGAGCCCCGTCGATCCTTCCTTCCAGGATAGCGTCGATGATCCCTCTGGTGTCGTGGATCGAGATCCTCTTTCCGGTGCCGTTCCAGCCGGTATTGACCAGATATGCCTTCGCACCGGACGCCTCCATCCTTTTGGTCAGCTCCTCGGCGTACCTGGTCGGATGGAGCTCAAGGAAGGGCTGGCCGAAGCAGCTGGAAAACGTCGGTGTGGGCTCCAGAACCCCTCTCTCGGTCCCCGCCAGCTTGGCGGTGAAGCCTGAGAGGAAATAGTACCTGGTCTGCTCCGGATCGAGGATCGATACCGGAGGAAGGACTCCGAAGGCGTCGGCGGTGAGGAAGATGACGTTCTTCGCCGCGGGGGCCGACGATACGGGCCTTACGATGCTCTTGATGTGGTCTATGGGATAGGAGACCCTGGTGTTCTCGGTGACGCTCCTGTCGTGATAATCCACCGCGCCCTTCCCGTCCACGGTGACGTTCTCAAGAAGGGCGTTCCTTCTGATCGCCGCGTAGATCTCGGGCTCGTCGTCCTTGTCCAGGTCTATGACCTT
>JAFRQL010000217.1 GCA_017428655.1 Bacillota bacterium | reverse complement strand
CATGGGGCATTTCCCCGCGTCCATGTCGATGAAGGACGCTATTGCGCGGCGGACCCTGACGTCAGTAAACAATTCATTGGTGACGTTCATGCCCAGCCAACGGCAGGAGGAATTGCCGCTGTAGATCTTTACGAAGCCGCTGTCCTTGACCGAGGGAAGCTCGCTGTAGGCGAAGGTGGTGACCAGATCGACCTCCTTGTTCGCCAGGGTGATGGCGGCGACGGAGCTCTCGGTGACGAACCGGTAGACTATCCTGTCGATGTTGGGCTTTATGAAATAATCTTCATTGGCGGTTAGGACCACCTGGGTGTCCACTATATTGCTCTCCCACTTGTAGGGCCCCGAGCCTACGGGCTTTGACGCCAGGTCCCAGCCGGTCTCCCCTGCCTTTCGGGGCATTATGCAGATGGCCGCCATCTTGTAGAGGAAGAGGACGTCGATCTCCCTGGTCACGATCCTTATGGTCTTGTCGTCCACCACCTCGATGGTCTCGATGGACGAGCGCAGGTCCTCCAGTCTTGCGCAGGCATTGTCCGGATCCATGACGTATTCGAGGGAATATTTCACGTCGTCGGCGGTGACCTCGACCAGCTCGTTTCCGAAGAGATCGTTGCCCCTCTGCCAGTAGAATTCCGGGGTGAGATTGAAGGTCCAGGTCCTGCCGTCTTCCGCGCATTCCCAGCTTTCGGCAAGGTCCGGATAGTACCTTCCCCTGTAGGATTCCACCAGCCTGCTGTAGATCTGGTAGAAGATATACGGGTCGCCGCTGGAGGTGGACTTCCAGGGCTCCATGGTGGTCATGTTCATGTTGGAGGCGACGGTAAGGACCTTCTCCGCCCCGGCGGCCTGAGCCTCGCCGGCGGCGCTTCCGCAGCCTGTAAGAAGGCATGAGATCAATAAGACCAATGCCAGTATGAGGGACATTCTTTTCTTAAGCATCGTTACGCTCCTTCGCTTTTCGCGCCTTTTGATTTAATACTCTATTGCTACACTGTACTAAAGTATTAAAGCGCCATTGCGTAGATTATTGATCAAAGCGAACGATTTGTCAATGATATAATGTCAAAACCTTATTGTTCCTGCACAATATGTCTTTTACAAAAAAGATCCCCGTCCGAAGACGGGGATCCGTGAAGTGTTTCGTCAAGTGTTCCTCTACTCTGTCAGATGGCAGGCGCAGAAGTGGCCGGGAGCGATCTCCTTAAGCTGGGGCTCTTCCTGAGAGCAGCGCTCCGTGGCATACGGGCAGCGCACGTGGAAGCGGCACCCGCTGGGCACGTTGGCCGCGCTGGGGACCTCGCCCTGAAGGACTATCCTCTCCTTCTGCTTCATGCCCGAGATGATGGGTATGGCGGAGAGCAGAGCCTTGGTGTAGGGATGGGCCGGATTGTCGAAGAGCTCCTCCGTCTTCGCCAGCTCCATGATCTTTCCCAGGTACATGACCGCGACCCTGTCGGAGATGTGCTCAACCACGTTGAGGGCGTGGGATATGAACAGGTAGGTCATGTTTCCGTGCTGCTCCTTGAGGTCCATCAGCAGGTTGATGATCTGGGACTGGATGGACACGTCCAGGGCGGATACGGCCTCGTCGCAGACCAGGAACTCCGGCTGCAGGGCGATGGCCTTGGCGATGGCGACCCTCTGGCGCTGGCCTCCCGAGAACTCGTGGGGATAGCGCTCGGCGTAGACCGCGTTGAGGCCGACCTCGTTCATCAGGTGCTTGACCTCTTCGTAGGCCTCGTTCTGGTTCATTCCCATCTGGACCATCAGGACCTCGCTGATGAGACGCTTTACGGTCTTTCTGGGGTTGAGGGAGGAATAAGGATCCTGGAAGACGATCTGGAATTTCTTTCTGATCTGCCTCAGTTCCTCTCCCTCAAGCTTTAAGAGATCGGTGCTGTCGTTGTAGATGATCCGTCCGTTGGTGGGCTCGTTGAGCCTTACGATGGCGCGGCCGATGGTGGTCTTGCCGCAGCCGGACTCACCTACCAGACCCAGGGTCTCGCCGGGAGCGATCTGAAGGTCGACGCCGTCGACAGCCCTGACGTGGCCGACGGTGCGGCGCATCAGGCCCTTTTTGATGGGGAAGTAGACCTTGAGATCTTCGATCTTCAGGATGGGGACTTGATTATTCATCTCTGACATTTACTTCGCCTCCTTTCCCTGAGAACGGAGATGGCAGCTCACCCTGCGGTTTCCGACTACCATCTCTTCGGGCGGGACGTCCTTGCAGATGTCCATGGCCCACGGGCATCTGGGCGCGAACCTGCAGCCCTTGGGGAAGTTGAGAGGATTGGGCACCGTGCCCTTGATGGACTCAAGACGCCCTCCCCTGGTCACCTTTATGCCCGGGATCGACATGATCAGCAGCTTGGTGTAGGGATGCCAGGGATCTCTGAAGATGTCGTCCAGCATGCCCTCCTCCACGATCTTGCCGGCGTACATGACCGCCACGCGGCTTGCTATCTGGGATACCACGCCGAAGTCGTGGGTGATCAGAAGGATGGACATGTTGGAATCCTTCTGAAGCTGCTTGAGAAGGTCTATGATCTGGGCCTGGATGGTCACGTCCAGGGCCGTGGTAGGCTCATCGGCTATGACCATCTGGGGGTTGGAAGCAAGGGAGATGGCGATCATAGCCCTCTGCCTTAAGCCTCCGGAAAGCTGGTGAGGATAGACCTTGAGGCGCTCGTCCGGGTTGGGGATGCCCACCTTCTTCATGATGTCCACGGACTTTTCGTGGATCTGCTGCTTGGTAAGGCCCGGCTCGTGAAGCTTGAACACCTCGCCCAGCTGCTTTTCGATCTTGTAGACCGGGTTCAGAGACGTCATGGGCTCCTGGAAGATCATCGAGATCTTCTTTCCTCTGATCTGACGGGCTTCCTCCTTGGTCAGCTCCTTGATCTCCTGGCCGTCGACCATCATGTAGTCGTACTGAAGATCGGCGGTGTCGGCCAAAAGCCTGATCAGGGAAAGGGATGTCACGGTCTTGCCGCAGCCCGATTCTCCCACCAGAGCCAGGGTCTCTCCCCTGTTGATGTGGAAGGATACTCCGTCCACGCTCTTTACTACGCCCTCGGGAGTGTTGAAATAGGTG
>JAFRQL010000216.1 GCA_017428655.1 Bacillota bacterium | reverse complement strand
TGCATGATATGGGCGGTGTCGGTCCAGAAAAGGGTCACCGACCGCAGGATACGAAACATGCTTCTGCTGACCGCGGCCACGCTGGTCACATACATGCTGGTCCAGTCGCTGAAATACAATATCAGACCCAACTGCACAAGGATCATCCGATACTGCTGGTACGGATATTACCTGTGCATGATGGCGGCGCTGCTCTTCTGCTACCTGGTGTCTCTGAACATATACAAAGAGCCTGGGGTCCCGGCTTCAACAGTATCGCAGATCCCGTCCGCAGCGATGATACTGGTCTCTGCGCTGGTAATGACCAATGACCTTCACCAGCTCTTCGTGAGATTTGGAGACCGCCCCTGGACCGACAAAAACGTCGCGTCCTACGGCCCTGTATACTTCCTGTTTTACGCTGACCTCGCCGTTTCCCTGATCATCTCCTGCGTCGTCATCTTCAGAAAGTTCCCCGGGGACATCAGAAGCACGAAGAGGGCCCTCGCCTTTGTCCCGTTCCTGTTCAACGTGGTCTATCTGATCCTGAATTTTATCGGTAAGCAGCCCAGGCTCTGCGGCATCGTGATATGGCAGATGGGCGAGTTCTTCAGCTTTTCGGTGCTCATATTCCTTGAGATATGCATTAGTTACGGGATGATCCCGGCCAATCACGGTTACGAGGTGCTGTTCTCCCGGGCCAGGTTCCCCGCAGCCATACTGGATACCGAAGGAAGGCTCGTCTACAGCACCGAGGCGGCCAATTGGCCCTTTGCCCAAACTCCGGGCGTCAGGATCTCGAGAAGCTCCATCGGAGGAGGCTGCGTCGAGTGGGTCACCGATCTCTCCACCCTCAACGAGGTCAATGCCAGGCTTGAGGAGGCTTCCGAAAAGCTTGAGGAGGGCAACGCTTTCCTTGAGCAGGAGAACCAGATCAAGGCCGAAAGCGCCGAGCTGGAGATGAGGAACCGGATCTACGACCGGGTCCGCGAGGCGGTCAGCGGCACCCTGGAGAGGATGTCAAAGACCCTGGCGTCGGACGCGGTCCCCGAAGAAAAGCTCAGGAGAACAGCCTTTCTGGGCGTTTACGTCAAAAGGCGCAGCAATATGGAGATCCTCAGGGCGGGGGAGGGCTTCTCGGCTGCGGAGCTTGCCGCCGCGGTCAGGGAGACCCTGAGCTACGTCAACCTTTTCGGTATCACCACCGCCTTTTCCAATACGGGGAGCGGAGTCTGCAGCTGCGATATGATGATATGCGCCTATGAGGATCTTGCCGCTGTCCTTGGGGAGGTCCTGGATACCGCCAAGGATCTGGCCGTCAATCTGAGGTACTCTGAGGGAGGCCTTCGGATGAGGCTCATGATAGGGGCGGACGGTCTTTCCGTAAAGCTGGCGGGCACGGTCCCGGAGGGCGTCCAAAGAGACGTCGGCTTCACCTCTGAAGGCGGGGATCTCATAGTCACCATCACCTATTCGGAAGGAGGCCGCCAATGATAAAGACCTATCTTCCCCTCGATTCGCCCCTTTGGGCAATACCTCTCACCGCGTCCTTCGTCCTCTTCATGATCTCCGTGGGCCTGGCGGCCTTCAACATAAGATACAGAAGGAAGTCCCGGTACCTGGTCACCGCCGTCATGATGCTTCTGTCGTATATGATGTTTCAGATCATGGTCCTATATATCAGCGATATCATAGTGACACAGACCATGAGGCGTTTCACCTCCGCGGTGGCGGAGCTCTCCTGGCAGCAGGGCCTTCTGATGTTCACCGTCTACGTCATCGCGGATCTCATACTGTATAAGGACGCTTTGGATTTCAGGGACAGGACCATAGTCCCCATGTCCATCAAGGAGGCCGTCGATTCACTGGAGTCGGGGCTCTGCTTTTACCGCTCCGACGGGATGATCGTCCTTAAGAACAGGGCGATGGAGGAGCTTTTCTACAAGGCGACGGGCACCGTGCTAAGGACCGGGCTGGAATTCCCCGAAAGGCTCAAAACAGGGGAGCTGGCGCCGGGCTGCAGGCTTTCCCACGCCGGAGACATCCCCCTGGTGACCCTGGCCGACGGAACGGTATGGGCAGGAAGAGTCGACCGCATCGTCATAGGGAAGACCAATATCAGCATGCTCATAGCCGACGACGTCACCGAGGTCTATACCAAGACCCTGGTGCTGGAAAGGGCCAATGAGGAGCTGGACAGGCTCCACAGCGATCTTCTCAGGATCAACAGCGAGATCGTTTCGTCCACCATCCAGAGGGAGATCCTCAATGCCAGGCTGCGGATCCACGACGAGTTCGGCAGCGCTCTTCTTTCCATCAGAAAATATCTCACCGCGGGAGGCACCGAAGAGGAGCTCAGGGATATCGAAAAGGGCCTTTCTCTCAATATCTCCTTCCTTAGGGAAGGGTATCCCGCGCCTAAGACGGGGGACGATTACGGCCTTCTCATCGACACCGGAAGGACCCTGGGCGTCGAGGTCAGTGTGACGGGAGAGCTTCCCGAAGAGGAGATCCCCAAGAAGGTCATATCCACCGCCATGCACGAGTGCCTGACCAACACCATACGCCACGCCGGAGGAGATATCCTGTCCGTCTCTGTGACGGGAGACCGGATCATCACCGCCGTATTCACCAACAACGGGTCCCAGCCGAAAGGACCTGTTTCCGAGACCGGCGGGCTCAGGTCTCTTCGGGCCCTCACCGAGAAGGCGGGAGGCACAATGACCGTGGAGACCGAGCCTGCATTCACCGTTACCATCACCGTTCCCAGGGAGGTCAGCTATGTCGTATAGAGTATTGATAGCGGAAGACCAGGCCATGCCCAGGATGGTCTTCGAGAACATCGTCGGAACGTCGGAAAACTACACTCTCACAGCGTCGGTGGGCACCGCCAAGATCGCCGACGTCTGGTGCGCCTCGGGCAAGGTGGATCTGGTCCTCATGGACGTGGTCATGGAGGACGGCTACAGCGGCCTTGACGCGGCAGAAAGGATCAAGAGGTCCTATCCGGGGATCAAGGTCATCATCGTCACATCCATGCCCGATCAGCTGTTCCTTGAAAGGGCCAGGGCCATCGGAGTCGATTCCTTCTGGTACAAGGAGGTCCAGGAAAGGCCCCTGCTGGAGCTGATGGACAGGACCATGGCTGGAGAGCACATATATCCAGACAGGCCTCCCGAGGCCTTTATAGGGGACGCAACCAACTACCAGCTCACCGACAGGGAGATCGACGTTTTGAGGGCACTGGCCGAGGGCCTAACCGACAAGGAGATAGCGGACAGGCTGTTCTTAAGCGTCACCACGGTCCGCTATCACGTAAATAATCTTATAACCAAGACCGGGCTCCCCACCAGGACCAGCCTCGCGGTCAACGCTGTCAGGAGCGGCATCGCCATACCCGGGGTATAAAACTGTCATTTTTGACGGGGAAACAGCAGCGATAAAAATGTAAACTGTTCTTGTTCAAGTGTTTGCCTTACTCAATAGAAAGAGAGGTCGAATATGATGATAAAAAGAACTTTTGCACTGCTGATCAGCCTTATGCTACTGATATCGCTGATGCCTGTCCAGGTCTTCGCAGTGGAGACCTTCAAGACCTCCGAGAGCGTTATGGAATTAGTTATCGGAGAAACGATCTCGAAAAACGAGGTCAGTATCGACCAGAACGGATTATGGGTCGACATGGATCTCGAAGGCAGCCTTCCCGCGGGGCTCGACTGGGCCTACGGAGAAGGCCAGGATCCGTATCTCTACGGTACTCCGACAGGCCCCAGGGGCACCTATCAGGTGCTGTTCGTAGGACGGTCATCCGAGAGCAGCGTCCGCTACAGCCACAAGCTGACCATCAAGGTCAAGGAGCCTCCAAAGACCGTAAGGACGGACTACTCCTTCGATCTTTACGTCGGCGAGACCTACTCCAGCGACGATCTCACTCTGAATGTTGACACCAGCGCCTATGATTACGGCTGGACCAGCATGGATATGACCGGTTCTCTGCCCCCCGGCATGGACTGGCGCTATGGGGAAGCCTCCGATCCCAGTATCTACGGAACTCCGACCGGTCCCGAAAAAACTTATAACGCTTACTTCACCGGAAAGATCTACGATTCGGACGATACCTTCCTGATCGCCGTCGCTCTTCATGTCAGGGAGCCCAAGACCATCAAGACCTCCGAGACCTTTTATCTTACCAAGGGCGAGGAATGCGACCTCTACACCGATATCGATTTCATCGGTGAAGACAAAGCGTGGGAAGACGTCACTGTCGACGCCGAACTGCCCGACGGGCTGCTCTGGGTCTATAACGCGTATCTGGCTCCCGATATCTACGGTACTCCCACGGAGACCGGAAGATTCGACATCACATTCACCTGCATACCCAGAGACTCGAAGAACGTCTACGAACACAAGGTAGTGCTCGTCGTCAATGAGAGTGAGAAAGAGCCCGAACCCGCTCCGATCGAGACCTCGCAGACCGGAGAGGCCCTCATCGGCGAAGAGGGCGCGTTCCTGCTGGCGGAGGAGATGGGCGTCGACTTCAACCTCGACAAGCTGGTCGATTGCGAGGTCTGGGGCACGCTGCCGCCGGGCATGACCTGGAACTTCCATGAGACCCAGGGGCCTTATCTGTACGGCACTCCGACAGAGCCGGGCAACTACAAGATGATATTCAAGCTGAAGACCGCTTCGGGCAAGTCCTACTGGCACCATCTGACCGTAACGACGGTGGAAAAGCCTCAGGCTCCCGAAGAAAAGATCTATTATACCGGTTCCGAGAAGGAACTGGAGGTCTATGCCGGCGAGGAGTTCTCCTACAATATCGACGTCGACCTGGGAGTATCCAAGGACAACCCGATAGACTCGGTGGAATGGACCAGATTAAAAGGCTTGCAGATGAACTGGGACAGCGTCAAGATGCCCACCGTTTACGGCACCTTAGAGGAACCGGGCGCGTACAAGACCGATATCAAGATCTGGCAGAAGAACGACTGCCACATCCATACTCTGACGATCTTCGTCGGCAATAAGCCGGCGGAAAAGCCTGAAGATCTGCCCCCGCGTCCCGGGATCGGTCTGCAGAACCTTACCACACCCTTTACCGACGTCTCCAAGAACGATTATTTCTACACTGCAGTGGTCTGGGCCTACAACGCAGATCCCCAGATCACCGACGGCAACGGCAAGGACAAGTTCATGCCCGAGCAGTTCTGCACCAGGGGCCAGGTCGTGACCTTCCTCTGGAGGGCCGCGGGCTGCCCCGAGCCCAAGTCTTCTAAGAACCCCTTCACCGACGTCAAGCAGAGCGACTACTTCTATAAGCCGGTCCTCTGGGCTGTAGAACGGGGCATCACCGACGGTACCAGTCCGACTACCTTCAGCCCAGCCAGGACCTGCTCCTACGC
The DNA here is from genome assembly GCA_017428655.1 of Bacillota bacterium. Taxonomy (GTDB): domain Bacteria; phylum Bacillota; class Clostridia; order Peptostreptococcales; family Anaerovoracaceae; genus RGIG2707. Next base: position 7,027 of record JAFRQL010000216.1, on the reverse strand, counting down.
TCATATACTGACCTTCATCTACAGGGCCGTGGGCGCCGGCGCCGACGGCTGGTACAAGGAGGCTATCGATTGGTCCGTCAAGAACGGCATCGCCGAAGGAGTGGCCCAGCCCATGGCCGACTGTCCCAGAAAGGACGTCGTGCTCTACCTCTTCAACTATTCACGCTAAAAGCTTCTGCGCCGTCATTTGTCTGACGCGCTGCGATTCGTGCCCCGGCGGCCTGTTTACGCCGGGGCATTTATGAAAGATCAAAGAAAAGAGGCGACCAAATGAAAAAGATACCGATACGATCGCTGGTCATCCTGATCATCTTCATCATGGCGGCATGCATGCTCCCCGTCCATTCCCACGCGGACGTCGGGGATTATCCCTATTCGTATTTCTGGATCTGTCCCCGCTGCGGCGAAGGCTTCGAGTTCGGCAGCTATTCGGACGACCTGGATTACGACAAGATAGAAGAATGGGCGTATAACTCGGGCGGCCAGATAGCCTGCGATCAGTGCAAGGCCTGTTCCCACTGCTTTGAGGAATGGCACTGCTCCCAGTGCGGCGCCTGCGCTCCCGATGACAAAACATTCAATAATTGGTGCGAAGAGTGCAATATATGCGCCGAATGCATGGGCATGCACCCGGAGCACTGCACCAACTGCCACAATCACTTCGGCGATGAACGCGGCCCGGAATGTGAAGAGTGCGGAAGAGGCATATGCATCGAATGCCATAACATAGAAGATTACAGGGGCTGGTGCGATATCTGCGGAGCCTGCCTGTACGCGAAATATGATTCCGGCGATATCTGCCCCTCCTGGGACGGCGATCCCAGCGGCGACTACGCCCACTGCGCCGAGCACTGCGAAGGCTACCAGTGCAATGAATGCGGTAATTGCTTTTTAGCAAAGGGAGACGACTATCTTTGCCACGAATGCTATACCTGCCCCGAGTGCATCGACGCCAAGGAGCTCCACTGCCAGTCATGCGGCCAGTGTTTTGAGGGCCCCGCTGAAAGATGCGATGATGCAGGCGGCGTGATATGCGTTTCCTGCTGTACAAAGGAAGGAAACCACTGCCCCGACTGCGGGGAACATGTGGATGAAGACGGCTGGTGTCCGACCGGAGGAAAGGGCTCCCACTGCCTGCGCGGATCCTGCGCGGGCGAGACCTGTTCTGACTGCGGCGTCTGCTTTGACTGCGCGGATCTTGAGCCCTGTCCCGACTGCGGGCTCTGCCCCGACTGCTGCCGCGGCTACAGCGAAAGGACCGGCTGCCAGTGCGGTTTCTGCGTGGAATCGACGGATTACTTCGAGCATCTCTGCCCCAACTGCAGCGAGCCCGCCTGCACCAAGGGGGACGCTGAACTCTGTCCCGACTGCGGCTTCTGCTCGGAATGCTGCAGGCAGATCTCCGAGGACGCCGGCTGCGAATGCGGCATGTGCGTCGAGTCCGCTGATTTTTCGGATCCTTTCCACCTCTGTGAGCAGTGCGGCGAGCACTTCTCCTGCGTCTTTGAATTCTGCCGGGACTGCGGCCTGTGTGAAGACTGCTGCCTTGAGAATTCCGAAGCCGAGGGATGCAATTGCGGCGATCCGGTCTGCGTCCAGTCTTCGGAATGGGCCGACCATTACTGCGCGGACTGCGGTCACTGCGTGAGCGTCTGCGACTGCGATCCTTCCTGCGGCTGCGAACAGTGCGGCGGAGGCGGATCCTTCGTGCATGAGCATCAGTGGGATACCGACGGCTTCTGCGTCCGCTGCGGCGCCAGCGTGAACGGCGATCCTCTCATCACCGTTCAGCCCAGAAAGGAGATCCACGGCGTCGTCTCAAACTACCGTGAGGTCTATTACGACAATACCTTCACCGTGGCCGTACGCGTAAGAGATAACGCGAAGGTCCAGTGGTACAGGAGCACCAGTCCTACGGGGACGGGCATAAAGCTTGAGGATCACTTCGACAGCGATTCGGGCTTTTACGCCGTGAAGGGCGCGGCCTCTGAAGAGCTCACGACCTACATCCCCACCGACGCCTGCACCACAACCTATTATTATTACTGCGTCGTGACCAACCCGGAGAACGGCAGGCAGATACGCTCCGAGAGCGCGAAGCTCGCCGCCCGCCACAAGCATAAATGGGTGAGCTATGGCGCCGACAGTCATATAAAACAATGCGTAGGTCAGGGCTGCAAGGACGGCTATAACGCCTCTTCCGTAGAGGAGCATCAGTTCGGACCCGATATATATACCCGCTTTGCCACCACCTCTCAGACAGGCGTCAAGACGCGCGTCTGCGCCAAGTGCGGCTATAAGAAGACCGTCAGCATCCCCAGGCTGGACGCTGACCACAGCCACAGCTACAAGGCTGCTGTGAGCGATAAGAATCCCGCGGCGGGGCATATTATGGTCTGCAGCTGCGGCGCCCGGCTGGGAGGCCTGCAGTCTCACGACTGGCTCAGCTGGCAGTACAACAAGTTCCCGACCGTTACTTCCGCCGGCGAGAGATACCATATCTGCAGAGACTGCGGCTATAAGGCGGCAGAAAAGGTCTTTCCCATCCGCAATCACGAGCATTTCAGCTACGATCAGCAGGCCGCGCAGGAAGCTGCCGCTGAGAGCGGAAAGCGCGACAAGTATAACGAATATCTGCATCTTTACCGTGAGACCTGCAACGCTCACGGCCACTGGTTCGAGTGCGACGAGGCAGGTTGCAACGCCAAGTTCGGATTAGAGGAACACGAGTGGATCGCTTCCATACCTTCGAACTGGAAGGCCAAGCCCCCGGCGTATGACCCGGCGACCCGCACCACCAGGAGCACTGAGGGCCGGGTCTGGCTGGAGTGCAGGACCTGCTCACAGACCAAGACCTATGACTTCGCCTACGGAAGCGCCAGAGTCATAGTAACGAACGGCAAAGCAGACAGGAGCACCGTCTCCGGCTGGGAAAAGATCGTCAAGCTGGAGGCCAAGGTCCCCGAAGGCCGCGAGTTCGTGCGCTGGGAGGTAAAGAACGGAGGCGGCAAGCTGCCGAACGGCAGGAGCTGCACCACCATCGCGGATCCTTATTCCCGCGATACCACCTTCACCTACAGCAGAAAGTATACCGAGAACGGCAAGACCCTCGGCATGGATTACAACGGCGACGAGCTGGTCTGGATAGAGTGCGTGACCAGGGAAAGAGATCCCTACGTGTACCTGACGAATCCCAAGACCGGCGGTCTCGTCAAGCTGGATCTCGGCTGCAGCCTGTATAAGGACGGCAGCGTCCGCGAGGGCGGGAGCGAGGACGATCTCTCCCACGTGGCCTATTTCTTTGACGACAACGTGCTCTACCTGAACGATTACAGAGGCGACAGGATCGAGCTGCGCGCCTGGTCCGCCCAGGATTTCACCGTCATACTCCAGGGCAGGAACGTCATCGATTCCAAGTCCGTAGAAGGCCTCATCTGCAACGACGAGTTCGGCGGCGACCTGACCATAACCACAGACAGGTACACCAACAACACAGGATCGCTCGAGATCAATGTGGGCAGCAGGGGATCCGGTTACGGGATCGCCGTCTCATCCGGGATCAGGAACAAACACGACGTCACGATCTCCGGGAGCGCTGAGATAAAGATCAACGTTTCCGTCGATCCGGCCTCCGGAAACAAGGACTCCGACACCTACGGCATCTTCGCCACCGGAGATCTTTCCATATCCGACGGAGCCGCTGTTGAGATCAAAGCCAACGGTCCCAACATCAAGCCCGGCTCAAGGACATATAACGTCTACGGCCTGTACGCCAGGAACAATATCACCATCGATACCGAGGAAGAGGTGAACATCACCCTCGGCACCATGGGCTGGCAGGACGGAGCGGCGATCAAAGCCAGAAACGTCTTTTATGACATGGTCGCCTGGTCGGAGCTCACCATGGGTACCGATATGAGCGGCAAAAAGGTGCTGCCCGCGGTCAGGGGCGAACTGATACTTTCCGAGGATCTCGGGGCGCACAAGTACGAGAAATATACTGACCGCCACATCACCCGCATCTGCGGCTCTATCCCCGTGAAGCTTCCCGAAGGCGAGGGCTACAGGATAACTCTCAAGGAAGGCCAGCGGGTCGACAGTCAGAAGAACCTGATCGCGTCCAATGACGACGTGATAAAGCTGCGCGTCGATCTTGAGCCCGGCTATCTGTTCGCGCGGAACTCCTGCATGCTCCAGGGCGGCAGATATCTTTCCCCCGTCAGGGATAGCGGCGCGTATCAGGACTTTGACGTCAAGATGCCGGACAAGGGCTATACAGATCCGGGGCTCTCCGTGAGCGGCATACGCAGGATAGACCCCTTCAAGTCGGTGAGCAGGGACTTCACGGCCCATCCCGAGGCCGCCGTATCCCTGGCATACACCGTAGAAAGCGCCGAATATGAGCTGGCGAAGACCGAAGCCAAGGGCAGCAAGCCCTGGATATTCGTCGAGAAGAAGACCGCGGACGGATGGGAGATCGTGGAGGGAGGTTCCGCCAAACTGGCCTCCGCCGGCAGGGTCACCTTTACCGACCCCGATCCCGCCTCGTCCGGAAGCAAGGACACCTACCGCTTCGTCCTGCCCCTCGCAGGAGACAACTATCGCAGCGACGCCATAGAGGTGACCCGCAGCAATAAGTCTTCGGCTCTGCGCGCCTCGGCTGTCGAGCTCTACGTAAGACAGAGGGATATGTATTCACAGCTTGAGGCGAACGGCTATCCCGCGGCCTACGACGACTACAGGACCTGGGTCCGCATGGATGCCGAGCACTCCGTACTGTACAAGTCCAAGAGGAACGGTGAAAGGATCTACAGCTATACTGCAGCAGGCTCAATGCCCGATTTCAGCTGTGACGTCGCGGCGAGGTTCGACGCCGAGACGGGGACCCTCATACTTTACGCTGAGCATTTCATGGATTCGAAGGACAGAGCCGGCGCGTCTATAGGCGCCATACGCGTTCCTTCGGACAGCCGGGGCGACCTTACCATCAGACCCATCGGCAACATCGAGATCCAGAATAACACTGTGAAATACTACCGCAAGGACGGGAAGGCCGATATACAGGCTGCCGCGATATCCAACCCGGGAGGGGGCATAGTCTTCACCAGCGCCGACGCCGATACTTTGGCCAGGATCGACATCTATACGATCTCGGAGCCTGACTCGACGATGTCGGGCGGAAAGCTAACGGGCTTTACCGTCAAGGGCATTGAGGCCGGCGGCGACGTCGTGCTCAGAAACAAAGCCGTCGTGGACATCTACCCCGAATGCGGCACGAAAAGCTCCGCGTCCGCCATGCAGAAGTTCATAGGCATCCATGCTCAGGGGAGCATCTGCCTGGAGGACAGGTCCGGCGCAGAGATCATTATGATCGAGACCGGCTTTGACCAGGGCACAGGTTTCTTATCTGAAGGGAGGAACACGGTCTTTATCGATGACTCCGCGAGTGTCGATATGGAGATACGCACAGACGAAAACAGTCCCCACACCCTTGATTCCAGCTGCATCACAGCTGACGAATGCAATATCTATACATCCTCCAATACGCTCTACTTTACCGTTGAGCAGAACAACCCCGGTACTGCCAGGGGCATCAACGTCAGGACCGGCTCCGAGCTCGATCTGGCGGATACGAATCTGCGCATCGTTGTCTGTAGCGCGGACAGGGGCTGCTACTGCTTCGGCGGGACCGGGACGATAGGATTCCAGTCCGTCGGGCATACTGAATTGAGCTGGATGGATGCGGGAGGCAGCAAAGGAGCCGCCTTTGAGCAGACAGATGTGGATGGCCTCGACGGCCCCGTTACCGTCATAGGTCCATCCACCTACGAGCATCCGTCTTTACCGGATATAGTCTTCTATGGAGAACACATCGTCGACGGCGCGCCCAGGAGCCTCACGATCAGGGACAACAGGGGGAACAACGGCATCGCGAGCATCCTCTGGACGATCTCTGATCTGGAGGAGAGCTTCAACAGAAGACCCGCCATAACCGTCCCCGGCGGCTCGGTGGTCTATATGGATCCGGCCGTCATATATGAAGGATACTCCATTGATTCCCGTATCCCTGTGGAGGTCAGGGCAAGCGACAGACCCCTCTACAAATACATGTTCACCATGCCGGACTGCGATGTTCAGCTGGTCATGCAGCTAAAAGGCGAGAAGCCCAGCTATAACGTAACTGCTTATGTGAACAACAGCCTCTACACCGGCGATGAGCCCGAAAAGAAGTACTTCGTCTCCGAGGGCGAGAAGCTGCCTGCTCCCGCGCCTCTTGCCGGCCTTCCCGGTCTTGAGAACTGGGAGTTCACCGGCTGGTTCGCGGATCAGGCCTGCACCGCGGCCTTCGATTTCGATAAGCCCATCACCGCTCATACAGGCGTGTACGCGGGCTGGAGGAAGCTGGCTGACACGGGCGCCGTGTCGTTTACTGTGAGCTTCAGCGCCAACGGCCACGGGACCGCCCCGGCGACCCAGACCGTAAAGAGCGGGGGAAGGGCGTCCAAGCCCGCCGATCCCGCTGAGGAGGGCTGGATCTTCGGAGGCTGGTACACCGAGAGCAGCTGCGTCAACGCCTATGACTTCGGTACGGCCGTAACAAAGAACACCAGGCTCTACGCCAAGTGGACGAAGGGAGCCGCTGTCATCAAACCGGGCGATAAGACCCCCGGCGAAAAGGATACCATCCCATTCACCGACGTTTACAAGAGCGACTACTACTACGACGCGGTGGTCTGGGCCTTCAACGCCGAGCCCCAGGTGACCGACGGCACCTCACCGACCACCTTCAGTCCGAAGAACACCTGCACCAGAGGCCAGGTGGTGACCTTCCTTTGGAGGGTCATGGGATGCCCGGAGCCCAAGACCAAAAACAACCCCTTTGCCGATGTGAAGGAGAGCGACTGGTTCTACAAGCCGGTCCTCTGGGCGGTGGAGCAGGGCATCACCGACGGCACCAGCCCGACCACCTTCAGCCCCAAGACCACCTGCAAAAACTCCCACATCCTGACCTTCATCTGGAGGGCTG
>JAFRQL010000215.1 GCA_017428655.1 Bacillota bacterium | reverse complement strand
CGGATCGAAGATGAAGAACACCGCCGCCATGACGACGTAGATCAGGATCGAGACGAAATAGACCTTTTCGGGCTCGCTGTGCAGGAAGGGGAAGACCGAGGCCAGGCGCACCACCAGAGGGATCCAGAAGGTGGAGCTGAAGCTTCCTAAAGAGACCGACACGGCCATAAGGGTCGATGCGAAGGTCCTGGTGGAAGCCGGGGTCGAGTCCCCTGCCCACTTGGTGTTGGAGAGCATCTGGTTGGTGAAGCCGAAGCCCAGCAGAGCGGCGCCGACCATGGCGACGGGAGCAGCAGGCGCGGTGATCATGATCCCGAAGCCGCAGCACAGGATCACATAGTCCATGGCAAGACCGTACCGAGGGATCCTGCGGTTCTGGACGGGATAAAAGAAGGAACCGATGATCCCGCCCAGGGAAAAGCACGAGATGATGCTTCCTCCGACGGCGGCGCCTCCCCAGCCCCTGACCGAGGCGAGGGTGGACGAAAGGGTGAAGATCGGATACTCCAGCAGGGTCGTCAGGGCGCAGACTCCCGCGAAGCGGAACACAGCGGGAGCGATCCTGTCCGAGGACTTCCCCTGCGGCCTGTCATCCTTCTCCTCACCGGGCTCTTTGAATACGACGGTAAGGAGTATCAGAGAGACCGCTGCGAGCAGATAGATCGAAAAACCGTGCCAGAGGGTGAACCGGTCCGCCAGGGCTCCGGTGATGGGGCCAAGCAGGGTGCTGACGGTGGATACGGTAGCGTTGAGGATCCCCAGCCAGCGGGCTATGGCAGCGTCGTCTCCTGCGAACATCCTGCGGACGCAGGCGTTGCGAAGGGCGCAGAAACCGAAGCCGGTCCCGACGCACACCCGGGAGAACATGACCAGCCCGAAGGACGGATCCGGCACGAAATACGGGAGCGATCCCAGCAGGAACAGGCAGGCCCCGAAGGTCAGCAGGGGCTTGAATCTGATCCTTTTTCCGAAGAACAGGGACAGGGGCACCGACACGCACATCCCGCACAGGGATATGACCGTGGACAGCATCCTGACGCTGGTCACCGGCACGTCGTGAAAGTGCTCGATGAGCATCTGCATGAGGGGCGAGATCGCCGTGGTCATGCCGCTCAGAAGAGCAAAGGAAAATATCTGGACGAAGCTTAAGAAAGGACTTCTTCTGGTCTGCATCCTACTGCCTTCCCTCCAGGATGGTCCTGATGAACTCCCTTGAGCGGGCCTCTTTGGGATGCTCGAAGAACTCCTTCGAGGTGCCGGACTCGATGACGTAGCCGCCCTCCATGAAGAGGACCTTGCTGGAGACGTTGCGGGCGAAGTCCATCTCGTGGGTGACGACCAGCATGGTCATCCCCTCCTCCGCCAGCTGGCGCATGACGGAGAGGACCTCGCCGATGAGCTCGGGGTCCAGGGCGGATGTGGGCTCGTCGAAATAGATGATCTCGGGGCTCTGGGCAAGGCCGCGGGCGATGGCGACGCGCTGCTGCTGTCCTCCGGAAAGCTGGCCGGGGTAAGCGTCGAGCCTGTCCGCCATGCCGACCCTCTCAAGGGCCTTCACCGCGATGTCCCTTGCCTGGTCCTTGGGGAACTTTCTTGCCAGGGTGAGGCCGAGGGTCACGTTCTGAAGAACGGTCTTGTTCAGGAAAAGGTTGTAGTTCTGGAAGACGAAGGCGGTCTTCTTTCTCACCGCCGCGATCTGGGTCTTGGAGGCCTCCGCCAGGTCGATCTCGTCGCCGTCGAAGGTCATGACGCCCTTGTCCGCGGTCTCAAGAAAGTTGAGGCAGCGCAGGAAGGTGGTCTTTCCGGAGCCGCTGGGCCCGAGGATCGCGACCACGTCCCCCTTGTTCACCTGAAGGTCGATCCCCTTGAGGATCTCCTTGCCGTCAAAGGATTTGTGCACGTTGCGGATATCCAGCATCATCTGTTGCCTCCGTAGGCCGAGAGCCTCTTTTCGCCCTTATGCTGCAGCCAGGTGATGACCGTGCAGAAGGCAAGGTAGATCACCGCGGTCTCGGCGTAGAGGCCGAGGGAGCGGTAGTAGACCCCGTTGATGACCTGGGCCTGGCGGAACATCTCCATGACGGTGATAGTCGCGGCCAGGGAGGTCCCCTTGACCACGGAGATCAGGGAATTGGACAGGGCCGGGAAGGCGGTCCTGAAGGCCTGGGGCAGAACGATGTGGAACATTATCTGAAGATAGGAAAGGCCGACGCAGTAGCCTGCTTCCATCTGGCCTCTCGAAACGCTCTCCAGGGCCCCGCGCATGGTCTCGGCCATGTAGGCCCCCTCGTTGAAGGCGAAGACGAAGACCGCCGCCGGGAAGGCGTCGATCATTATGCCTACGCTGGGAAGGCCGTAGAAGACCACATAGAGCTGGACCAACAGGGGCGTTCCCCTGATCAGCCATATGTAGAACCGGCAAAGCTGCCTTAGCCCCTTCACGTCGGCGTACTGGATCATCGCGACGATGACCGCGATGACCAGGCCGAGGGCAAAGGAAAGGAAGGCAAGGGGTATGGTGACCCGGATGCCGTATGAGAGCAGCCTGGGAAAGGCCGCTACGAGTATCTGCCAGGTGGTTTGCGGTGCCATTTCGAGCTAGTTGTTCTCGGTCATATCGAGGCCGAAGTATTTGATGGAGAGATCGGAGAGCTCGCCGGACTTTCTCATGTCGTCCAGAGCCTTGTTGACTGCCTCGACCAAGCTGGCGCTGTCGTCGCCCTGGGGCATGGGGATGGCGACGGGATCGCCGTCCAGGACCTGCACGACCTTGATGGGCGCGTCGGGGTGCTGCTTGAGGTAGTCCTCCACGGAGACCTGGGCGTTGACGGTGGCGTCGACCCTGCCCTGCTCAAGGAGCATCATGGTCTCGGTCAGGGTTGAGACGGAGGTGACGGTAGCGCCGTACTGCTCCGCGATGGCCGCGTAGGTGCTGGAGGGGGAGTTGGCGGTGGTCTTTCCGGCCAGATCCTCCAGGGTCTTGATGTCCTCGTTGTCCTTTCCTACGACCAGGACCTTATGGGTATAGACGTAGGGGGTGGAGAAGCTGTAGGTCTGGGCTCTCTCTTCGGTATATCCGACGCCGTTGCAGGCCATGTCGAAGCGGCCGGCCTTGACGCCCGCCAGGATGGAGTCCCAGTCGGTCTCCTGGAACTCGGCTTCGACTCCCAGGGCCTTGGCCAGGGCCTTGCCCAGCTCGATATCCATGCCGGTCAGCTGGTCCTTCTCGTCGTGGAAGGTCCAGGGGGACCAGTTGCCTTCGGTGGCTATGACCAGCTTGCCGGCCTTCTTGATGCGGGCGAGGTGATCTTCTTCTTTGGAGCCGCAGGATGCGAGGCCGAACACCAGGACCAGGCAGAGGACTGCGGCAAGGATCTTTTTAAGGTTCTTCATTCTATCTCCTTTAAAAATGTTATATGTTTTGTTCTAAAACTGTCGTTTTTCAGACGCCAAATGCGGCCAGCTCAACGCGCCCGCCGCTTTAGTGCCAAGTTATTATATATTCCGCGGTGTTGTTAGTCAAATCTAAAATCAGAATAGATGACCGTCCGTATGCGTTCTGTGCACAGGCTGCGCCTGCCGCTATATAAGGCTGAACTGCTTGAAGGCGAAGATCCAGAGGAAAAGCGTCACGGCGGAGAATACCGCGGACACCATGACGATCTCGCCGGCCAGCTCGCCGTCCCCGTCCATGGCCTCGGTGAAGGCGTAGGAGGTCACAGCCGAAGAGGTCGAAAAGCAGAGGAACACCGCGGCGAAGGTCTTATCGGTCCAGCCCCAGATCAGGGGAAGGATCATGACCAGCGCGGGCATGATCACCAGCTTGACCGCCGTGGAGATGACCACGTTCCTGCTGTTGCTCCTGAGGGCGTCAATGTTGAGCCTGACTCCCATGAGGATGAACGAGAGGGGAACGGTCATGCCGGAAAGGTTCGATACCGCGGTCTGAAGGAAGGACGGGAATTTGATCCCAACGGTCCCCAGCCAGTTGATCACGAAGCCCAGGACGATGGCCTGAAGGATCCGGTTCTTCGCGCAGGCTATGAGGCCCTCCTTGATCATGGCGAAGGTGCCGTCGGAGGTCTTGCCGCTGCCGAAGCTCCTGTAATACTCGAGGACCAGGATGAACGCCACGTTGTAGATGGTGAGCACCACGGCCATGACGATGACCAGCTCGCCCACGTTGTCCGCGCCGTAGAGGGCGGTGGCGATGGGAAGAGCGTAGAGCATTGTGTTGCCGCGGATGGAGCAGTGGACGATGGCCGCCCGCTTTCTCGGGTCCTTATCGAGGAAGTGAGCCGCACCCATCATTATAAAGATGAAGGCTACGGTGGCGATCCCCGCGTACTGGGCGGGAGCGCTCCCGGACCTGAGCCCAGCCAGGTCCGCCTTGTATATCGAATTGAAGGCGGTCATGGGCAGCAGCAGCTTGTTCAGGAGCCTGTTGGTGCTGGACTTGAAATCCTCCCCGAAGATGCCGGTGCGCCTGCCCAGGACGCCCAGGGCGAGGTAGATGACCAGGGGGAGCATTATGTTGCAGGTTATAAGGAAATTTTCAAGCATTTTATCTGGTTCTCCATTATCTTTGTCGAGATATTTTATCACTATAAAGAAACTCAGACTACAGGTATATTTGTATGAATTCTGTTCTTTAAATCTAGTTAACATTAGGAGTCATTAACCTTTACATATTCGTTTTCAGCTATATAATATAAGTATGTTGGTTTTTGTTCACTGAATCATTTATAAGAGGTGATACTTATGGCAAAGGCTTGGGTAGATGTTACTGAAAAAAAGAAGAATAAAGGTTGCCTCGGCAGGCTTTTGATAATCTTATTGATCCTTGCAGGTATAGGAACCGCAATGGGAAATACAGGCGGTTCAAAAACAACCAGAGAACCGGCGAATATCGATACTAGTGTTACTGTAGAGGTAGCTGATTTTAGCACAATGACTAAAGAACAAATAGAACAATGGGCAGAATCCAACAAAGTCATCGTGCAATTTTCACAAGAGTATTCTGATTCGATTGAGGATGGCGGTTTTGTAAAACAAAATCGTGATGCAGGGTCATCGATTAAAGAAGGCTCAACGATCAAAGTTATTTACTCCCTTGGAAAAGAGCCCCCATCAGAATTCAAGAATGCTTTAGTTAAGGCTGAATTATATTCGAAGACAATGTATATGTCCAAAGAAGGTATATACAAGCAATTAGAATCTGACTACGGAGAAGGTTTCAGTCAAGAAGCTGCACAATGGGCAATTGACCATTTAAACGTTGATTACAAAGAGAATGCACTGAAAAAAGCCGCCAGCTATTCAAACACGATGTATATGTCTAAAGATGGTATATATGACCAACTTGTTTCGGCATATGGGGAGAACTTTACAAAAGAGGAAGCGCAGTATGCAGTCGATAATTTAGATGCAGACTATAACAAAAATGCGCTTATGAAGGCAAAGTCCTACGAAAGCAGCATGAAAATGTCAAAAAAAGAAATATACAACCAACTCATATCTGCTTATGGTGAGAAGTTCACCAAAGAGCAGGCTCAATACGCGATCGATCATCTAGATGAATAATATTGAAAGGGGATTTATGAAAACTTACAAAGTCGTTAAAGGACCTATGGGATTTACCGTAGACAGGGGGAATTCCGAAAGCGCATTCAAAGGTTTTGAGGAGATCATCAATAGAGAGACTGATGGGGGCTGGACCTATCATTCAATGGAAACAATTGAAGTTGAAGAAAAACAAGGGTGCTTCAGTCAACCCAAGAAAACTTTTTTCTATATGTTGATTTTCGAAAAGGATGAGTAATCACTATTATAAGAGATCCCGGTTGACACCTGCCGACTTAGAATCTATAAAAAAAGAACTCTATTCAGAGATTGACAAATACGATATAACGGACCCGAGAAGTAATAGATATATCAGAATCTACAGCAGACCCAGTATTAATTGGTTTGCAGGATTCACATATGCTCTTTTTATTACTCTATCGCTTGTGTCGATCGGGATCATTGTAACAAAAGCAAAGGGGGCTTTAGTTGCAATCATATCAACAATCACATTCCTGTTTATCACCACATTAATATTTGGAAAGAATATAGCCATTTTCTGCATAAAACTATACCAAAGATATGCGCCAGAAAGCATTAGACAAAGATGTGTATTTGAGCCTTCATGCTCTGAATATGCGTTGCAGGCATTTAAAAAATACGGTTTTGTTAAAGGCTTATCTCTTACAATTAATCGTCTCAAAAGATGCAACCCTAAAGGAGGAGGTTTTGATTATTTAAAATAGCATAGAAAGCATCCTGAAACACGTATTGTCT
>JAFRQL010000214.1 GCA_017428655.1 Bacillota bacterium | reverse complement strand
GATAAGCGAACTGGTCCAGAGCAGGATCCAGGCCGAGCTCGACAGGATGAGGAGCGAAGGATAGATTGCAAAACAAAGCAGGCTACAGCGATGCTGACAGCCTGCTATTTTTTCTGACCGAATATGACCTGCTCTACCCTTTCATCTTCAGCATGCTGCAGGTGCCGTCGATCACAGATCCTTCGACGGTGACCAGGTTCTTGGTCGTGACGTCCCCTTCAAATACCGCTCCGGCTTTGATATCGAGAAGCTGGCTGCAGTAAAGGGTCCCTTTGCCATGGCCGCAGAGCTGCATCTCCCTGCAGCGGATGTTGCCGCTGAGGGAACCGGTCTCGGAGACTACGATCAGGCTCGTGGAGTCGATCTCGCCTTCATAGACTCCGTCTATGCGGATCGGGTTCTCGGTCTTGACGTTGCCCTTAAAGGTAGTCTTTGCGCTGATGACGGTCTCTATGGTCTCGGTGCTGATACTGGTGCTTTCGTAACCGTATTCCTGTGACATCTCTATAGTCTCCTTTGATCGTGCTTTTGACTGATGACTACTATATCACAAATAAAACAAAATGCCAACTTTTTAAAAAAGTACTTGCAAAGCGGAGAAACATCGGGTAATATATCAAATGTTCGAAACAGAATACGCAGGTATGGCGGAATTGGCAGACGCGCACGGTTCAGGTCCGTGTGAAAGCGATTTCATGGAGGTTCGAGTCCTCTTACCTGCACCATAACGAAAACGGTACCCTTGTGGTACCGTTTTTCGTTATGATATATGATCAGGATGCCTTGAACCTGTGATGGCATTTATTCTGGGATTCCACCAAATCAAAATCAGTCGCCTTATACGACCATTTTTTTACTAATAGTGTAACTACTATAATTGGGCAGCCTGGCCCAACTTGACTTTTTTTTTGGTTTATCTTACATTGTTAGATGAAGTGAATCAGTATATACTGGTATACTTTTATCTTCCATTGCTTAATTCGATTAACCCTGTTCACAACGGAGGTGATGATTATCAGCATAAGAACTAATACTAGTAGTCACTTTTAGTTTCACTCTATTGCTTATTCTGAATATTATTTTGTTTAGATTGTTTTACTGAGAGGTTAATAATGAAACGAATAACTGCAATCATACTGACCTTCATTTTGCTTTTAGGTTCTTTCCCACTAAGCATCTATGCTGAAGAAGAGCCTAATAAATGGGAAGTCGTTTTTACACCGAATCCGAATACTACAACAGCGACCTTGCAGTTGACTAATATTACACAGATCGGAGCTGATGCTGACAGTATAAAAGTATCAGCTGCAATGTATTACAATGATACCGCAACCAGGCAGGTCGAACAATCTTTTGATCTTGCATCTTACTCTGACGACGGATTTGTAATGGATTTCAAGGATTATGGGAAATTCACAGTTACAGTAAGTTTCCTGCTCAACGGCAATGCGGTCCAGGAAAACGACGCCGTTACGGTCGGAATATATGCTGACACTTATAATATTGCGCCTTTGGTCGCAACATTTCCTGTCACTTACTTCTCCTTAAGTTTATGGGGAGAAGGCAACATCAGAGAAAACGCAGCTACGATCGTATGGCTTCAGCGAGCGGATGCGTACGATTGGAACAGTCTGCCTGAAGGTGTTTATCTACTTCCGTATTTAAGTTCTGAGAACATGGAAGGAATTCAGTCAGCTCCTTATAGCATGCTCCAAGAATATGTCAAAAACCTGAAAGAGATAAATCCTAAATCAAAATTCAATATCTATTGCAATGATATGTGGGCACCGAATATCCTTCTCCCTACAATATTCGCAAATAGCATCGACAATTATACGATCACTCTTTTAACTGATGGAACTGCAACATATAGCATATTTTCTGACCTTTATAACGGCACAGACAATGAAGCTATACACTCCGAAGTTCTGAAGGAATGGAATGACGCCAAAGAAAAAACTATTGCCAACGGCAAGGTAGAAACACTCCCAAGGCATGTAAAAGACTACTATTGGGCAATTCTTGACAGCGAACCTAATGCGCAGCTTTGGCTTGCAAGAAAAGCGCTACTCACAACTCCCAATGATGCAGACGCTTTTGGTGCAAAGGCACGCGGCGATGAATACGCAAATAAAGTGATACAGAAAAATATCGCTGATATGCTCAAAAACAACATCGCTTCATCTGAAACAAATACTGAAGAATTCAAGGCGTTATATAACTTCAACGACAACTACTTTGAAGAAGCTCAAAAGCAGGGCAAGGATGTCATGATGTTCCTTGGGACCCGAGCCAATGCGGAGCCGAACTTTGAGGAATACGCCTCCTTTACCATGGATCATTATGGCGAGGATTATGTCTACTACTACAAAGGACATCCTGCTACTCCAACGGAACTTTTCCCTGATAAGCAAGCTCAACTTGACAAACTGGGTATTACGGATGTCAATGCTTCTATCGCAGCTGAATTGATCCTCTTCTTTAATCCGGATATCTACTTAGCCGGTTACTCCTCATCAACTTACCAGAGCGTTCCCAAAGGGCATGCTAAGGTCATGTTTAACATGAGCAAAGAAGCAGGCATGGCAAACCCGCAGTATAACGAACTCGGAGTTGAAGGGTTCATGACAATGATCGGTGAAGAATCCTCTGATGAGATCAAAGAACTTGCTGATCAAGAGCACAGCTGTGTATTAGTAGAATTCAGCGACGAGATGATCGAAGAGAAAAACTACGAGATCGCCGTCCATGATTCAAATAGTAAAACAACTACATATCATAAGAGATACAATGTTGTTATTAGCGATGAGATCGAAAAAGATACGGTAACAGTCGACAAGACCAATCCTTATAATGGAGCCACCGTCACGATCACCACTTCAAAAGAGGATATGGAGCTTCAGGCTATCGATCCGACCGGCAAAGATGTTGTGATCGACAATAATACATTTATAATGCCTGAGTCCGACGTTACTATACAGTTAAAAGATACTGAAGAACCCGAACAGCCTGTATCGATCACGATCAATATAACTCAGCCGACGGGCGGAACGATCACTGTAAAAGCAAATGGCAAGGAAGTTGCAAATGGGGATCAGGTTCCTTCCGGCAGTGCTATCGAATTGACCTGTGAACCAAAATCAGGTTATTCGTTCACAGAATGGACATCTCCTGAAGGTGTAAATGACAACAAGGCAGCCGCTACCACCTATTCGATCGATGGAAGCACTGACAGTGTCACTGTTTCTGCTAAACTGACGAAATCGTCCAGCGATGGTTCTTCCTCCGGCAGCGGTGGAGGTTCCTCAATGACGTCCGATTCAAATCAGATCGCGATTTCCGATCAGATCAAGAACGGGAAAGTTACCACTAATAAATCAAGAGCTGCAGCCGGTGATACCATTACGATCTCTCTGACACCCGACGAGGGATACAAAGCCGACAGTGTTAAGGTCACAGATAAGAACGGAAAAGAAATTACTGTTACCGACAACGGCGATGGAACATATAGTTTTAAGATGCCGTCTAATACTGTCACTGTTGCAGCTTCATTCACAGAGATCGCCGCAGAAAACGGCATGCAGTTCAGTGATGTAGATAAAAATGCTTACTATTATGAACCTGTCCTCTGGGGAATAGAGAAGTCTATAACAGAAGGAACTGATGCAACTCATTTCTCACCTGAGAAGATTTGTACAAGAGCACAGATGGTCACATTCCTGTGGAGAGCGGCAGGCCAGCCAGAGCCTACCAAGAAAGATCATCCATTTACTGATGTCCCTGAAGACGCCTATTATACCAAAGCCGTAATGTGGGCTGTCGAAAACGGAATCACAGATGGAGTGACACCTACCACTTTTGCGCCGGACAGCATTGTCAGCAGAGCGCAGTGTGTAACATTCCTGTATCGCTTCTGCGGTGAGAAGACTGAAGGTGAATTATCTTTCACTGATCTGGATACGAATTCGTATTATTACGAGGCCGTCATCTGGGCAGCTGTCAAGGGGATCACTGAAGGAAAATCCAGCACGATCTTCGCTCCTGAAGACCCCTGCACGAGAGGCCAGATCATCACATTCCTGTACAGAGCATTTGCATCAAAATAGCAGCCTGCTAAAGTCTGATAAGCACGAGTGAATAACAGCAAAGATGGTTCCTTAAGGAACCATCTTTGTTTTATCCTATTTTACTCTTTCAACATCGTTTCCACTGTGAACTACCGATCATCTTCCAGATGATAATGATAATCCCTTAACGTTCCATTATCCCAACGATCTTAAAACCTCACTTGTTGGATAGTTCACCAGCGAATTTACCTAAAGATCCATGGTTAAAGATAATATCTCGTATTTAGATAGAACGATAGATCTGTCTATTATTGCATATGAGCAAACTGATCGAACGTGTCCTTAAGATTTAAGAAGAATTTCAACTTGTCTTGACTATTTCGGCATTCTGATATTTGCGAATCCAAATCATCAAAACTGATACTATGATCAATATCATAATGATATATCCAATCATTTACTTTTTTCTTGTTATCCTTGTAATCGTCCCAATTCATACTGATATCCGTATGGTTTTGCATCCAGGTGTGGACACAGTCACCATCCCAGAATACCCCGCTCTTGATCTGTCTGACGGGATTCCCTGCCCATGAAGAATTGTGAGGGATCTTTTTCCCTGATACCACACTCATAGCCCCTATAATGCTGCCGGAATCGATCTGAGTTCCCTTTAACAGCATAGAACGCTGACCGATCCATACATGATCACCGACAAAGATGCTTTTACTAAGATTAATTCGTTTTTTTGTATCGATATCATAGATCAAATGAGGATCTGCATTTCTAAACACTATTTCCGTAGAGAATAGGCAGCAGCTTCCGATGAAGACATGTTTTTGTTCAGATAAAACCGCTGTTAATTTCCCGTTAATATAATTGTCTTTGCCCATGTGGAATACCTGATCGTTATTAATAAAAACATGCAGCAGATAATCATGTCTATTAGAACCCAAATAAATCAGAGAATTGCTCCCGTTAAAATCAAGGAATGAATTGCTGAGCCTGACGCCACTCTCACAATATAAAATGTTATTCTTACCGGAAAAACGTATTTTTGAGTTATTTAAGACCGGAATAGTACCTAAAACAGCATTACCGTCACTCAATTTCGAAAAATCAGAAACTCTTTCAATAGTGATCATCTCGTCCCCCTTAGCGGATTTTAAACCATTATATCATCATTTGTCTAATAATCAGATACAATTAAAAATAGGTGCTTAAGTTAAGACAACGATTACTTTTTGTGATACATAATTCATGGTAGAATGTTTTTAAAATCTATTACAATGCAAAGGACACTATCTTGAAAGACCATACTCCCGACAGGATCCTGGTGAGAGGCGCCAGGGTCCATAATCTTAAGAATATAGACGTGGACGTCCCACTCCACGGCATCACTGGCATCGCGGGCGTCTCAGGCTCCGGCAAGTCGTCCCTGGCGCTGGGGGTGCTCTACGCTGAAGGCTCGAGAAGGTATCTCGAGTCGCTTTCCACATACACCAGGCGCAGGATGACCCAGGTCGCAAGGGCGGACGTCGACGAGGTCCTCTACGTGCCCGCATCCCTTGCGCTCCACCAGAGGCCGGGGGTGCCGGGGATAAGATCCACCTTCGGCACTGGCACCGAGCTTCTGAACAGCCTGAGGCTCATGTTCTCAAGGCTAGCTTCCCACAGATGCCCCAACGGCCACTACGCCCCGCCGGGCCTTCAGGTCGCCGCAATGCAGGAGATAGTCTGCCCCGTATGCGGCGAGCGGTTCTACGGCCCCGGCGCTGAAGACCTCGCCTTCAACTCGAGGGGAGCCTGCAAGCGCTGCGGAGGCACCGGCACCATCAGGACCGTCGACAGGAGCACCCTGGTCCCCGACGAGAGCCTGACCATAGACGAAGGCGCAGTCGCCCCGTGGAACTCTCTGATGTGGTCCCTGATGACCGACGTCTGCAGGGCCATGGGAGTAAGGACCGACGTGCCCTTCCGAGATCTTACCGACAAGGAAAAAGAGATCGTCTACGACGGTCCTATGGTCAAGAAGCACATATTCTACAGGCCTAAAAAGGCTAACACTGCCACCGCCGGAGAGATGGATTTCACCTATTACAGCGCCACCGCGACGGTCCTCAACGCGCTGAACAAGGTGAAGGACGAAAAAGGCATGAAGAGGGTCGAGAAGTTCCTTCGCGAGGACGTCTGCCCGGACTGCGGAGGGACCAGGCTGTCGGACGAAGCGAGAGCCCCCAGGCTCATGGGGATCTCGCTCGATCAGGCCTGCACGATGACCCTGAAGGAGTCCATCGAATGGGTGAAGAAGGTGCCATCCTCCCTGCCGGAGGAGATGCGGGACATGGCGAAAAGCATCTGCAGTTCCTACCTTGAGACGGCGGCGAGGCTCATGGAGCTGGGGCTGGGATATCTGACCCTGGACAGGGCCTCCTCTACCCTTTCCACTGGCGAAAGGCAGAGGATGCAGCTGGCAAGGTCGGTGAGGAACCGCACTACCGGAGTGCTCTACGTGTTGGACGAGCCGTCCATCGGCCTTCATCCGGCCAACATCACGGGGCTCACCGGCGTCATGCACGATCTGGTCCGGGACGGCAACTCCGTCCTTCTTGTGGACCATGACACCCAGATCCTCAGGGAGTCCGACTGGATCATCGAGATGGGCCCGGATGCCGGTGCCAAGGGTGGCCAAGTCATCGCCTGCGGCACGACGAAGGATATCGAAGGCTGTCCCGACTCGGTGATAGGGCCCTATCTTGCCGATGAGACCGGGGATCTGAAGGACGTCCCCCGTGGGGAACTGTTTTCTCAGGGCAGGATCCGCCTTGAGACAGAGGCGATCCACACCGTAAAACCCCTTTCCGCCGAGATCCCCCGGGGAAGGCTCACGGTCATCACGGGAGTCTCGGGATCAGGAAAGACCACCCTCGTTCTGGAGAGCCTGGTCCCGGGTCTTGACGCATACTGCAAAGGAGAAAAGCTGCCCGACCACGTTAAAACGATAGAGGCGGAAGGCATAAAGCACGTAAAGCTAATCGACGCGACGCCCATAGGGATCAACGTCCGCTCCACCGTAGCGACCTATTCGGGGGTCCACGACGAGCTGAGAAAGATCTATGCCAGGACCAAAGACGCGAAGCAGCAGTCGGTAAAGGCGGGAGACCTTTCCTACAACACGGGCTCTCTCCGCTGTCCGGTCTGCGACGGCACCGGCCAGATCTCCCTGGACGTGCAGTTCCTGCCCGACGTGGACATCCCCTGCCCCGAATGCAGAGGTTCCCGCTACGCCAAGGCGGCGAAGCTCATAAAGTATAAAGGCAGGACCGGAGAAGCCCGCTCTCTTCCCGAGGTCATGAACATGGACGTGAGCACCGCCCTGGATTTCTGCGGCGAGATGAATGCCGTAAGGCCTAGGCTCCAGGTGCTCAAAGACCTGGGGCTGGGCTATCTCACCCTGGGAGAGGAGACCCCGGGGCTTTCCGGCGGCGAGGCCCAGAGGCTCAAGCTGGCCAGCGAGATGGGAAGGCAGCAGAGCGATTCGGTCTTCGTCTTCGACGAACCGACCATTGGCCTTCATCCCAAGGACGTCGAGACCCTGATGAGGGTATTCAGGACCCTCATCGACCACGGAGCCACGGTGGTCGTCATAGAGCACGATATGGACGTGATACGGGGCGCGGACTATATCATCGACATGGGCCCGGGCGGAGGAGCGGAAGGCGGGACCATCGTTGCCTGCGGGAGCCCTCTGGACATCAAGAGATGCAGGGAGAGCGTCACGGGAAGATTCATATGAAGCTCAGGCGGCCCCTTTCGGGGCCGCTTTTTCTTGATCCTTGGGGAGAACACGCTTATATTATTTTAAGATACTACGCCCGAATAATATATCGATGTTTTATATCACTCGTTTCGTAAACTTGTATTAATCTTTCCTCCCGTCCTCTGCTAATATATCTGGGCGGAAACACCGCATAATACAGCACCGTGATATGGCCCTTGAGGCCGGAAAGGCTTAAAAAATGAGCGATCTCAAACTGTCACCCAGACAGATGATCATAAAGGAATATCTGACCATCACTGTAGCAGTGATGATCATGTCCATCGGTATATACTTCTTCAAATTCCCCAACCACTTCGCCTTCGGAGGCGTCAGCGGCCTTGCTACCGTCCTCAGCGCCATGACCGGCATGACCGCGTCCACCTTCACCAACATCGCCAACTACGCCCTGCTGGTGGTCGGCTTCATCTTCCTGGGAAGATCCGTCGGGACCAAAACCGTCTACGCCACCGTCGTCATGTCCGCCAGCCTCGCCCTGCTGGAAAGATCCGTGCCTCTTGACGGCCCCCTCACCGAGGAGCCTCTCCTCGAGCTCATCTTCGCCATCGCCTGCCCTGCGGTCGGATCCGCCATGCTCTTCAACATCCAGGCCTCCAGCGGCGGCACCGACATAATCGCCATGATCCTGAAGAAGCACACCAGCATCCAGATCGGGACCGCCCTGCTCTTCGTCGATCTGGCCTCTGTGATCCTCTCCTTCTTCGTGTTCGGGCCCTCCACAGGCCTTTATTCAGTTCTCGGACTGGTTGGAAAGTCCCTGGGCATCGACACCCTGATCGAGAGCATGAACCTGAGCAAATGCTTCACCATCATCTGCGACGAGCCCGACGAGATCTGCTCCTTCATCATCAAAGACCTGCGCCGCAGCGCTACGGTCTACAAGGCGGAGGGCGCCTTCACCCACCAGCCCAAGACCGTGATCCTGGCCGACATGAAGCCCTCTCAGGCGGTCCAGCTGAGGAACTTCATCAAGCAGACCCAGAAAGGGGTCTTCATGCAGATCACCAACTCCAGCGAGATCATCGGAAGAGGCCGCGGCTTCACCCAGGGATAGGTCCGGAGCAGCGACGGTCCGAGGAAGCCGCAGAGGGCTTCCGAGGAGGAGCCGCGAAGCGGCCGAGTCCTCTTGCCTGCACCACAAGAAACAGACGCCTTCGGGCGTCTGTTTTCTTGTCCTATAAATACTTGAGGATTCGAGCCTGTGAAGGCCGAAGCGGCAGGACCTTCGAAGCTCCTGCCGCAGGCTCCTACCTCATGTTCAGATACCTGTAGAGGTATTCGATGATGTTGCGGCGGGGGCACTCGGCGTTGATGTCGAATTCTCCGCTGTATGTGCCCTCGAGCAGTCCGCTGCTCATGGCCCATCTGAGGGCGTCGTCATACCATTCGCCCTCGCCGGTCCTGCCCGGCTGGCCCATAGCCCGGTAGATGAACGTCAGTATGTGACTGTTCCTGCAGCGCACGTCGGGAGTGAAGGTATCGGGGCCGGTGCCTTCGGTTATCCCCTGCTCCACAGCCCAGATCACAGGCACGAAGAAGTAGTCTTTGGGCGCCACGTCCGCAAAGGGATCGTCCTCAGCCTCTGGTGAAGGCCCTCCGGCCGCCCTCCACAGGAAGCTCACAGCCTGTCCCCTGGTCACTACCGCGTCAGGGCTGAAGGTCGTCGCCGACGTGCCGTCGGTGATGCCGTTCCTGAATGCCCAGACCACAGAGTTATAGTAGTATGAGTTTCTGGAAACATCGTTGAACGGGATGGGATCCTTCCCGCCTCCTCCGTTCTCCGACGCTCCGTTGTAGTAAAAGTCCCTGAAATCTTCGGAGGCGTTGCCGAGGAACACCTCGATGAAGTTGCCGGTGTTTACCGTACGTCCTTCAGAGAAGGACATGACCAGATCTCCGTTGCTCTGAAGCTTGATATCGGCGTTATCAAGGAATATGTCGATGAAGTTCCCGGAATTGATCTTCTTTCCGCTGGTCAGGGTGACGATCAGGTCTCCGTTGTCTTCGAGCCTCACGTCTCTGATGCCATCGCCGTCCCTTCCGTCGGAGCCGTCATATCCGTTCCTTCCGTCCCTGCCGGCGTCCCCCTTGTCTCCCTTATCGCCCTTCTCTCCCTTCTCGCCTTTCTCGCCCTGACTGCCGTCGGCTCCGGTGCTGCCGTTGGTCACGGTAAAGGTCGATTCGCTTCCGTCGGAATAGGTGATTGTATATGTATCGACATTGCCTTTTGAAGAGCTCTTTTCTATCGACACTATCCCGCGGCCATCCTCGCCCCTCTCGCCCTTTTCTCCGTCGCTGACGTCGAAGCTGTAGGTCCCGCCGTCGGTGAATCTCATGGTGTATCTGGTGGTCAGTTCATCGACCTCATCGCTGTCTATCCCGATCAGGCTCACGCCCTCGCCCCTGAGACTTGCCAGCCACTGCAGGATATTGCCCTCAAAGCCGTTCTCGACCGCCAGCTCATAGGCGCTCTTTCCGTCGATCCCGTCCCTTCCGTTGCGGACCGTAAAGGTGGACATATCCCCGTTGGACATCTTGATGAGATAGGTGTCCGTGTTCGGATCGGCCCCCTCCGGCGGATCGATCTTCTCGATGGAGGTCACTCCGTTGCCGTCCTGACCATCCCGCCCGTTGGTGACCGTGTAACTGAAGGTCTCGCCGTTCGTAAGGGTGACCGTGTAGGTATCGACAAGTCCCTGCGTTCCGCTCTTTTCTATGCTCTCCACCCCGACGCCGTCCCTGCCGTCCCTGCCATTCTTCACGGTGAACTCGAAGGTGCTCTCATCGGACATGGTTATCACGTAGGTATCTGTCTCTCCCTCTGTTACCCCCTTCTCGATGGATACGATGCCGTTGCCGTCTTCCCCGTCTTTTCCGTTGGTGACGGTAAAGGTGTAGCTGGTCGTATCGGTGTACCATATGGTATAGGTATCGATGAGCCCGTCGGTCCCGGTCTTTTCGATCTTATCGACGCTGATGCCGTCATCGCCATAGAGCGAGTCGATCCACTCGGTGACAGTGCCCGTGAATCCGTTGAGCACCGCGATCTCGTAGGCGGAAAGGCCGTCCGCGCCGTCGGCGCCCGCCCTACCGTCGGAGCCGTTGGACACCGTAAAGTCATAGGTGCTTCCGTCGGTACAGGTGATCGTATAGATATCGGTCTGGCCGTCGGGAGAGGATCCCGACTTTTCGATGGACTCGATGCCGACTCCCCTCTCGCCCTGTTCACCCTGCTCGCCCTGTTCGCCCTGCGCTCCGTTGGTAACGGTGAAGGTGTACGAGGTCGTGTCGGTATACCAGATCGTATAGGTGTCGATGAGTCCGTCGGTCCCGGTCTTTTCGATCTTATCGACGCTGATTCCGTCGTCTCCCGTAAGAGAGTCGATCCATTCGGCAGCGCTGCCCGTGAAGCCGTTGAGAACGGCGATCTCGTAGGCTGAGAGACCGTTGGTCCCATTGGTCACGGTGAAGCTGGATTCGGTGCCGTCATCGTATGTCACGGTATAGGTATCGACATTCCCTTCGGTGGACGTTTTCTCAAAGGAAGCGATCCCCATGCCATCCTCGCCGTCGGCCCCGTCCTTTCCGTTGTTCACGGTGAAGGTGGAAGTGTTGCCGTCGGTATAGTAGATGGTGTAGGTGTCGATCAGGCCGTCATCGGAAGTGTCGGTCTTCGCTATCCTTTCGATGCCTATGCCGTTTCCGGAAAGGGACGCGATCCATTCGGCGACTGTGCCGACGAAGCCGTTCTCCACCGCGATCTGGTACGCGGACTTGCCATCCTGGCCGTCCTCGCCGTTCCTGACGCGGATCTCGGACGCAGTTCCGTCGGTGTACGTGATGGTATAGATGTCGATCCTGCCCTCGCCTCCGGTCAGCCTGATCGAGGCGATGCCCACTCCGTCTTCGCCGTCCCTGCCGTTTCTGATCGAGAAGGTCGTCGACGAGCCGTCCTTAAACATGATGGTATAGATATCCGTCAGCCCGTTGGACTCAGTCAGCTCCACATCGGCGATCCCGTTGCCGTGGCGGACCTCGAAGGTATATTCCGATCCGTTGGTGAGCGTGATCGTGTAGATATCAGTGAGGCCGTTCTCCGAGGTCTCCGTCAGTTCGATCGAGGCGATCCCCGCCCCCTGTGACATCAGATATCTGGCAGTATTGGAATTGACAGATTCCACGCCGGCGGCATCGAAGGCCCTGACCACGAACCTGTATTCCAGTCTGTCTACGTCGGTATAGTTAAATGTCAGGACATCGGCCTCCGTCGTACCGATGAGTTCGGTACCGCTGTCGTCGACGAGGTAGACTTTATATCCCGCTGCTCCTTCTGAAGGAGATGCCTTCCAGGAGATATCGATCCCAAGACCCGTACCGTCCGCCTCCACGTCCACAGGCGGCCTGAGCGGCCTGCGGACGTCGGAGACGGCATAGCCGAAGAAGGGAACGACAGCCGCGTACGGATCGTCTCCCCCGGTGAGCTGACGCGTCCACATGCCGAAGGTCCAGCTGAAGCCGTAGCTGTTGATCGTCGAAACCGGGATATCCTGATCGAGGAGCGCGGATCTGTTGATGTTGTTGACGCTCCCGGAAGTGCCGACGGCGACCGCTTTGGTCGTCGAAGTGCTGCGGCCCCAGGCATGCTCGGTGCTCAACGCTGCACCGTGCCAGGTCTCCCCTCCGAAGCCGAAGACCTTGCAGTTTCCTCCGAGCTGTACGGAAAGTTCCACATGGAGTCCATGGCTGGTACCGCGCGTGTAAGTGCTCTCGGCTTCCGACGACCATTCGCTGGTAGTGCTCCCGTTCACCGAAGTCCCGCAGTTATAGGACTGCTTGCTCAGGACATCTCCTCCTTCGCCGGCGGCATCCCAGTCGCTCCAGTAGTTCTCGGGGTTCCCGATATGCCCGTCGGCGAGATCCGCGGCCGTTATCTTCGACAGCAGGGTCAGCTGGTGCTGAGTATGATCGTAGATCTTGTTGCCCTGATCGTCGAAGACGTCTGTCGTAAGCCTCGCGTTGTATTCATCGACGAAATCGTTGTAGTCATCCACACTGAGCAGGAAATATACCGGCTCCAGGGGAACGTTCACGTTGTATCCGCCGTCTACCCAGTGGCCGGAAGTCACCAGCGCGCCGTCGTCATCGTAGGTCGGCCCCACCCAGACGTCATAGCTGTTTATAAGTATCGGCACGCGGGATATCACCACCACGTCCTCATCGGCTCCGGAGAAGGATGTGCTGTATGTTTTCGATAAAGAATCCTCAAACTCCTCCGAAAAACTGCCCTGGTACCCGATCTCCCACTGGACGTCGACGATCCCGGCTTCCACCTCGCCGGCGTAACCGGCCGACCATGAAGCCTCGTAGGAACTGCCCGCAGCGGTCCCGAAGCTGGTCTCGATGGTGTAGCTGGTCTCGCCTTCGTCATGGCCGCCCAGCTCGTTCAGTTCAGCGAAATACGGCGCCGCCTGCATAACGGCCTCCACCTGCGGATCTGTATACAAATAGGCAAAGCCCTTTTCCCTGCCGAGCATGCTGTCATCGTTCGTGCATACGGCTAAAGGAACGAAGTTCATGGGATCGTTAAAGGACCATCCGCTGCAGTTGCAAAGCTGGGAGCCTTTAGGATCGTCCCCGTCTATGAACAGATGGCTCTCATTGATGTAATCGGAAGCGTTGGCGTTAGTACCGTAATACTTGGGAGCTCCGTGGGTGAAGCTGCCGTCGCTTCCTGTCTTGTCCTGATAATCCGTTCCGCCCATATAGATCAGGTTCGCGCTGTACTGTTCCTCGCCTCTTCTCTTGAAGAATAAAGTGAAGACGAACTGCTCCCTGCCTGCGTCGTTCTTGTCGAAATTGCCCGCTGTAACGCTGCGGACCCACTGAAAGGTCGCGTCCGGCTTATTATCGCCGCCTCCGGTCACCTTTTTCGGATGATCGTTGTTGAACCAGTTCGTCTCATAGACAGGCCTCGGATAATCCTCATCAGAGAAATTATAGATATTTCCCGAAACGAACACGTCAGCGGGACTGCTCACTCCGTTCGACCTGGCGCACTCAAGAGCCGGCCTCGGAAAAACGCGCTCATCCTCGTGATAGAACCCGGCCCCCGTGAATCTATTCATCGCCATCCTGTTCACGGCGCTTCGCGTATACCCGCTGCCGTCATCCTGGATGACGCAGTATGCCCATTCGTCGGGGTCCCAGTTGCATATATGCTTTACATGGGTCAGAGTCTCTCCGGTCTTATTGCCGTTCGCGTCTCTTTCAACGCGATATGCCGCCCTTGCCTGATCGATATCGGCATAGCTCACAGCCAGCAGCTCGTCGCGGCCGTCCGCGTCCATATCGCCGGCGGTGAGAGCTCCTCCGTGCAGTATGCTCACCTTGCGCTGCACCGTATCTCCGCTCGCCGAATCGATATCGCCGACTTCGTACAGCTTGATCATCATCGTGTCTCTGTCGATGATCCACGGGAAGTCAGCGGTATTGTCGTATTGCGGCAGCACGAGAGATGCCGCGAAATAATCGAGAGAAGAAAAGTCCCTGTCGTAGCCGTCAGCCACGCTGCCGTCGGGATTATGGAAACCGGCGAGATAGGCCAGCTGGTCGACGCCGTCGCCGTTGAGGTCTCCCGTCGCAAGGCTGACTATGGGCTTTTTTGACGGGTCGTTCACGGTGCCCGCATCGTACATCCAGCCGAGATAGTCATAAGAGGTGAAGGCGTCCATACTCAGGATGCTGACGAGGTCTTTGGAGAGAGAGCTGCCGCTCAGCTTTACCTCAAAGATCCTGGCGTCGTTATCGCCGCAGTAGTAGACGACCGCGGTGTCTTTTCCGTCTCCGTCATAATCGCCCGCCGTGATCGAGAAAAAGTTGTCCGAAACGGGAAGCGGCAGATGCTGCATCCATCCGGCCTCGCCAAGCTCGATGGATACTGTGGCTCCGGTCGAAGCGTTCTGCACATATACCATGACTTTGCCGTCCCGATATCCGGTAAGCGCTACGTGGTCCCGCTTGCCGGAACCGGTCGGGTCGAAGGATACGCCCTGGACGAAGCTCATCTTCGTCACCGGATTGTTGTTCGTGCCGCTCGCCTGCGCGTTGCTGGTATTGAACAGATCCTTCACCGACTTGGCGGTCGTGAAATTGAAGCCCTTCAGCCATACGTTCCCGCCGTCGATGCTTGTGTATCTTGAATCGGCAGTATCGAGGATCCAGCTGTTGTATCCTCCGTCATGGGAACGGTAGAAATAAAGCTCGTCCTTCTCAAGCAGAAGGAACGGATCGCCCGGCTCGCCGTTGAATGCGCTGGGAACTTTGTCCGCGTTCTTCGGCACGGTATCGTCGAGAGCGAAGATTTCTCTTGAAGTACTGAGGACGCTGATCTCGTTGATCGGATCGTTCTCCCCTTCATCATCGCCCGCGTAAGCCTTTACGGACGCCGCTGGGACTAACGAAAGTGTCAAAATCAAAACCAAAAAGAAGCTGAGGAGCTTCTTCGCGGGAACCTGTGCCTTACTCATCTCTTGTTCCTCCTGTCGGTCGCTGGTGATAAACGGGTCTCCATATCAATGATAGACTCAAAGCAGAGCCCAAAGAAAAAACCTTACAGAATCGTAAGGTCTTTTCAGCATATAAGTAAGGACCGGGGGGCCGCTCTATCGTCCCAGGGGGATCTCCATGACTATCTCAGTGCCTGAGGGGTCGCTCCTTTCGATCCTGATGCTGCCGCCGTGCCTTTCGGCTATCTCCCTGCAGAGGCTGAGGCCGATGCCCCGGCGTCCGTCTCTGGTATAGCCCCTTTCAAAAGCGTGGAGCTTCGTCTCCTCGTCCATACCTGTGCCTGTGTCGGCGACCGATATCAGGATATCCTCTCCCTCCTCGCGGGCGGAAAGAGTGATCGTGCCGCGTTTAGTGTGCCTTCCGGCGTTGATGATCATGTTGTAGAGCGCCTGCAGCATGCTGTCTCTTATGCATGAGAATGAAAGCCCTTCGGGGCAGTCGATCGCGATACGGTTCTCGTTCTTCTCAAGTATGGGGATGCAGAAATCCCTGGCGTCCGTGAACAGCGCCCTGACGTCCGTCAGCTCCTTCTGACCGCTCACGATGGATGCGCGGGCGCCTTCGTCGGATCTCTCCACGATCCTGCCGAGTCTCAGCGCCTCCTGCTTCACAAGGCGCAGATTCCGGATCATCTCTTCATCGGGCTCGTCCTCCTCGGCCAGCTGTCTCGCGGAAAGATCCGCGTAGCCTGCGATCACCGTCAGCGGGGTGCGCATCTCATGATTCATTATGGCCATGAAGTTCTCCTGCAGCTCCTGGTTCTGCTCCATGGACTCGTTCATCCGGCGCAGCTGTTCCACGTTCCGGCTGGATCTTACATAGGCCTGGCGTACCTCGGAGTATTCCATCGCCAGCGCCACAGTGATGATCAGCTCGAACAGCAGGAGCCCGATCTCCATCTGGTTGGTGTGGACCGGGCCTGTATGCAGGATCACGAGCAGAGCCATGACGGCGAAAGTCCCTATCCCGCCGAGCATATAGATCTGGGCAGCGGTCAGCTCCTTACGGGCCCTGAAGGCCCGGGCGGCGATGACGAGGCAGTAGAATGCCCCGTAGGCGGAGAACGCTACGGACAGCTCAACGGACCATCTGGTATAGATAACCGTCGGAACGAAAAGATATATGAGGAACAGCAGTCCCATAAGAACGAAGCCGAGTGGGTCTGCCCATCTCAGCAGATCCCCCTCGAAGCAGTCCCGCATGAACAGCATGAGGAAGAATACCGTAAGGATCAGGAAGATCCCTTCTGTCCTGTAGCTGGCAATCCCGCCCAGATCGGGCAGCAGGACCATTATCACCTTCGGATCCATCGCCGATATGTGGACGACGCTGGAAAAGGACGCCAGAGAGAACCAGAGGAAGCGCCTGCGCTCCGGCATCCCGACGAACATCCCCAGGTTCACAAGTCCGAAGGAGAACAGCACCGCGAGGATGACCGTGACGCGGAAGAACTGCGTCTGCACCTGCCTTGTGATGACGCTCTGGGGGCCCAGGAAAAAGCGGACGGCGTTCCACTTGGCGTGCATGAAATTGCACCGCTGCATGACGATCTCGTTCTCTTCCCCCGCGGTAAAATAGACGGCCACGGGGCCGGTCTTATACACGGCGCCGGCGGGGTCATCCGCCACTGTCCCCAAAGAAGCGACTTCGATCCCGTCGATCCAGAGCCTTGAGGCGAAAGTCAGCTGTTCTGTATAAAGACCGTACGTCTCACCGGGAGTCAGACGCAGCCTGATGACATTGGTCCGGACCCGCGAGAATTCCTTATCGTAATAGTCGTAATCCCAGCCGACATGGCCCTGAGCCTGCTGTTCGGGGGACAGCCGGCGGAGCTCATCGGGCGAATAGAGGACGTTATCATAGGTCACGAAGTCCAGCTCAGACAGGATATCCCCGGTCGGGCACTCGAGGGCCCGGGTCAACATCACGGCAAGAACGAACGCGAAGATCAGATAAAGAAGCATCCATAAATGTTTTTTCATCAGATCCTCCCCCTCTTCTGCGGGATCACGACCAGCTCGTAACCGTCGTGATCGGAGTCGATATAGAACAGATCGTCAAAGCCCTCGATCTTCTTTTTCAGCCTCGACACCGTCGTCCACAGCACTGTGCCGCCATTCCCTTCCTCATAGCCCCAGATCGAGCGGTACAGCTCTTCCTTGGAGACGGGATTGCCTCTGTGCTGGGCAAGATACAGCAATATCCCGAATTCTTTTGAGGATAGCTTAAAATCGGTATCTCCGACCGAGGCCTGCGCCCTTACGATATCGAACAGGAGCGGGCCGACGGTATAGGACTGGTTCTCCGGAAGGACCTTCCCGGCTCTTCTGAGCAGCGCCTTTACGCGGGTCCCGAAAACGTTCAGATCGTACGGCTTGGTAAGATAATCGTCACCGCCGTTCTCAAGGCCCCTGATGATGTCCTTTTCCGTAACCTTGGCGGTCAGGAACAGTATGGGGACGCTCCTGTATCTACGTATGGACCTGCACAAAGAGATGCCGTCTCCGTCCGGGAGCATGATATCGAGCACGACAAGATCCGGCATGCTCTCCCGGAAAACGGTCTCAGCCTGCTTCGCGGAATATGCCTTCTCGACGCTGTACCCCATGGCGGCAAGATACCGTGCGTTGATATCCATGATGTGCTCGTTGTCTTCAACAAGAAGGATCTTTTCCATCTTCACAGCTCCCTTTGCCCCGATATATCCGTATACAAGCGGATTATATACTAAAGCAAGCCCAAGCGGCGAAACCTTACAGAACTGTAAGAGAGCCTGCGGCGCGGCCCGCAGTTTTCATCATTCATTTCAGCCAGAGCATGTCCAGCCTCGCGGCCCTTTTTTCGATCCAGTCCAGATGCTCCAAAGACTCCGCGGACGCTGTCCCGTCGATCCGGTCCATATCTTCGGAGAACGATACGACAGCCTTCCTCTCTTCTTCGATCAGACGTCGGATGCCTGACGATCCGCCGATCTGCTTCCAACGCTCTTCGACCATCTCCCTGAACCACTCCTGCTTGTACAGAAGTATGAACCATGGATTGGATCTCTCGCCGTATTTGTGCAGCTCATCAAAAGACGGGAACGTGCAGGCGAAGAGGCCCCTTTCGGGATCCCCGGAGCAGGTCAGATCGAAGTCCCACGGGGCGGTGAATGTGAGCTTAGGGAAGAGGCTGTCTTCGGACAGATCAACGCACATGAAGAAGCTGCTGTTCCCCGCGTCGTAGTCCCCCATCAGCTCGTACAGGATATACATATCGACGGCGGAACCGATATCTATCGCGGCTTCCACGCATTCACGGGCACCGGAGGATCCGGACTCGGCGATCCCGTACTCGCTGTCGAAGGCGAGGAAGCGGCCTTTCTCGCAGGCCTCGTAAAGTATGCGGAACGCTCCGCGGATATATTCCGCTATGAAGTCCAGCTGCTCCCGGCTGTACGTATCGCTCTTCACGGAATAGAAGGAAGCGTGTAAAATGCCACTGTTCCCGTTCACGTCCTTTACCGCAGCGCTCTCATAGTCCATGCGGAAATACGGTTCTTCCCTGTACTCGTCCAACTCGGCCAGATATCCGGTCAGCACGCCCGTCTCGCCCTTGGACGGCTCGTTTATCTTTATCCTGTGCGCGTTGACCTGGTTCTGCTCGCAGAGAAGATAGACACCCTGAAAGCTCCCGTTGAGAAAAAGGCTCACCAGCCTGCTGTCCGAGCAGTATAGCCCGTCGGGACCGAGAAGCATGCGCCCTATGCGCAGGGCGATATCGTTCTTCACGGCGTCGGGAGCCCCTTTCCTGTTGGTGAGGAGCACCCAGCTCCTGCATTCCGCTCCCCCGTTCAGGCCGAGCATGTTCACCTTCTCATCGAATCTCAGCCTGTAAGGAACAGCGTGGGTCCTGATCATCTTCTCATCGCCGTAATATGAAGAGGAATTGCCGCGCACCCTTATCCCCGCCGCGGAACCGGACAGAGCCATTGCCTTCGGCACCCCGTAAGCGCTGACTGTGCACGGAACGTATGTCTCGCGGCTCAGGACCTCTGTCCCTCCGGTATCCACACTTATCACCGGTATGGAGGTCGAAACCCAAGGCGCCAGGGCTTCGGGGATCGGAACGGAGCCCGTATCTTCGGAGGCTCCGGACGGAGCTACCTGCGGATCGGCCTTCATCCGCGCTTCTTCCAGCGATGATACCGCAGCGGGAACGTCTATATGTCTCAATGCGTCCGGAGCGGCGCCTACGGCGAGGCTGCCCGCCAGAAGAGCCGCAAGAAGGATCACAGCGCCTGTCTTCACCTTTCATTCCCTCCTTAATATCCTGCATCAAAGCTGATGATACGGGATCATGATTGATTTTATCATCTGCCGCTCCCGGGAGCAACGCCCGCGTCCATAAAAAGGCTTCCGAGGCAGGCAGCCCGTTCAGCCTCCGGAAGGCGAAGACAAATATCTGAAATTCAGACATTTATTCGGCCCGCAAATCCTGCCAGCGGGACAGGCGCGCCATATTTGAAGATTGCAAGCCCTTCGGCGCGATTATATAATGATCGTGTATGTTATATCTGGATTCGAAAGGCCGGTAATCATGAAAAAGACTTACGAGATCCTTCATAACTCCGATGTTATGAAAAAGGCGAAGGACGCCATCTTCGCGGACAGAGACAACACCATCGCCCAGCACAAGGCCCTGGTCCTCGTCCCCGCGTTCTCGCGCCATGAAGAAAAACGCGCAGATTTCTATCAGCAGCTCATGGAGGCCGAAGGCTTTGAGAGCGTAAGAGACGAGGTCAACAACGTTTACACAGTCATCAAGGGGGAAGGCAACGGTCCCACCCTTTACTTCACTGCCCATCTTGACACCGTCTTCCCCATGGACACTCCCCTTGAGATCAAGATGAACGGCGAGAAATACGCCTGCCCCGGCATCGGCGACGACACCGCGGCCCTCTCCCAGACCCTGACCCTTCTCAGGGCGATAAAAGCCAGCGGGATCAGGTTCAAGGGCGATCTCATCATCGGAGGCAACGTCGGCGAGGAAGGCCTCGGCGACCTCTACGGCGTAAAGCAGTTCTTCAAAGACCATCCCAGCGGCATCGACGGCTTCATCTCCGTCGACGGCTTCCCCCACTCCATCGTCTACGGAGGCACCGGTTCCTACAGGTACGAGGTGAAGTTCCACGGCGCCGGCGGCCACAGCATGGCGGATTTCGGCATGCCCAACCCGGTCCACGCCATGGGAAGAGCCATCGCGAAGATCTCCGACGTCAAGGTCCCCTACGAGCCCTGGACCACCTTCTCCTGCGGAGTCGTCGAAGGAGGGACCTCCATCAATTCCATCGCCCACGACTGCAAGTTCCTTCTGGACATCCGTTCCGATTCAAAGGAATGCCTTGACAAGGCCAACGAAGAGATCATGGCCTGCATCAGGGCCGCTGTCGAAGAGGAGAACGCCCGCTGGGCGGCCGAAAGAGACAGGGACGAGAAGAGCCCCTACAAGCCCGGCCCCGGCCAGCTGCCCCACGCCGACAGGACCGTAAGCCTTGAGATCGTCCAGGTCGGAAACAGGCCCGCAGGCTCCCAGCCCGTGGACCTTCCCCTGATCAGGGCATGCGCTGCAGACTACGAGTTCTTCGGATACGAGACCGGTTACATTCCCGCGTCCTCCACCGACTCCAACGTCCCCATCTCGCTGGGAGTCCCGGGAGTCACCCTGGGAGGCGGCGGCACCAGCACCGGAGCCCACAGCCTGGCCGAAGAGTTCGATCCCACCGGCCTCGAGCAGGGAGTATACGAGCTCTTCATACTCATCGCAGCTCTTCTGGGCGTAGAGGGCCTGACGGATCCCCTGCTCCCCAAGCTGGCATAGTAAAAAAGCGAACGGGGCGCTGAGGCCCCGCGCCGAAAGGAGAAACACATGAACAAGACTTATGAGACCCTGATGGCATCCGAGGTCGTCAAAAAAGGCCTTGAGATCATGAAAGCAGACGAAGCCCATACCTGGGAGCAGCATCAGGAGCTGGTGCTGATCCCGGCCTTCTCCCGCCACGAGGAGCAGAGGGCAAAGCGCTTCGCCGAGATGATGAGGGCCGAAGGCCTGGACGTGACCGTGGACGAGGTCAACAATGTTTATGCGCTGATCAAGGGCGCAGGAAACGGTCCCACCGTCTACATGACCGCCCACATCGATACCGTCTTCCCCATGGACACTCCCCTTTCCATCAGAAAGGAAGGAGACCGCTATTACTGCCCCGGCATCGGCGATGACACCGCCCAGCTCGCCCAGATACTCACCCTCGTCAGGGTCATCAAGGGCAGCGGAGTGAAGTTCAAAGGCGATCTGATCATCGGCGGCAACGTCGGCGAGGAAGGCCTGGGAGACCTGTACGGCGTCAGGCACTTCTTCAGCAAGAAGGAGAACGCTGATATGGTCGACGGCTTCATCACCTTCGACGGCAGCAGCACCGGCATCGTCACCGGCGGAACCGGTTCCTACAGGTACAAGGTGAGCTTCAAGGGCCCCGGCGGCCATTCCTACGGCGATTTCGGAATGCCCAACCCCATCTTCGCCATGGGCAGGGCCATCTCCCTCTTCTCGCAGATGAAGGCTCCCGTGGACAAGAAGACCACCTTCTCCGTCGGAGTCGTCGAGGGCGGCACCTCGGTCAATTCCATCCCCTACGCCTGCTCCATGCTGGTGGACATGAGGTCCGAGAGCAAGGCCAACCTCGACGCCGAGGACGAATGCTTCAAGAAGATCATCGCTCAGGCCGTCGAAGAAGAGAACGCCCGCTGGATGGAGGATAAGGAGCTCTACAGCGACAGATACTCCAAGGCAGGCTTCGTGCCCCTCTGCGACCGTAAGGTCGAGGCCGTCATCGAGCAGCTGGGCAACAGGCCCGTGGGCGAGCTCCAGCCCGACGACAGCCCCATAGTCGCTGCTTCCGTCGCGGCCTTTAAGGCTGTGGGCATAGAGCCCAGCATGAGGGGCTGCTCCTCCACCGACGCCAATATACCCATCTCCAAGGGCATACCCGCCGT
>JAFRQL010000213.1 GCA_017428655.1 Bacillota bacterium | reverse complement strand
CCAGTACGGCGACGTTTATATCAGGTTCAGCCCCTCCGCCGAGGAGTTCGAGTTTGAAGACGCCACCGTCGGCGGCTGCGTTCCCAAGAACTTCATCCCCGCGGTCGAAAAGGGACTCAGGGAGTGCATGGAGAAGGGACCCCTCGCAGGCTGCAAGTGCCAGAACATCAAGGCTGTCCTCTACTACGGTTCCTACCACGCCGTCGACTCCGATGAAATGTCGTTCAAGATCGCAGCGTCCCTCGCCTTCAAGAAGGGCATCGTAGAGGCAAAGCCCGTCCTGCTCGAGCCGATCATGAAGCTTGAGATCACCGTTCCCGACGAGTACGTCGGAACTATCATGGGCGACCTTCCCAACAGACGCGGCATCGTCATGGGCATGGATCCCGTGATGGGCGGACAGGTCCTCCACGCTGAGGTCCCCCAGGCCGAGCTCTTCGACTATGCCACCGCTCTCCGCTCCATGACCCAGGCAAGAGGCTCCTTCACCATGGAATTCTCCAGATACGAGCAGGTGCCCCAGAATAACGCCGAGAAGATCATCGCGGCTCACAAGGCTGAAGAGGAAGAAGGCAAGTAGCCCTTTAACCGGAGATCATACAACGCAAAACAAAGCCCGAGGCATGTGCTTCGGGCTTTTGAAATGGTTCGATCTTACGTGATGCGGCTTGCTGCATACCTCTACGGGGGTGCATTGAGCGCCCGGTGGGGACGATCTGCGTATCGGCATGCATTTTGTCCCCACTATTTTGTCTGTCGGGATCAGCGGCCGCTTGTCATATCGGACCGAGTGGGGACTTTTACTATCGTTTAGTGGATCTGTCCCCATTATTACGATCATCCTGGTGCTTGAAAATGCATTATTGGAGGCTCGATGGGTATGATCGCTGCTGCTTTGGCGGCAATGTCCCCATTATTCCCGGTCGGTCGGGCTCCAACAGTGTGGTCGGGGTAGTTTTAATGGGTATAAATTGATGATATCGGGGAATCGATCCCCATTGAGTCTCAAAGATCCCGGTTGATGAAAGATATGACCGGTCTTGGGAAGGCTTTTGCCGGTGCGATAAGAGAAAATGAGAAGTGTATATCGATCTTAAAAGATAAGGGCGTCAGAAAAGTATATGTAGAGATCAATGTTCCCTGGAATGGAGAGAATAACAGATTTGAGAGGATCCTGGATCTGTATTAAAAGGGGATGCAGTCCCCGAAGATGTTGAAAAAATGCCATTTATCGTCATTATGCGATAAATGGCATTGCTGTTATATAACGCCCGGATCACAACAGGTCGAGGAGGTAGGCTTTGACCTTTTCCAGGCTGCTCTTCTTCCATTCGCCTTCTTCGGCCTTTTTCGCGAACTCGTAGATGTATCCGAAGTCCTGATAGGACATGTCGTCTCTGTAGGGCCAGTTCTTCTTGTCGAAGAGGAAGTCCTTCCACTCGGCGGGGCTCATGGGGATGAAGCGGGACGGCTCCTGGAATTCCTTGCGCCTGCGCTCCTCCGCCAGGTGGGCCTTGGCCGCCAGTGGGGCGAGCAGGGCGTACTGCTCCGCGTCGATCCGGGTGACTATGTCCGCAAGAGGCGCGGATACGATCCGCTGATCTCCTCTGATGATCCTTGTCCCCAGAAGCTCAAAGCTCAGTTCGTCCTTGGTGAAGCAGAGCTTTACCAGGATCCCTTCGTCGGTGTGGGCGTGGGCCCGCTGGTAGTCGGTGTCGAAGATGAAATTGCCCAGGGAATAGAAGATGACCTTGCCGTCCCCGGTGATCTCATAGCCCTGGGGCACGTGGGGATGGTGGGCGACGACCGCGTCGGCTCCCATCTCCAGGTACCTGAGGTAACGGTCTCTGGTGTAGGTGTTGGGAAGGGCGGTGAACTCCTCGCCTCCGTGGGAGACTATGACGCACCAGCGGCAGGATGCCTTGACCCGGTCTATGAGGCTTTGGATCAGGTCCATGTCCTTCCAGCTTACGATGCCCGCGCTGGACGGCCCCGCCGGGACGTTCTCGTTCATGTAGGCGACGCTGATGATGCCGGCTCCGCCTCCGCCGGGAAGGATCACCGGCTCCGAAGCCTGCTTTTCGTTAAGGCCGGCCCCCACGGTAACTGCTCCCGCCTCTTCGGCGTGGATCAGCGTGTCGGCGACCCCCTTGGCCCCTCCGTCCATGATGTGGTTGTTGCCCAGGTTCCAGACGTCCGCGTGCATCAGCTTCAGGGCGCGGACCGCCTCGGGATCCATGGCGTGGAAGAATATGCCCTTGTCCCCGTCGGGACCCTCTCTGGTCACCGCGGCCTCGACGTTGGCGCATACGTGGTCTGCGCTGTGGAGGAAGTTAAGCACGCCGCTGTCCAGCAGGGCGTCGTCCTTCCATTTGCCGTTAAAATACCTGTCAAATCCGATGTCGCCGGTGAAGACGACGGAAAGCCTTTCCTTTTCCATTGGTGCTCCTGTATAAAAGCCGGATGACGAAGGCCCTCGAAGGGTTTCCGGCCATCCGGCTAGTCATTGTGATATCAACTGTCCATCGTCTATGTACGATCTATGCGGATCGTTATGTAACGATGGTTCTCAGATCCCGTCCTACTCGATGACGGTCTCGGTGGCCTCGGTGCCGGTGCACATCAGGGTCAGGAGCAGAGCGCTCTGGCAGCCCTTGAATGCGTCCTTCTCGCAGAACTGCTCGTCGAGGGAGTGGCACCTGGAATCCCAGTCGGTGCCGCCGCCCAGGCATACTGCGGGCAGATGAGCCTCAAGAGCCCTGCTGCAGTTGGTGCAGCCGCCGTGGCCCAGCTTGGCGTCATCCGCGCCGAGGAATCTGGCGATGGCGATGGAGGATTCGACGATGGGTGCGTGGGGATCCTGAGTGTTGGCGTCGACGTCCATGAAGTGCCTGAAGTCCCAGGTGATGGTGTCCTTGCCCCAGCGTGCGGTCTCTTCGTCGCAGGCCTCCTGGATGGCCTTGAAGATCTTGTCGCTGAGCTCCATCATCTCCTTCTGGCCGTTGGAGCGGAAGTTGATGGTGAAGGTCGCCTTCTTCACGATGGCGTGGATGGATGCGTAGCTGCCGCCGTAGAGGCCGGATACCGCATAGGTGGTCTTGGGCTCAGCGGGGACCTGAATGTCTGCGATCTTTGCGATGGCTCTGCCTGCGGCGTGGGCGGGATTTGCGATCTCGCCGAAGCTTCCGAAGGCGTGGCCGCCGATGCCGTAGAAGTTGATCTCGTAGGTCTGCATGCCGGTGGCTTCATAGGTGATCTCGGAGAAGCCGGAGCCGTCGATGGAGACGGAGGCCTGAAGCTCGGGATGGTTGGTCACATAGTAGCCCATGCCGCCGAAGGCTCCCATGCCTTCCTCTTCGACGGTGCCGACAAAGTGGATGTCCCCCTTGGGCTGGATGCCGGCGGCCTTGATGGCTCTGATCACGGAAAGGACGGAGGCGCAGCCTCTGGTATCATCGACGATGCCGGGGCAGTAGATCCAGCCGTTCTCTCTTCTGATCTCCAGCTTGGTATCCTCGGGGAAGACGGTGTCCATGTGGCCTTCGACCAGGGTGGTCTTTCCGCCGCCGGTGCCGCGCATGATGCCCACGGCGTTTCCGTGCTCGTCGACGTGGCAGTCCTCAAGGCCGTATTCCTTGAAGAGCTCAACCATCCTGGCTGCCTTCTTCTGCTCGTGGAAGGTGGGAGCCGGGATCAGGGTCAGCTCGATCTGCCTCTGGATGATGAATTCCTGATCATCCTCCATGAATTTGAGCGCTTCCTTGACCTTGGGGTCTGCGGTCAGCGTGTTGAGTGTCTTTTGGATCTTTTCGGAAATTTCGTATGCCATTTTGATCTCCTTGTCTTCGATAAGAATGCAAAAGTATCGTTTTATATGGGCAGCGCCCATAAATGCCTGTATATATTATACCAATCTATTTGCGGATATACAATGCGGTAAGGGCAATGAGAGCCTTCTGTTATATCCTGCTCTTGTCCTTCTTCATGACCGCCTCGAACTTCTCCCTCATGGCCTTCTTGAAGGCCTCGGGCTCGTCGGTCATGGGGTTGTGGCCGGAATTGTCGAAGAAGATCAGGTCCTTGTCCGGGGCTTCGATCTTCTCGTACCAGTCCGGGATCAGGGTCCAGGGGGTGTTCATATCCTGATGGCCGTGGAAGATGTAGAAGGGGACCTCGAACTTCGTGTTGGTCTTCGGGAAGTCGAGGAGGCCTATCTCGGGCCAGAGCTTTCGAAGGCTCTTTTCGGCCCCCTCGTTATAGCCCTTCCAGTCCGCTCTGGTGTATTCTTTGACAGCCTTCATCGCTCCGGTGCGGCCGTTCATGTACTTGTCGCCGTGGAGCCTGGGAGAGACCCCGCCGTACTTGTTGAGTATGCCTCTTTGGGTGTGCAGATCTTCGCTTCCGCCTTTATATATGGCGTTGACCGGCTCGCCCATGTCCTTTAAGGTCTTCACGGCCTTCTCGTCGCCGGCCTTTTCGGCCTGCTCCAGGGCCCAGCGCCAGCTCAGGACCTCGTTCATGTGGCCGTTGACCAGCTGTCCGTAGCCCACGTAGGCCGCGATGTGCTCGGGATGCCTTGCGCAGAGCAGGGTGCCCACGCAGCTTCCCCAACTGAGGCCCAGGATGAAGATCTTGTCCTTATTAAACCTCTTGCAGAGCCACTCGACCAGACAGGCGGCGTCCTCCACCACCAGATCCTTGGTAAGCTTGCTGAAATCGGTGCCGGTGTAGGAGCCTCCGGTGCCCCTCTGGTCCCAGCCGACCAGGGTGAAGCGGTCCAGAAGATCCAGGTGATTATGCATCACGTCGTGGCGGTTTATCCCTCCGGGGCCGCCGTGGACGAAGAGTATCACCGGGTTGGTCTCGTCGTTGGTGATGATGTGGATCTTCATCATGTGGCCGTTGATCTTGATCTTTGTCTGCTTGTCCATCGTTTTTCCTTTCTGTCTGTCTTTCTTATGCCTGATGCCGCGTCCCGCGGCCGTTTTACCCTTTGGGGCAGCCTTTTGCATTCGCCGCTCTATGAATAATCTATCTTCATGACAAAAGGATTTCAAGTTTTTGTAGGCGGGAGACGGCAGGAACGTCAGATATGTTAAGGGGAGCAAACGATAATATTTCGAATCGTTCACTTCACCTTGGGGCGAGGTGCGGCGGCTGCATTTCATGTGATTGCATTTATTGACATCATGTTATATGATTTCATCAGGTACAAGATAAATACGCTGTCCTGCCGCGCGTTTCCCGGGCCCGCCACTTTCGGGAAGGCTCAGGACAAAGGGCGGCAGCAGCGCCATCCTGCCCTATGACAGGGATCCCGACCGTTATATCTTCAGCAAAAGGAGGACATTAATGAGCAAAGTCACCAAACCTGTTGAATTCTTCGGCTTTACCCCCGGTGATGCCCGCGAGATGGCCCGCTGGGACAAGATCGTCGAGTACCTCTACCTGCTTGAGAAGGAGAGCGACCGCATCCACGTCACCGACATGGGTCCGAGCACCATGGGAAATCCCTTCCTCAAGGTGATCATCACCTCTCCCGAGAACTATGCCAACCTGGAGGACATCCGCCAGACCAGCATGAAGCTGGCCGATCCCCGCGGACTTTCCTGCGAGGAGATCGAAGCCCTGGTCAAGAAGGGCAAGGCGGTCTCCGTCCAGAGCATGAGCATGCACGCCACCGAGATCGGCGGCACCCAGATGGCCGTGAACCTCGCCTACGAGATGTGTGCCAGAGACGATGAGGACAACATGAACATCCTGGACAAGGTGGTCTTCGTCATGCTGCCCTGCGTCAACCCCGACGGCCAGATCATGGTCACCGACTGGTACTACAAGACCAAGGACACCCCCTTCGAGGGAAGCAACTATCCCGAGCTCTACCACAAATACACCGGCCACGACAACAACCGTGACGCCATGGCCTGGAACATCGTCGAGTCCCGCTACATGGGCGAGGTCATCTTCCACGAGTGGATGCCCCAGTCCTATCAGGACCACCATCACATGGGAAGCTACGGCGCCCGCATCTACATCGCGCCCTACAAGAACCCCCTGCGCCAGTACGTCGACCCGATCCTCTGGCGCGAGCTCAACTGGTACGGAGCCAGCATGGCCTACGCCCTCGATTCCCAGGGCCTGGACGGCTGCACCTCCGGCTCCCAGTATCCCTCCTGGGGCCACTACGGTTATCACTGGATCGTCAACAGCCACAACATCCCCGGCATGCTGACCGAGTCCGCCTCTGCCAAGCTGGCGACCCCCAAGTACATCGATCCCTCCCAGCTCAAGGGTGACGGCGACCTGGTCCAGCCCGAATACGAGGCCCAGACCAACTTCCCGAGCCCCTGGCCAGGCGGCTGGTGGAGCCTCAAGGACATCGTCGACAGACAGTTCGTCACCGCCTACTCCCTGCTGGACACCATGGCCAGAAACAGGGAGATGATCCTCAGGAACATGGCCCAGAAGGCCCTGAACCAGACCAAGCGCGGCGAAGAGGATCCCGATTTCGCCTACATCATCCCCGCCGATCAGCACGACAAGGGCGAGGTCATGCACCTGATCCGCCTGCTGCGCCAGCAGAACATCGAGGTGAATAAGGCTAAGGAGCCCTTCACCGCCGGCTGCGTCACCTATCCCGCTGGCACCTACGTGGTCTTCCTCGCTCAGCCCAAGATGGGCCTGATCAAGAACCTGCTGGGCGAGACCCACTATCCCGACAACCAGTGGAGCAAGGACAACACCGGCGCCTACACCGCCTACGACTGCGCCACCGACACCATCACCGAGTTCATGAACGTCGCGGCGATCCCCGCCGGCGAGAAGTTCTGCGGCGAGTTCGAGACCGTCGAAGGCATGGCCTGCCCGTGGGCTCCGGAAGTCCAGAAGGGCGGCAAGGTGGTCATCTCCGCCAAGGAGAACAGCGCCTTCAAGACCGTCAATATGCTGATGAACGAGGGCTTCAAGGTCTGCAGGATCGACACCTGCCCGTGGCATGACTTCTATGTCGAAGGCGACGCGGACAAGATCGCCAAGGTCCTGGAGAAGGCGCCCACCGTCCACAGGCTGGTGGACAAGGCCCCCGAGAAGCTGACCGAGGTCAAGCCTCTCAAGGTCGCCATGTACCAGCGCTACTACACCGGCAACGCCGATGAGGGCTGGACCCGCCTGATCCTCGAGAACAACTGCTTCGAGTACACCACCGTCTACGACAAGGACATCAAGGCCGGACTCAAGGGCTTCGACGTCCTGATAATGCCCAGCGACGGCGAGGGCTTCATCGTAGGTCCCGAGGCTGCACCCAATGATCCACGCACCAAGATGATGATGCAGTGGGTCGGACCCCAGCCCGAGGAATACAGGAGCGGCATCGGCCTTGACGGAGCCGAGAAGATCAAGGAGTTCGTCGAGAATGGCGGCAGGCTCCTGGCCTTCAACTACGCTTCCGATTTCGCCATCAAGTATCTCGGCCTGGGAGTAAAGAACATCGTGGGCGGACTTCCTACCCTCAAGTTCAACGATCACGGCTCCACCCTCAGAGCGGTGGTGGACAAGACCCAGCAGGTCTGCTGGGGAATGCCCGACAAGACCCTGGTCTTCCACTACAACGGACCGGTCTTCGCCGTCACCGACACCTTCCACGCTGACGACTACAAGGTGGCCATGAAGTTCGCGGACAAGAACGTCCTGCGCTCCGGCCTTCTGGTGGGCGAGAAGCTCATCGCGGGCCAGGTCGCGGTGGTCACCTGCAGGAAGGGCAAGGGCGAGGTCGTCCTCTACGGCTTCGGTCCCCAGAACAGGGCCCAGACCACCGGTACCTTCAAGCTGGTGTTCAACATGCTGTACAAGTAGACGGTCAGCCGGCTTCAGGCGCGGGCACCGATCTATCGGGCAGCCAAGCTATGTGCAAAAACTGAGCTGCGGTCCCCTTCGGGGGACCGCATTTTTGTGGTCAAAAGGGCAGGGGCATCGAGCTTTCGGACCCTAAAATGAAGATATCCATCGTCTAATGGCGATATTCGCTACATATGTTATATAACATACAAAATATAACATGTGGTACTTAACATGCCAAACGCTCCAAATCCCCTCGCAAATA
Source organism: Bacillota bacterium (assembly GCA_017428655.1). Lineage (GTDB taxonomy): Bacteria > Bacillota > Clostridia > Peptostreptococcales > Anaerovoracaceae > RGIG2707. The sequence goes on along the minus strand of JAFRQL010000213.1, from coordinate 6,604 downwards.
AAAATACCCGAAGGCGCAGGGCCTTCGGGCATTATCTTCGATGGGACCATCCGGCCCAGATCATATTTTCCTTTTAGATCTCGATCCTCTTGAAGGGCTTGACGTCCTTGACCGCTTCCTTGGGGCTGATCACGCAGCCGCCGTTGTCCAGGTCGATCAGGATGTACCTGTCGTTGCCCATGCCCAGCTCCTTCATGTAGGACATCTGTCTGAAGCCGTGGCGGGTCTGGATCCTCTCCCACAGGTCGTGATGCTGCTCGGCGGTCATGGCGTGGACCAGGTCGACGCTGGCGCAGTCGATGGCGCAGATATCAAGGGAAGCCAGGATGCCCACGTTGGGGGTGACGACGGGAGCGGCCTTTACGCCCTCGCAGTCGCAGGAGACGCTCATGTTCCTCATGACGTTGACGTAAGCCACGTTCTTTCCGAAGAAGTCGATGGTAGCCTTGGTGGACTCGGAGATCTTCTCCATCAGTTCCTCTTCAACAACGCCCCAGGCGTCGCCGTCCTTGGCGTGGATCATGCCCTTGCCGATCCTTCCGTCGGCGCAGCCGATGCCGATGTTCTTGTTGGAGCCGCCGAAGCCGCCCATGGCGTGGCCCTTGAAGTGGGTCAGAACGAAGAGGGAATCGTAGCCGGTCATGTGGGAGCCGCAGGTCATGTGGTCGAACCACTTGCCGCCCTTGACGGGAAGATCCACGGTGTCCTCGGCGTCCATGATATCAACGGGGCAGAAGTCCCAGCCGTTGACCTTCAGGGTGTCCAGATGCTCTTCGGTGGTGTAGCGGTCGCCCTTGTAGTAGGTGTTGGTCTCGACGATGGTGGCGTCCTTGAGGGTCGGTTCGTTCTCCATGACCTTCTTTACCCAGCTTGCCGGGGTGAAGTTGGGGCCGTTCTTTTCGCCGGTGTGGAGCTTGACCGCCACCTTGCCGGTCATGTTGGCGCAGACCTTTTCATAGGCCTTCATTATCCCTTCGGGGGAGATGTCTCTGGTGAAATATACGATGGACTCATTGCCTGTGCGCTCTTCAAAAGGCACGTAGATGTTGCCGTTCTTGGCCATGTTTAAGTCTTCTCCTTTCGTATCCTGTGTCCGGCGGGAGCTCCCGCCTTTGAGGTCTGTATTATATCATGGGGGAAGCGGCTCTGGCAAGAACTGGAACGGGGGATGAGCAGCCGCAGGACACGCCGTCGAAGAAAAAAAGTCACCGACGGATCCAGCGCCACCACCTTCAGCCCGACCAACAACTGCAAGAACAGCCACATCCTGACCTTCATCTACAGAGCCCTGGGCGAGCCGGGCAAGACCGGCGCCGGCACCTGGTACACCGACGCGGAGAACTGGGCCAATACCAACGACGTCCTCTCCGGGATGGACGCACCATACGCCACCGAAGACCAGTACCCCCGCGCCAACGCGGTCTACTATCTCTGGAAGGCCCTGAAGTAGGTCTTTTCGGAAGGCCCCGAAGCAGGGCACCGCGGACAGGGTCCGCGCCTTATCCACCATATCAACGCGAACAGCCTCCGGCTCCGGCCGGAGGTTTTTCATGAGGGAGACACGGTGTGGTAATGCCGTTCCGAGTCGTCTGGTTGACATGTACACGAATCGTGTGTATAATCACAGCATGATAAGGTCGTTCGCAGATAAGGAAACAGAGAAGATATATAAACAGGTATATTCAAAGCGGCTGCCGGTCCAGATCCAAAAGACCGCCTTAAGGAAGCTGATCCTTTTGGACAACGCGAAGCTCCTGAGCGATCTCAGGATCCCGCCGGCAAATCACCTGGAGCTTTTGCACGGTGACCGCAGCGGGCAGTACAGCATCCGGATCAACGATCAGTTCCGCCTCTGCTTCCGTTTTGAAGACGGGGACGCATTCGACGTCGGGATCGTCGATTATCATTAAAGGAGACCAGCTATGAACGAATACATCGAGACCCCCAGGATCGGAGAGATCCTGAGCGAAGAATTCATGAAACCATTCGGGCTCTCTGCCTACAGACTTGCCGAAGCGATAAACGTCCCCACGTCGAGGATCCAGGATATCCTTCATGACAGAAGAAAGATCACCGCTGACACTGCCTTGAGGCTTGCCCGGTTTTTCGGTGTTTCAGAAAGATACTTTCTCGATATCCAGACGGATATTGAGCTTCGCGAACAGAAGATGAAGATAATCGGCGAGATAGAAAACATCAAACCGCTGGATGTGGCGATGAATTAACAGATCCCCGGAGTTTATACATGGCAGAAAAGAAAAAGACATACGATCAGGAATCGATAAAGGCGCTGAAGGGCGCGGACAGGGTGCGCTTAAGGCCCGCGGTCATCTTCGGTTCCGACGGCATCGAGGGCTGCGAGCACGCGGTCTTCGAGATCATCAGCAACTCCATAGACGAGGCGAGGGAGGGCTACGGCAGTAAGATCATCGTCTCGAAGAACCTGGACGGATCCTTCTCCGTCGAGGACTTCGGCCGTGGCATCCCCGTGGAGTTCAACAACGCCGAGAACGAATACAACTGGCGGCTGGTCTTCTGCGAGCTCTACGCCGGCGGAAAATACAACCAGACCGAGGGCGAGAACTACAACTTCGCCCTGGGACTCAACGGCCTGGGCACCTGCGCGACCCAGTACGCCAGCCGCTGGATGAAGGCCCGCATCAGGCGGGACGGCTTCGAATACGAGCTCTCCTTTGAGCGGGGAAACAACACCGCAAAGGACCCCGGATTCACCAAGACCGAGGCCAATAAGAAGTCCGGCACCCTCATAACCTGGCTCCCCGATCTCGACGTCTTCACCGACATCGACGTCTCCATGGACTACCTGCGGGAGACCCTGAAAAAGCAGGCCATCGTCAACGCCGGCGTCACCTTCATCCTCAAGGAGGAGATGACCAAGGGCAAATACGTGGAGGAGAGCTTTTGCTACCCCGAGGGCATCAGGGGCTACGTCGCCGAAGAAGCGAAGAACCCCATCTCGTCGGTCCAGTATTTCGCCAAGGACACCTCGGGAAGAGACAGGCCGGATAAGCCCGAGTACAAGCTCAAGATGAGCATGGCCTTCTGTTTCACCGAGAACGGCGGCGATCAGGAATACTACCACAACAGCTCCTACCTTGAGCACGGCGGAAGCCCCCTAAAGGCGGTCAAGGCCGCTTTTGTCTACGCTCTGGACAAATACATAAAAGAGCAGGGCAAGTATCTAAAGAATGAGAGCGTCCCGTCCTACGACGACATCTTCGACAGCCTCTTCTTCGTAAGCTCCTGCTTTTCCACCAGCGTCTCCTACGAGAACCAGACCAAAAAGGCCATCACCAACAAGTTCGTCGAGAAGGCCATGACCGAGTTCCTCAAGGAGGTCCTGGCCAGGTACTTCGCCGAGAACAAGGTGGACGCCGACAGGATAATGAACCAGGTCCTGATCAACAAGCGCAGCCGCGAAGAGGCCGAAAAGAGCAGGGTGAGCATCAAAAAGAAGCTCTCCGGCACCATGAACGTCACCAACAAGGTGGCCAAGTTCGTGGACTGCCGCTCCAAGGACCCGGACGTCCGCGAGCTCTACATCGTGGAGGGCGACTCGGCCCTGGGCTCCTGCAAGCAGGCGAGAAACGCAGAATTTCAGGCCCTCATGCCCATCAGGGGAAAGATCCTCAACTGCCTTAAGAGCGACGTGGCCAGGATCTTTAAGAGCGACATCATCACCGATCTCATCAGGGTCCTGGGCTGCGGGGTCGAGGTCAAGACCGGCGCCAAGGACATCCCCCAGTTCGACCTGGCCAAGCTCCGCTACAGCAAGGTCATATTCTGCACCGACGCCGACGTGGACGGTTATCAGATCCGCTGCCTGCTGCTGATGATGATCTACAGGCTCTGCCCGACCCTGATCAAAGAGGGAAGGGTCTACATCGCGGAATCCCCCCTCTACGAGATCACGTCCAAGGGCGACACCTTCTTCGCCTACGACGAGAAGGAGAAGGCGCGGATCCTGAAGGACCTCAAGGGCCGGCCTGTCAAGATCCAGCGCTCCAAGGGACTGGGCGAGAACGACGCCGACATGATGTCTCTCACCACCATGGCTCCGGCCACCAGAAGGCTGATTCGGATCACCATGGACGATGCCGAAGAGACCGCAAGGATCTACGAGATCCTGCTGGGCAACGACCTGGCGGCACGAAAGGACTACATCGCCCAGAACGGAGGCAGGTTCCTGAGCCTGCTGGACGTATAGGCAGGACCCCGGAGCAAATTATCAGACACTGATCAAAGGTATCGACATGCCAAGAAAGAAAAAGACAGAAGAACAGCCCGTCGTGGAGAACATCCGGCAGCTGCCCGAACGCGAAGTGGTCATAGAGAACTACATGCCCTATGCCATGAGCGTCATCACCGACAGGGCTCTTCCCGCCATCGACGGCTTCAAGCCCGCCCACAGAAAGCTCCTCTACACCATGTTCCGCATGGGCCTTCTCACCGGCGGCAGGACCAAATCCGCCAACATCGCCGGAGCCGGCATGAAATACTCCCCCCACGGGGACGCCGGCATCTACGAGACCATGGTGAGGCTCACCCAGAACAACGAGGCCCTGCTCATGCCCTTCGTCGACGGCAAGGGCAACTTCGGCAAGGTCTATTCCAGGGACACTGCCTATGCGGCTCCCAGGTACACCGAGGCCAAGCTGATGCCCATATGCTCTGAATTCTTCAGCGAGCTGGGCAAGAACGCGGTGGACATGGTGGACAACTACGACGGCACCGAAAAGGAGCCCTCCCTGCTGCCCACCAGCTTTCCCAACATCCTGGTCTCGGCCAACATGGGCATCGCCGTTGGCATGGCCTGCAACTTCCCCGGCTTCAACTTCAGCGAAGCCTGCCTTGCCGCGGCCGAATACATCAGGGACCCCGAGGCGGACCTTCTGCCCATAATGCCAGCCCCCGATTTCACCACCGGAGGGGAGCTCATCTACGTCCCGGACGAGATGCGGGAGATCTACGAGACCGGCAAGGGCTCCTTCAGCGTCAGGAGCGTCTACGAGGTGGACGAAAAGCACAGGCTGATCCTGGTGAGGCAGATCCCCTATTCCACCACGGTGGAGGCCATCATCGACAAGATCGCCGAGCTGATGAAGGGGGGAAAGCTCCCCCAGATCGCCGACGTCCGCGACGAGTCGGACCTGTCCGGCCTTGCCATCGCCATCGATTACAAGAAGGGCACCGACGTGGACAGGCTCATCGAGACCCTGATGAGCGAGACCCCGCTCACCGACAGCTTCGCCTGCAATTTCAACCTTCTCATCGACGGAGTGCCTAAAACTCTGGGTATAAAGGGGATCCTGGAGGAGTGGGTCCGCTTCAGGTGCGGCGCCAAGGAAAGGGCCCTGCAGTACGATCTGGACATCATGCTGGACAGGCTCTTCCTTCTCAAGGGCCTTGAAAAGATCGTCCTGGACATCGACAAGGCCGTGATGATCGTCCGCGGCTCCAAGACCGACGAGCTGGTCATCACCAACCTGATGAAGGGCTTTGGCATCAACCGCTCCCAGGCCGAGTTCGTCGCCAACATCAGGCTCAGGAACCTCAACGAGGAGTACATCCTCAAGCAGACCAAAGAGATCGAGAGCCTGGAAAAGAAGATCGCGGAGCTTGACGAGATACTCGCTTCTCCGGGTGGCGTAAGGAACGTCGTAAGGGACGAGCTCATCGATCTTTCCGGAAAATATCCCTCCGAGCGCAGGACCATGCTCATAGAGCCTCCCGAAGAGGACGAAGAGATCGCTGGCGGCGAGGAGTTCTACATCCAGTTCTCCGAGGACGGCTATATCAAGCGTGCGGACAGCGGGATCCTCTGCGACGAGAATTCCGAGATCGTGGTCTTTTCGGACAGCACCGACGCCTACAAGGCCAGGGCGGCCGAGGCCGGGACCAGGCCCGTCTACGCCGGCAGCCTGGCGGAGCTGGGATCTGGAGAGAACATGGTGGGATTCTTCCTGCTCGAGGCCGACAGGTACGTGGTCACCCTCTACGAGACCGGCAAGGTCAGCCTCTACCGGATGTCCGACTTTGAGACCAAGCTCAACAGAAAGAAGCTCAAGGGGAGCCTTTCCGCGTCGGCGGGCAGACCCTTCGCCATGCTCTCGGTCACCATGGAGGACTGCATCGCCATAGAGACCGACAAGGGCAGGAAGGTCGTCCTTCCCGTGTCCGCCCTGTCCCTGCAGAACAGGGGAGGCGGCGGCCGTCAGGAGATAAAGCTGAGAAAGAAGGAGGCCCTTGCCGCCCTCAGGCTTGCCACCGAGGCCGAAGCGAAGAAAGCCGTGAAGCAGGAGCAGATGACCATAACGGTCTAGCTGCAGGTGAGGATAGAACGAAGGCCCGGCTAAGGCCGGGAAACGCTTGATTTAATTGCTTCATCGCAAAAATACGATAAATATATGACCTGTTATATAACGCCGGAAGCCTGAAAAAGCCTCCGGCGTTTTTTACATTTTGGGGTTCGATCCAAGGGTCTCGTATAGAGGTTTGTTTTTCTGCTTCTGCTTTTTTACTTGCTTCTTCTCTGCCATAATAGAACCTCCTACAATTCATTACGCTTATATTATACGATGTG
>JAFRQL010000212.1 GCA_017428655.1 Bacillota bacterium | reverse complement strand
CCAGGATTTTGGGTCATATTCGGATTACCTGCCAAGTCGTTGTCAGGAATCGGATAGATGTTATAATGAGAGTCAACACCAGTACCTGTAGGCGTACCACCCTTCATGGGTACAGAGCCTCGATGGATCCGAACTGCTGGATCAGTTTCTGCGCCGTGACCTTGCCGATGCCCGCGACCCCGGGGATATTGTCCGAAGGGTCGCCGAAGAGAGCCTTGAAATCGATGAAGGAGCTCTGGGAGAAACCGTATTCCTCCTTCATGACCTCCTCGTCATAGGCGACGAAATCGCTGACGCCCTTTTTGTTGATGATCACCGTGCACCCGCTGCCCGCCAGCTGGAGGGCGTCCTTGTCTCCGGTGATGACCAGAGCCGGGATCCCGGCCTCCTGGGCCATGGACACTGTGGTGCCCATGATGTCGTCGGCCTCGAAGCCGTCCAGCTCGTAGGTCATTATGCCCATGGCGTGAAGGACGTCCTTAAGGACAGGCATCTCCATGGCCAGCTCTTCCGGCATCTTCTTTCTTCCCGCCTTGTACTCGGCGTAGGCCTCGTGCCTGAAGGTGGGAGCCTTGCGGTCGAAGGCCACCAGCATGTGGGTGGGCTCGTGATCCTTGCGTATCTTGAAGAGCATGCTCAGAAAACCGTAGATACCGTTGGTGTAGAAACCGTCGGACGTGATCATAGGCCTCTGTATGGCGTAGAATGCCCTGTTGACAAGGCTGTTTCCGTCGATTATCACGATCTTCTTTTCCGGCATGTCTTTCTCCTTTTCGCGTTTTCTCAAATAAAAAATCCCAAAGTGCCGTCAGCCTTAATTCACACCTATCAATATGATAGGTGGGTCACCTGCCAAAGGAATCTGCCTTCCACTGGAACCTTGCGGCTGAGGCCTGGCATATCCTTTCGGACGCGGAATCCCGTTTAAGTGATGTAGGTTGAATTAATGGTCTTAACGCACACCCCAGGATTTATAGTTTTCTTATTCTTCGTCGAAGTCGATGGAGCAGTTGGTATAGACCTTCTGAACGTCGTCATCGTCTTCGAGGAGCTCGATCATCTTGCGCAGATTGGTGATCTGGGAAGGATCGGTGGGAGTGGACTGGACGGTGGGGATATTCTCAACGTCCCATGCGTCGGGAGCGAAGCCCGCGTCGGTGAGCGCTTTCCTGACGTCCTCGATGGCGTTGGGATCGCACATGACCTCGAAGCTGTCGTCATAAGCGACCATGTCGTCGGCTCCCGCATCGAGCATCGCCTCCATCAGCTCATCCTCGTCGATCTCACGCTCTTCTCTGTCATAGACCAGAACGCCCTTCTTGTCGAACATGTAGGAGACGCAGCCGGGGGTTCCCAGATTGCCGCCGAACTTGTCGAATGCGTGCTTTACGGACGCGGTGGTCCTGTTCTTGTTGTCGGTAAGGACTTCTACCACGACAGCGACTCCGCCGGCGCCGTAGCCCTCGAACTGGCCCTCTTCGAAGTTGGATCCGCCCAGCTCGCCGGTGCCCTTCTTGATGGCCCTGTTGATGTTGTCGTTGGGCATCCCGATGCCCTTTGCCTTATCGATAGCCGTCCTCAGAGACGGGTTGTAATCCGGATCTCCGCCTGCTTTTGCGGCGACCATTATAAGTCTTGCGTATTTGGTAAAGACCGCTGCTCTCTTGGAATCCTGTGCAGCCTTTCTTCCTGCGATAGTACCATGCCTACCCATTGGTATCAGCTCCCTTCGTTCTTTGAATAAAATATATCATATGGAATATCGGGTTTCAACAGAAAAGCGGTCCTTGCGCATAGGACCGCTCTCATTTTTCCTTTAGCTAAAGTGATTGTCTTTATAAAGCTTAGCCTTCTACCACATTTTTGCCGTCATAGTAACCACAGTTGGGGCAAACTCTGTGCGGAAGCTTAGGTTCATGACACTGGGGGCAGATGGAAAGCGCGGGAGCGCTCTTGACCATGTTTGCGGCCTTTCTGCTCTTAGTCTTAGCTGAGGAAGTTCTTCTCTTGGGTACTGCCATGTTGTGACACCTCCTTCTCCCTAAAAATCAACTATTACAGTATAGTGACCAGGACGGGAATTGTCAACAATTATTTTGCGGTCAGTTCAACAGTATCCCTTGCGATCATCAGTTCTTCATTGGTGGGGATGAGCAGGATCTTGACCTTGGAATCCTCGGTGTTGAGGAAGGCTTCCTTGCCGCGGACGTCGTTGCACTTGTCGCAGAGCTTGATCCCCAGGTAATCCATGTCTTCGCAGATCCACTTTCTCATGGTCTTGCCGTTCTCTCCGAGGCCGGCGGTGAAGACGATGGCGTCGCAGCCGTTCATCTCGGCGATATAGGCTCCGATGTAGTGCTTTACCCTGTGTACGAACATCTTCTGAGCGAGAGCTGCCCTCTCGTTGCCTTCGTTGGCAGCGTTCTCAACGTCTCTGAAGTCGGAGGATACGCCGGAGACGCCCAGCATACCGGACTTCTTGTTCATCATGGTATCGATCTCCTTGAGGGTCATCCCTTCTCTCTCGGCGATGAAGGGGATGGCGGCGGGATCGATGTCGCCGCAGCGGGTGCCCATGATCAGGCCTTCCAGCGGGGTGAGACCCATGGAGGTGTCATAGCATTCGCCGTTCTTGATGGCGGCAAGAGATGCGCCGTTGCCCAGGTGGCAGCTGATGATCTTCAGTTCCTTGGGGTCCTTTCCGAGCATCTTGGCAGCGGTCTGGGCGATGTATCTGTGAGAGGTTCCGTGGAAACCGTACTTTCTGACGGCGTACTTCTCGTAATACTCGTAGGGAAGAGCGTACATGAAGCTCTCTGCGGGCATGGTCTGATGGAAGGCAGTATCAAATACGGCGACCTGCGGGGTGTTGGGCATGAGCTTTTCGCATGCTTCGATTCCCATCAGGTTTGCGGGATTGTGGAGGGGCCCCAGGGGGAAGCAGTCTCTGATGGCCTGCTTGCAGGCTTCGTCGACCACGCAGCTGGCGGTGAACTTGTCTCCGCCGTGGAGCACTCTGTGGCCTACGGCTCCCAGCTCGCTCATGCTTCCGAGAACGCCGTGGTCCTTGTCCACCAGAGCGTCGAGGACGTACTGGATGGCATCGGTGTGGTTCTTCATCGGGGCTTCGACGACGAACTTGTCAGCGCCGATCTTGGTGTGGGTCAGCATGGATCCTTCGATGCCGATCTTCTCGACAAGGCCCTTGCACAGAAGGCTCTCGTCGTCCATGTTCAGGACCTGGTACTTCAGTGAAGAGCTTCCGCAGTTGATAACTAATACCTTCATTATTTATCTCCTTTAAATATTTGAGTTAGTTGATACAAAACCAAACATCTAATTAAAGCATGAAAAGCGCGGTATTTCAAGCAGTTTTTGATGTTGTGAAAAGGCGTAGGGCTCTGTGCATGGCGCCTGCCTTTGCAGCCTCCTCCGCTCTGCGGTCATCTTTCCGGCGCGGGGATGCGCCTCCTGTCGGAGCATGCCGCGGCGTCCCTGCCCCTGATCAGGTTATATACGTCCGATGCGTTGAGATCCGCGTCGAGAAGCTCTCTGCACGGGAAGTCGTCGGCTATCTTGTTGACGTTGGATATCACCGGCATCAGGCCGGCTTTTCCCGCGCATGCGAGGATCTCCGGGCCCTTTTCTCCCATGGCGAGGACCTTGGCGTACCGCTGGCCGTCGTCCCTGATCTTTTGATAGGCGCTCTTGCTGAGGCCGAAGACCAGCTGGGCGATGATCCTGCTGATGCCGGCGTAGGTGTAGCGCCTGGTCTTCGCGGCCTTGATCAGGTTGTCCAGGTCTTGGGCGGTCCGGGCGGCTTCCTTTAACCGGTTGCCGATCCCTTCCCTGGCTTCGGGAAGATCGGCGAGCCTTTCGGAGGAAGAGGTCAGCAGAAGATATCTGGCGAGGTCGAAATATCGTCTCATTTCCTCCGTTCCCAGTGTGCCCCCCTGCTCTGCCGCAAGGACGGTGCAGGCCGGGACCAGTCCCTTCCAGTCTTCCGTATTACCCGAAAGCAT
>JAFRQL010000211.1 GCA_017428655.1 Bacillota bacterium | reverse complement strand
TGGATGAGTCCCAGGACGATGACCGCGGTCCAGGCCTGGGGCTGTATTGAACGGAAGTCCGCCTTAAGGAGCCACGGGAGGCTGATCACGAAGCTCAAAATGTCCGCTAAAAGGACGGAGCTCAGAGGGCTTGCTCCCTTCCCCTCGTTCATGAGATAGACTCCCGCGAAGGTCGCTCCGGACGCGACGCCCATGAGGTTGCCCAGGGTATTGCCCGCCTGAAGGCTGTCCATCAGGAAGATCACCACCCCCGCGAGGACGAATATGCAGGCGATGATATCGATCTTCCTGGTCTTCTTTCCGAAGAAGAACCTGCTGTAGAGCATGACGAAGATCGGCGACGTGAACTGCAGGGCGATGACGTTGCCCGCGGCGGTCAGCTTGTTCGCCACCGCATACAGAAGGGTCGTCGCGGCGAGGCAGAACGATCCGATGACCACTGTCCGGTTGATCTTCAGGGGGTTGCCGCTGATCCTCATATACAGGGCGATGACAGGCACCGCGATGATGGATCTCGCCCCGTTCAGGGCGATACCTGACCAGGGGACCATCTTTATGAGAAGGCCTCCCAGGGCGAAGCATATCGATGAAAAGACCATCAGTATAGGTCCGGGTATCTTTCTGAACATGGTTACCTCCAGCTAAGACGCGCAATTGTAATAATAACACGCTTTTCAAAAAGTGCAATTCGGTGTTATATTAAATGCATAAAAATTATACATATAATTTGGGAGGAAAGATGTCTTTATCAAGAACAGACCGGACGATAGACGAAATGAAAAAGCTGGGCATCACCCAGCTGATGGTCACGGATCCGGACAGCATCCTTTACTATACCGGGATCTACAACAGCCCCTTTGAGCGCTTCTGGGGCTTTCTGATCAAAGCAAACGGAGAACATGTGCTCTTCGCCAACAAGCTCTTCAGGCTCAGGCCCATCGACTGCAGGGTCGTCGTATTTGACGACGTGGATCCTCTGACCGAGGTGGTCTGCCCCCATCTGGAACCCGGGCTCTTCGGAGTCGACGGGAACATGGCTGCCCGCTTTCTGCTGCCCATAGCGAAGGCGGTCCCCGGCCTTGAGCCGGTCCTCGCCCAGAGCTGCATCAGCAGCGCCCGCTCCCGCAAGGACGAAGAAGAAAAGGAGAACATGCGCATCGCATCGAGGATCAACGACGAGACCATGGCAAAGGTCAGGGACTTCATCCACGAGGGTGCGACGGAGAACGAGATCGCTGCCTTCATCAAGAAATGCTACAGCCAGGCCGGCGCCGGCGGTGAGTCCTTTACCCCCATCGTCTGCTTCGGCGCCCACGCTTCAGATCCCCACCACCACCCCACCGATACCGTGCTTAAGGACGGCGACTGCATCCTCATCGACATGGGCTGCAAGTGGAACGGTTACTGCTCGGACATGACCAGGACCTTCTACTGGAAGACGGTATCGGATGAGGACAGGAAGATCTACGATATAACCCTGGAGGCAAATCTCAAGGGCATCGCCGCCGTAAAGGCCGGAAGACACTTCAAGGAGGTCGATCTCGCCGCCAGGGACCACATCGCGTCCTTCGGATACGGTCCCAACTTCACCCACCGCCTCGGCCACGGCATCGGCATCGCCGAGCACGAGGGAGACGACGTGAGCCAGGTGAACGATCATCTGATCGAAAAGGACATGTGCTTCTCCATAGAACCGGGCATCTATCTCGCCGGAAAGACCGGCGTCCGCATCGAAGACCTGGTCATCGCCACCGAAGACGGCTGCGAGCTGCTGAACCACTTCAGCAAGGAACTGACCGTGCTGGGGATATAAAGACGCATTGAAATTTCGTCCTGGATCAATGAAATTGGGCGAAAAACCGAATACCCGGATGCAAAAAGCCTTCCCGCTAGGGGAAGGCTTTTGATATTTACCGCTACTTCTTTCTCCCGATGACGCTGGCGCGGATCAGGCTGTCCTTTCCAAACTTTTCGCGGATCTCGTCGACGACCTTGTCGTACTTTCTGTCCTCTTCGGGCTTTTTTGTGTCGAAGATGGAGATCTGCTCCTGGCTGGTATAGTCAAGGCCGGTGGAATGCACGCCAAGAAGTCTTATGGGTTCCCCCCGCCAGGCCTGCCTGAAGAGGCTCTCGGCTGTCCGGTAGATCACGTCGGTGGAATCGGTATAGCCCTCGAGCCTGGTCTGCCTGCTGTAATCGACGAAATCCTTGGTCCTGATCTGGACGCTTATGACCGAGGCCCGGGCATTTATCCTTCTCAGCCTCATGGCGACCTGCTCCGAAAGCTGCAGGATGTACGAGAGAGCGTCCTCCGCTGAGGTCACATCGTAGCTTATGGTCATGCTGTTGCCGACGCCCTTTGCGGGAGTCGTGCCCGTAGGGACCACCGGAGAATCGTCGATCCCGTTGGCAAAACGCCAGATCATGTCGCCGTGGGCCTTGAGCAGGGAATTCACCAATCCCCGGTCCATCCGGGCCAGGTCTCCGATGGTGTTGATACCTATGCTGCGCAGCTTTTTTTCACTGGTGCCGCCGACCATGAAGAGATCCCCTACCGGGAGGGGGTGGAGCTTTTCTTCGATCTCGTCCGGCCACAGGGTGTGGACCATATCGGGCTTTTTCAGCTCTCCCGCCATCTTGGCAAGGATCCTGTTGGACGAGATACCAACGTTGACCGTAAAGCCCAGCTCCCGCTTGATCCGTTCCTTTATCCCGTAGGCGGTCTCAAGGACCGGCCCGTGGACCTCCTCGCAGCCGGTATAATCGAGGAAGCTCTCGTCTATGCTGAACTTCTGGATCACCGGACTGTACTCGGAAAGGATCTCGTTCATCGCCCTGCTGCACCGGCTGTAGAGGTCCCTGTCCGCAGGAACCACGATGAGGCCGGGGCACTTTCTTCTGGCGTCCACCAGGGGCTCGGCGGTCCTTATGCCGAAGGCCTTGGCGGGCACCGATTTGGCAAGGACGATGCCATGGCGGCTCTCCTGATCGCCTCCCACCACCGACGGGACGGTCCGAAGGTCCAAAGAAGCGCCCTTTTCCAGGGCGTCGACGGCGCTCCAGCTCAAAAAAGCGCTGTTGGCATCCACATGAAGAATGATCCTTCTGACGTTTTCAGCGCTTTTTTCTTTCATTTTCTTTTCTTTCTTGTTTGTTTTTGGCCGGACAGATCCGGATCAAAGCTCAAGATCGGAATCCTCCGCGACCATCTCCAGGACCGCGGGATCCCTCAGAAGGTGATACCAGACGGTGTACGTCGCCTTTACGAAATCCTCCGTGAGCTCCATCGCCTGCCAGGCCAGAGGGCACTTATACGGGAGATCGTCCAGGTTGTAGACCAGGGTCAGTATGCCGTCGCTGTTGATGAAGGGCTTCAGCGGGAAGGTCCTGCACTGGAAAGGCCTGAGCTCTCTTGGACATTTGGGAGGAGTCTTGCACCTGACGAAATATGCGGGCTTTGGCCAGTTGCAGGGAAGGCCGTGCTCTTCGGGATCGTCCTCCCGCCAAATGAGCCAGTCGTTTTCGGGATCCTCCGGCCGGGGATGAAGGAGCTCTTCTCCGGGAAGAAGATAGATCCCCATCTCCTTTCCGGGTTCCTCCGCCCTGCAGCAGGCGGCGCCGCAGAGGGTGCCGCAGTCGTAGGGGACAGGCGAAACCCTGTCCAGCAGCCTGTATATGGCCCTCCAGGCCCTTTCGCTGGTCGGACTGTTCATCGGTCTCCTTTCCGGGATGGTCTCTAAACGGTCTTCTTTTCAGCCTTGAGCTCTTCTATCATTGCCCTGGCGAATTCCATGCAGTCGCAGACCACCGCGTAGTCGGCGACGCCGAAGATGGGAGCGTCGGGATCGGTGTTGACCGCGATGATGGTCTGGGCTCCGCTGATGCCGGCGAGATGCTGGATTGCTCCCGAAACGCCCAGGGATATGAGGAGCCTGGGGGCTACGGAGCAGCCGGTCTGCCCCACCTGATGGGGATATTCGGCCCAGCCCTCGTCGATGAGAGGCCTTGATACGCCGAAGTCGCCTCCGAGAAGCTCAGCCAGCTCCTTCACGACAGCCAGGTTCTTCTTCTGGCCGATCCCCCTGCCTGCGATAACGACAACGTCGAAGTCGCTGAGCTTTCTTCCCTCTTTGCCCGCGGCAAAATCAAGGAGCTTGAGGCCCTTGTCCGCCGCCTTTTCCCATGGGACCCACTCAACCGAGCCCTGCCTCGTCTCGTCGGGAGCGGGAGCGGTGAAGACCCCGGGCCTTACCGTCGCCATCTGGGGACGGGTGTCGGCGCAGACGATGGTCGCCATCAGGTTCCCTCCGAAGGCGGGACGGGTCTGCCTGAGAAGGCCTGTCTCCGGATCGATATCCAGGACAGTGCAGTCGGCGGTGAGGCCGGTCCTTAAGGACGCAGCCACCATGGGGGCCATGGTCCTTCCGAAGGGGGTCGCGCCGTAGAGGACAACGGCAGGCTTCTTTTCCTTTATGAGCCTGCACATGAGGGATGCGTAGGGGATCTCGAAGGCCAGAGACAGCGCCCTGTCTTCGGCGTAGAGGACGGTGTCCGCCCCTGCCTTGATCAGGCTGTCCAGGCCCCAGACATTGTATCCGAAGACCACGGCGGTCAGCTTCTGGCCGCAGCTGTCAGCCAGCTGCCTGCCCTTTCCGACCAGCTCGTAGGATACCGGAAGAAGCTGGGCGTCGGTCTGCTGGCAGAACACCCAGATGCCGCTCCACTCGTCCGAAGCCTTGATCTCTTCCTCGGGGGCGGAGATGGCGGATACCGGGCACGCGTCGATGCACATGCCGCAGTTGATGCAGTTGTCGTTTACGACGGCAGCGCCGTCCTGAAGGTCGAGGGCGCCGTTGGGACAGGTCCCGACACAGGTGCCGCAGCCGACACATAAAGACTTATCGATCACTACTGCCATTACAGAGCCTCCTTTGCTATCCTTACGGCCTCTTTCGCCGCGTCGACGGGACTTCCCCCGATGCGGACCGCTTCATGGCTCCTGTCGGGAGCGAAGCTGCGAAGGACCCTGGTGGGAGAACCGTTAAGGCCGCAGCGGCTCTTGTCCGCGCCGAGATCGTCGGCGGTGAGGCTCTCAAAAGGCGCGGTGAGACTGTATCTTACGCCCGCGATGGACGCCATCCTGGGCATGTTTATATCCTTGGTGACGGTGATGACGGCGGGAAGATAGAGTTCTATGGTCGCGACGCCGCCGTCCATGAGTTTTTTGCAGACGATCTTCTTTTCGTCCGCGCTGATGATCTCGCAGACGTCCGAGGCGAAATTGACGTCCAGCTGCCTTGAGAGCTCGGGACCGATCTGGGCGGTATCTCCGTCCACCGCCATGCGGCCGCAGATGATCAGATCGAAATCACCGATCCTGCGGGCTCCCAGGCTCAGGGCATATGAAGTCGCGAGGGTGTCGGCTCCGGCGAAGGCCCTGTCAGTGAGCAGGACCGCGCTGTCCACGCCTCTAGCCATGGCGTCCCTGAGGAGCCTTTCGGTGGCGGGGATGCCCATGCTCAGGGCGGTTACCTTTCCGCCCAGCTTCTCCTTGAGCCTTACCGCCTCCTCTATCGCGTAGCTGTCGAAGGGGTTGATGACCGAATTCCTGCCGTCGCGGATGATGGTGCCCGTTACCGGATCCAGCCTTACTTCATTGGTCGAAGGGACCTGCTTGATGCACACTATGATATCCATCTATA
>JAFRQL010000210.1 GCA_017428655.1 Bacillota bacterium | reverse complement strand
GCCGTAGCCTTCCACCACGTGATACTGGGAGGCCCAGAGGATCGCGTCGGAATACCACATTCCGGGCTGGGTGTCGGTAAAGCTGTCTTCGCCTTCGACGGCGGGGCAGCCTGCCATGCGGTAGAGGACCATGGCCAGCTGGGCGCGGGTAAAGAGATTATCCGGAGCGAAGCGTCCGTCTCCCATGCCCTCCATGAGGCCCTGCTCCTTGAGAGCTGCGGCAGCAGGGCTGTACCATGCGCCTTCGGGAACGTCGGTATATCCGCCGGCGGCAAAGGCGGGAGCCGCAAGGGACAAAACCATTATCAATGACATGACCAAAACAAACAATCTTTTCATGATCTGATGATCCTTTCATAAATGATCCGGGACATGACGTCTGGGCGGCGGGGTCCCCGGGGGGACGAAGCCACACTATCCATATAAATATACCCTCTTTTTGGCTGGGATTCAATATATAGCAGGCCGTCACCTTGCCCTGCCCGGTAAAATATAGTATTTTATTAGATGGAAAGATCTTTTTGCCTGCCGCGCCGCGGCTGTATCAATGAAAGGAGCGAAAATGACAGATCCCGCAAAGATGATAGAGGCCCTGGTCTCAAAAGAAGAAGTACAGAAGGTCCTGGCCCATATAAAGGAGCACGACGGCGACACCCTGGCCGAGCAGCTGGAGCTGGTGGCCATCAAGTCCCCGTCCAACCACGAGGAGGCCCGCGCCAAACGGTTTTTCGAGATGATGAGCTCCGTCGGCCTGGACGAGGTCCGCATGGACAGCGTGAACAACGTCATCGGCGTCCTCAAGGGCACCGGCTGCGGCCCCACCATAATCGTCTCCGGCCACATGGACACGGTCTTCGGCTTCGAAGTCGACTGCACTCCCCACGTCAAGGAGGACGGCTGGATCTGGGCGCCGGGCATCTGCGACGACACCAGAGGAATGGTCGAGGTCCTGGCCATCGCCAAGGCCATGACCGCCTGCGGC
The DNA here is from genome assembly GCA_017428655.1 of Bacillota bacterium. Taxonomy (GTDB): domain Bacteria; phylum Bacillota; class Clostridia; order Peptostreptococcales; family Anaerovoracaceae; genus RGIG2707. Next base: position 21,505 of record JAFRQL010000210.1, on the reverse strand, counting down.
GTAAGGGCTGCGGGAGACATCTGGTTCGTCGGCAACGTAGGTGAAGAGAGCGTGGGAGACCTGCGCGGCACCAGAAATCTCTTCAAAGACCACGGCAGCGAGATCGACGCCCTGGTCTCCATCGACGGCACCACCCCCGGCGGAGTCTGCAGGACCGCGGTGGCGGGACACAAGATCAAGTATACCTTCAGAGGCCGCGGAGGCCACGCCCTGGGAGCCTTCGGCATCCCCAACTGCAACAACGCCATGGGAAGAGCCATCGCCAAGATCGCCGAGATCCAGGTCCCGGCCGACCCCAAGACCATCTTCAACGTAGGCGTCGTCAGCGGCGGAGTCTCCGTCAACGCCATCCCCTCAGAATCGACCATGCTGATCGACATGCGCTCAACCGACGACGCGGCCCTGGCTGCGGTCTATGAAAAGGTGGAAAAGGCGGTAAAGGAAGGCCTCGAAGAGGAGCTGGCCCGCTGGAGCCATCCCACCGAGACCCTGACCGTCAGCAAGGAGATCCTATCCGACCGTCCCGGCGGCAGCCAGCCCGACGACGCTCCCATCGTCCTCGCGGCGAGAGCGGCCAACGACTGGGCAGGCTTTGAGACCAGGCTGGGCTCCGGCTCCACCGACGCCAACATCCCCCTGAGCCTGGGAGTCCCCGCCCTTGCCGTGGGAAGAGGCGGAAAGCAGATCGACGGCCACGCGGTGACCGAGAGGTTCTTCCCCGAGGGAGCCTACAAGGGCCCCCAGAGGGCCTTCCTGCTGCTTATGGAACTGGCAGGCCTTGAAGGCGTCTGCGAGCCGGTGATCCAAAAGAGGAACTGCAAATAGCAGCAGGCGGGACGCCCGCCCAGATCCCGCGAAGAGCAGAAGACCGGACGTCCGGCGAAATCCCGAAGCGCCGGCTGAACGCCCTCCCCTCAAACAAGGGTTCAAAGACAGGGAAATATCTGATATAATATCGGCAAGGAGGAACGCGGACGCAGGGCGCCGCCACAGGGGCGGCGGAAAGCAGACCAGTCCGCTTGAGATAACATGAAAAGCATCAACATCATCCTTCACGTAGCAGCTCTTACCGTTGCCAGCGCTGCCCTCGCCACCTCCATCGTGGCCCTGGTGCAGGCCGCAAAGAAGTAGGACGGCAAGCACAAAAGGCGCCGGAAGCGCCGGATCTCAAGGTCCGCCCGATCCTCGGTAAAACAAGCCAAGTAAAAAGCACGGAGCCCGAAGGCCCCGTGCTTTTATCATGCGCCCGTTCCTACAGCGCGGTATCCCCGCTCATCGCCAGATACCTGTAAAGGTACTCGATGACGTTGCACCTGGGGCAGTCCGCGTTGATATCGAAGGTCCCGGTGTAGGTCCCGGCCAGCAGGCCCTCCCTCAGAGCCCAGTCATAGGCGTCGCTCCACCAGCTGCCCTCGCCGGTCTTTCCCGGCTCTCCCATGGCCCTGTGGATAAAGGTCAGGATGTGGCTGTTGGCGCAGGCCGCGGACGGGCTGAAGGTCTCGGGGGAGGTCCCGTCGGTGATCCCCTTCGACACCGCCCACAGGACCGGCTTATAGAAGTAGTCCTTTTCGGTCACGTCCCGGAAGGGCACCGAAGCGCCTTCGGGCTCGGGACATCCTGACGCCCTCCACAGGAAGGTCACCACCTGGCCCCTGGTGCACACGGCCCTGGGGCTGAAGGTAGAGGCGGAGGTGCCGTCGGTGATCTGAGGGCTGGAATTATAAGCCCAGACGACAGAGTCGTAGTAATAGTCGCTCACGGCAACGTCGGTGAACGGGACCGCTCCCGCGGCCGAGGCGCCGGAAGAACCCGGAACATAGGAGACCGGCAGGGACGAGCCGCCCTGAGTCGGGATCCCAGCGCCGTCCCCTCCGGGGGCGCCGCCGTAGTAGATCTGGCGGAAGTACTCGGACCCGTTGCTTACGAGGATCTCGATGATGTTTCCGGATCTTATGGTCCCTCCGTCGCTCATGACGAAGACCAGATCGCCGTTGGCTTCGATGCGGATATCCTTTACTCCGACGCCGTCTTTGCCATCTCGTCCGTCGGATCCGTCGGATCCGTCACGGCCGTCTTTTCCGGCGGCTCCGGTGTCGCCTTTTTCGCCCTTATCGCCCTTGGCTCCGGTCTCTCCGGCTTCGCCCTTTTCTCCGGTATCGCCTTTGTCGCCCTTTTCTCCGGCATCGCCCTTGTCGCCCTTTTCACCTTTCTCGCCGGCGTCTCCCTTCTCACCCTTTTCGCCGTCCTTGCCGTTGGTCACGGTGAAGGTGGAGGTGGTGCCGTCGGTGTAGGTGATGGTGTAGGTGTCGACTCCGGGATCGGCGTCGGGATCGGGATCGTCCTTTTCGATGGAGACTATGCCGCGGCCGGCATCGCCCTTGTCTCCCTTATCGCCTTTGTCGCCTTTATCGCCCTTTTCTCCCTTGATGATCTGGCTCTCGCTGATGGCGACCAGGTCGGTCCACTCCTCGTCGTTCTCGTACATCCACTGGAGCATCCCGCTCTCAGGATCGTAGTGCATTATGATCTCGCGGCCGTCCTGTCCGTCCTCGCCGTTCTTGCCGTCGAGTCCGTCCTCGCCCTTCTCGCCCTTGATCAGGGAGAGATCGAAGAGCTCTTCCCACTCCTCTTCGTCTTCGCCCTCTTCCGCCTTGTAGCGCCAGAGGACGGTCTTGTTCTCCTCGTCCAGCTTCATCTCGACCTCGCGGCCGTCATCGCCGGCGTCGCCCTTGTCGCCCTTCTCGCCCTTGAGCCAGTCGCCCTCGCTGGTGAGAAGGAGGTCTCTCCATTCGTCATCGGACTCGTCGGTGTACTTCCACTGGATGTAGCCGCTCTCTTCGTCGACCCGCAGCTCTATCTCGCTGCCGTCCTCGCCGTCTTTGCCGTCCTGACCGTCCTTTCCGTCCTTGCCGTCCTTGCCGTCCTTGCCGTTCTTCACGTCGTAGGTGAAGCTGGAACCGTCGCTGAAGTCGATCCTGTAGGTGCAGGTGAGGCCGTCGTCGCTGTCCTCGGCGGAGGTCAGCAGTACGATATCCTCGACCCCGACTCCGTGTCTGACCTCGAAATCGGTGCTGGTGCCATCGGTGTAGTAGATGGTATAGGTGTCTGTGAGACCGTCGTCGGAGGTATCGGTCTTGCCTATCGAGAGTATCGACTTATACGTCACGTAGAGGTAGGCGTACACGGGGGCCGCTGTCTCGGTGGAGGTCGCGGACCCGTTGCCCGTCGTGGTCAGTGAGAACTCATAGGATGTGCGGCCGTCGATATCCCTGAAGATATACTGGTAGATCTCGTTGCCGTCATCGTCGGTGATGATGTAGTCCTCGTCGCCCGCCTCGATCTCGATGATCTTGGTGGAGCCGTCCTCCTGAGTCAGATAGAGGTTGAAGGCGCCGGTGGGACGCTTGTCGGTCCCGCCGTCCTGCCAGGTGAGGAATATCACAGCCTCGCCGTCGTCGTCGGTGCCTGCCTTGGCCTTGAAGTTCTCTGCCGGCTTGGCGGGAGCTTTCAGCGTCACCCGCTCGATGCGGTATCCGTAGAAGGGCACGTCGGGGGCGTCCTTAGCGGTGCTGAGCTTGCGGTCCCAGCAGCCGAAGTCCCAGGAGAACTTAAAGGCGTCGCACCATTCCGCGGGATAAAGGTCCGGATCGAGGGCGTCGGGATCGATGTCGCAGACCGTGCCGCCCGCTCCGGTGGTCGAGGTGCTGCTGGTGGAGTTGCCGTTCAGCCAGTTGTGCTCGAAGTGAGTCTCCGCGCCTACCCATGCCTCGTCGAAGACGACGTCTCCGCCGAACTGCAGGGTAAAGTCAAAATACAGTCCCGCCGAATGTGAATAGCTGGCGGTCGAACCTTCGCTGTAGCTCCACTCGTCGGTTATCGCGCCGCCGGTAGTGCCCAGGGCGTTGACTCCGTCGATGAGAGAGGTGCCGCTGGTGTTGCTGCCTTTATGAGCCTCGCTCCATTGGTTCCAGTAGGCGAAGGGATCTCCGCTCGTGCCTTCGGGCAGGTCATCGGGAGCGATCTTTATGAGGTGATGGCCCTCGTCGCTTATCATATCGTTGTACTCGTCGACGAAGTTGTTATAGTCCTTTATGGTCAGCAGGTAGTACGTCGGCGAGAGAGGGACGGTGATCGACTGGCCCTCTATCTCCCATTTACCGGTTTTCCTGTTCCAGATGTCGTAGACGTAGATGAGCACCGGCACTCTGCAGATGACCACCACGTCCTTGGCGCCCGTGGTGAAGGTCCTGGACTTCGTCACCTCGTAGGAATCCTCGTATTCCCTGGACCAGCTGCCCTGGCCGCCTATGCTGAGAGCCAAATTGACGCAGCCTATCTCGGCCTCAGCCGCGATGCCCGCGCTGAAGTTGACCTCCCAGCCCTTGCTGTTGGTCTTTCCAAAGGAGGTCTCGATGGTAAAGCTGGTCTCACCGCTGTCCTGGGCGCCCAGGTCGTTCAGTTCCTTGAAATACGGGGCTGCCTGCAGGACCGCCTTGACCTCGGGATCGCTGTAGGCGTAGTAGTTCGTGTTGTGCCTCGCCAGCACGCCGTCGTCGTTGACGTCGAGGCAGATGGGCACGGCGCTGACTTTGCGCCTGTGGGCGGAGCGGAAGAGCCTGGAGCCGCCGTTGTCGATATAATGGGATTGATCACCGCGGATATCGCTGCCGCCGTAGGTGGTGCATTCTCCGAAGGATATCAGTTCGCCGTCGTCGTCGTATTCGTCGTCATATTTGCAGCCGCCTTCGACGCCCATGTAGGCCCAGTTATACTTGTTGGAACCGGACTCCATGTACATCACGACATATATGAACTGTTCCCTGCCGTTGCCGTTGTGATCGAAATTGCCCACGGCCACGTCGCTCACCCAGTAGACGTCGGAAGCGTATTCGTCGCCCATGGTGGTGGTAAAATGCTGGGTCATGAGCTTGGGGGTATGAACGGCGCCGCCGACGGCGTAGCCGGCTTCGAAATCGTAGAGCACGCCGGAGATGAAGACGTCCTCCTTCTTGCCCGTGCCGTTGGTATGGCCGCAGTCCACGGTGATCTTGGGCAGCACGAATCTGCTGTTCTGGAATTTTTGGAGGCTCGACGCGGCGAAGCTGCTCATCGCGAGCCTGTTTTTAGTATCCTTCAGGGATCCGGAGGTGCGGACGTAAGAGGAACCGCTGCTTTCTATGACAGCCGTCACATAAGTATTCTGGTCCCAGTCACAGAAGTGGGAGACATAAACTGTGCCGTCAGCCATGTAGGAGATCCGGGCGTGATTGTCGGTGGACACCGAGGTGTAGCCGACCGCCACGATCTCGTCGACTCCGTCTCCGTCGGTATCGCCGGCGCCTATGACTCCGCCGTGCATCATGTAGGCGTCGTACTGGGAACCTGCAGAATTGGTGATATAGAGCGATTCATCGTAGAGCCAGACCGGCTGCGACATGGACCAGGCGCCGTTTTTCCTGTCTCCCACCGCCACGTGGGTGGAGAAATCCCTGGGGCTGCTGCCGAATGTCCCGTTCCAGCCGTCCTCAGCGTCGTTGGTACCGTTGTAGAAGCCTGCGGAATAGGCGAATTCGTCAAGACCGTCGCCGTCGAAGTCGCCGGTGGCGAGGCTCACCACGGGCTTGTGGCGCATCAGGAAGGATGCTTTCTCCGACGTATTCAGATAGTCCTTGTAGACCAGATAGGCATCGATATTGAACACCTCTGAGGTGCTGAGGCGCGTTCCGTTGTAGGTGACCTCGTAGAGCCTGAGATCGCTCCCGTCGCCGCAGCAGAAGGCGATGAGGCTGTCTTTGCCGTCGCCGTCGTAATCGCCGGCGGTTATGGCCATGACGTTCTGCATCTCGAAGTAGTGGGGATCCGCCCTCTTGACCCAGTCAGCATTGCCGAGGACCGAGGCTTTATAATCGCCGCTTACCGGGTCATATATCATGACGGACATCACGCCGCCGGAGCCGGTCTCCTCCCAGCCCACGTAGGCGGCGTACTGCTTTCTGCCGCTGCCCAGGGGATCGAAGGAAGTGCCCGCCATGAAGCTGTAATCATCGAGCCTGGTGCCCGAGAAATCTGGCTCCACCGCCTCGACATTTTCCGTGTTGATGGTCTCGACCCATGAGTACCCGTCGCTGTCGAGGGACGTCCTGGTCATGTCTATGCCGTTCTCGTCCTCGCCGAGGAAATACCAGGCGCCGAGGGATTTGATCCCGTCGTGGGTCTCTCCTCCGTTCCTGAAAAGGAAGAGCTCGTTGTACTCCGAGAGGAGGAAGGGGCTGCTTCCGTTGTCATCCGCGCCGGTAAGGACCGGATCGTTCTCGAAGACGCTGGGGGGAAGAGCCTTAGAGCCCTTCAGCTCGGCAGGGACTATGTTCTCCTGCTGGAGAATAGCCTGACCGGTGGAAAGATCGCTCTGCGCGCTGTCCGCGTAGACCGCGAAGAAGGCGGCGGGGACGGCGGAGAACACCATCGCCAGGCTCATCCATATGGCAAGGAGCCTGCGGATCCTGCCGCATGTCTTGCTGTTGTTCATCGAATTGACCTCCTTTGATCGTTTTAGGTAATGGTTCTGACTTTCCTGCGCCCGGTTCACGAGCTGTCCTTTTTATCTTCTTTAGGGGGATCCCCCCTGCTGTTCTTCTGGGCGGACCTTATGGCCAGGACCGCGGCGGAAGCTCCCGCGGCGAAGGCCAGCACCGTCACCAGCACGTAGCCTCCGGCCTCGGAGCTCAGCATGAAGGCTCCCATCGACTGTCCGTCCGCCATGGCCGAGTACCCGCCGGCTAGGCCGTATATGGACCCCGTTATGAGGACGAGACACATGAGGGACGCCGCGGAGAGGATGCCCAGATCGCGTTTAAGACGCTTTCTCCTGAGCCCTGCCGCCCTTTCGAATATCAGTTTTTCCTGTTCATCCAGACTTTTCATCGGCGTGGATGGCACCTCCCTTCGGATCCTGCCGCGCTCCTGATCTCTTATACCCATTAGTCGCGGTTTTCCCGAAGTTTACCCACCAATTTGGGCAAAAAATAAAAAAGCCCCCGAAGGGGCGAAAAACTTGACGCTTCAGGCTTCCGGTCTCAGAAGAGGACCCCGGTCCGCCTCAGGCTCCTGTAGGGGAAATACAGCAGGGCAGCCGTCGCCAGAGGCAGGATGTAGCCTATGGCGGAGGAGATCCCGGGCTCGGAGACCAGCAGATTGTACAGACCGTGGAAGATCACCGACAGGGAGAAGGCGCCGGCGATCCCCGGAAGGGAGAGGAGCCTGACCCTTCTCACCAGGACCAGGCCGAGGGCCAGGGTCAGCATGCTGATGATGTGCATGACGCCGACGGCAAGGCCTCTTATGAGCATATAGCGCAGGGACGCGGCTCCGGAGGACAGCAGATAGCAGCAGTTCTCGAAGGTGGCGAAGCCCGCTCCAATGCCTATGGCGGCTATGAAGAGCCCGCTGTCCTCGGGCATGAAGATGAAGAGGACGAAGAGCATGGGCAGGAACTTCATGATCTCCTCGACCACCGGCGACAGGAAGACCGCAGTGTCGCCGACGCTCATGCCGCTGACGATCTGCAGGAAGCCGCTGATATAGGCTGAAAGGAGGCAGACCGCGGTCCCGGTGAGGAACGAGGCGATGAAGCCCCTGGCGCTGCCCTCGGCGAACAGGATGGATATCAGCAGAGGGACCGCTATGCATATGAATATGTTCTCGGCGTATATCATCGCAGGATCTCCCTTTCGTAACTGATCTGGACCGCCGACATCGAGACCGCCTCGTAGAGCAGGCCGGCCACATACCAGTATCCGGCGCTCATGTAGACGACGCTGACCGACCAGGCCATGGCGCCAAAAGACAGGGCAAGTTGGGTCTTTGCGGGCATCCCGCTCCCGATGGCCCGGACAGCCTTGAAGATCAGCACGGCCTGGACCGAGAACATCAGCAGATAGCAGGCCAGATCGAGAGAACTCTTGAGGCCCCCGGGGACGAAGAATATAGCGGTCTGCATCGCTATGAGAGCGGCAGCGGCGCCGCCCCAAAGCCTCCACTCCCGCGGGGCAAGGGCGTCCCCCTGCCTGAGGGAAACGGCGGTCACATAGAGATAATAGACGTGGACGGGAGCCGCCATCAGGTCCTGGACCCACTCTCCGGACCAGGCGATCCAAAGACCGACGCTGGCCAGGGCGAATACGGCGGCCCATATCCCCTCAGTTCTGCCCTCGCCCCGGTCCCTGAAGACCGCCGACACGGCGGAGCAGAACAGCAGATAGAAGGCCGCTTCGCCGAACTCGTTGGCGGCGAAGGGCATGCGAACGTCGGGACGCAGGGCTTCATAGGCGATCCAGTAGAGGTCGTTCACCAGAAGGCTGATCAGGGCAAAGAGGAGCAGCACCGCACCGGAATCGCCGCTTTTGGCGACCAGCCTTGCGGTCCGTATCAGCAGTATGGAGATGACGGCGATCAATATGAGGAAGGCCGCGATGCTGAGTCTTTCCGTGGTCATCTCTTCAGTCCCTGAGATCGCGGTAGTCCCTGAGGGCGAGGCACAGCAGGGTGACGCAGATCCCCAGCACGAAGGCGAGGATCCCTATCACCGCGTAGCCCAGGCCGGGGCCCGATATTATGAGGCTGCCGTAATGGCCGTCGGCCGCACTGACCGACTCATGGCCGCCCAGGGCAGGGATATATGAAGCTGCGGCTATCAGCAGGACCAGACTAAGGAGGCTCGATCCCGCAAGGGACGCGATCCTGCTTTTGGCGTTCTTGCGCTCCCTGAGCCTTTCGGCGCGCCGCATTATGTCTTTCATCTGTTCGTCAGTACCGCGCAAGGTCCGCACCCATCCTTTCAAGGGTCTCGCGGAGGGAAGCCTTCCCCCGCTCTATCAAATGATACATCTGTCTTCGGTTCTGCTTCATGACCGTCCCGGCCTCTTCGTAGCTCATGTCCTCAAAGTATATGAGGGTCAGGGCCTGCCGGTATTCGGGCTTAAGAGAAGAGAGGGCCTGCTGCAGCTGGCGCTTTTCTTCGCTTTTGAGCATCTCCAGCTCGGGGACCGCCGTTGAGCCCGCCAGCTCCTCGTCCAGAGGAAGATGAGGACCTCTCCGCTTTCTCATGTGGCCGGCGGCCAGGTTCCTTCCGATGGAAAAGAGCCAGGTCTTGAAGCTGCTCCTGCCCAGGAAGCGGGTGGTGCCGGAGGCTGCCGCCGCGAAGGCGTCGAGCATCAGATCCTCGGCATCCTCCATGTCGCCCACGATGGCATAGATGAACAGGGTCAGGCCCTCCCTGTGGCGCTCAAGGAGCGTCCTCAGGGCGTCTTCCCTGCCCTCCTTAATAAAGCTCTCGTATAAAGCTTCGTCTGTCTCTGTCATCGCCGGCATGCCTTACGCGGGCGGCGGGCCTTTCCCCGCGCGCCTTCATCGATCTATTGTAACACGGCAAAGCCCGCGGCAGGGAAAAAATTGCGGGAGATCAGCGCAGACCGCCGTCTTTTCGCGGAACAGGAGCTTTCTGCCCCTTTCCTCCTCGAGCTTTGAAATATAGACCGGAAGAAGGCTCAAGACAAGAAAATTTATATTTTCATAACAATTATTGCCGTTGGTTTTTATTTAAACATATAAGTCTGAGAAGCTCACTCCGGTCACTGGGCGGAAGCCGCGGCTATACGTGCGGCAAGGCCGAAGAGGCGCCCGGCACCGGACCGCTGATCCATGGCCCTGAGCGCCCGGCAGGCGGCTTCAGCTCCCGCGGCAGCGGGACCGGCAAGCTCCTTTGCGGATGTCTTCGGCCCGGGGATCTCCGCGTCAGGAGAGACGTATCCACGGCCGCTGAACGGGTCCGGCCCCGGCTCCCCGATGTCTTCCGCAAGGGAATAAAGGATCCCACGGATCTCCGCGGGCGCGGCGTTGGGGCGGGCAGCTCTGATCCTCGCGCATACGCCCGTTATCAGCGCGCAGGAATACGAGGTGCCGCTGACCTTCCTGGGGGCCGCTCCGTTCCTGTTCGACGGCACGGTAAGGCCCGTACCGTCCGTCACTATATCGGCGCCCTTCTGGGAGAAGGAGGCGCAGACTCCTCCGTCGGCGGAGCCCGCGGTGACGACCGTATCGTAGGCAGCCGGATAATAGACCGGCCCGTCCGCCCCGTCGTTGCCTGCGCAGGTGACTATCAGCACTCCCCTGATCTCGGCGTAAAGGACAGCGTCGCGCAGCGTGTCCGGGTCTTCGGTCAGGGACAGGCTGATGTTGATGATATCGCAGCCGAAGAGATCGACCGCGTCGTATATGGCGGCGGTCAGCGCCTCGGGCCCTCCGTTGTTCACCGCACCGCTCGGGTACGCGTCGACAACGACCAGAGGGACCGCGGCCGCCGTGGGAAAGACTCCCGCCACCCCCTGATCCTCAGAGCCCAGGACAAGTCCTGCCGTGGCGGTGCCGTGGCCTATGCGGTCCTGAGTGTCGGCCTCGGGAAAGACGTAGTTCTTCCCCTTTTCGACGCGGGCGGGATCGATGTGCTTCGTCGAGATCCCGCTGTCGATGAAGGCTATGCGGACAGTATCGCCCGCGGCCGAAGCTCCCGGTCCGGAGGGCAGTTCGCCTGCCGCCTCCGAAGCTGGAAGGTCTTCGGCAGCCCCAGTACCATCAGCCGCCTGAGCCTCAGCGGCAAAGGCAGGAATGGCCGAAAGAAGAAGCGCGATTATTAAGATGATGCTGAGCAGTATCCTTCTCATTTCTCTCCGAAAACAGTCCTTAAGGCCGGACCGGCATACGCGACGCCCGGCCCGGCAGATCATTTATATTATACCACATAACATGAGCCTTAAGGGATCCTCGCCGCGGGCGCCGGGCCTTTTGCCGCGGGGCGCTCAGGAAAAGGGCCCCGCCCGAGAGCCGCATCAAAAGAGGGCGTCCCCCCGGGCCCTTCGCAAGCCTTCGGGGACGCCCTCCTCCTTTAGTTTTTTACTTGTAACTGTTCACGATGGCTTCGGCCACTCTCTTCATGACAGTGGCGTTCTCGGCGCGGGTCGCCCCGGCCTTGGGATCGAAGATGCCGTTCGACTTGCCTTCGATGATGCCTGCCCTCTGGCAGTACTCAACGTCGGCCTTCGCCCAGGAGGCGATCTTGTCGGCGTCCCTGAACTCCACCTTTGCCTTGAGCGGCAGCTCCGCTCCTATGTGGCGCAGGTACCTTGCCACCAGAGCGCACATCTGCTCGCGGGTCACGTTGGAGTTGGGAGCGAAGAGCGTGTCGCTCACTCCCTCGACGATGCCGTTCCGGGAAGCCCAGATGACGGCGTCCTCATACCAGGATCCGGAGACCACGTCGGTGAACCTGCACTTGCCGCTCACCTTCGGCGTCTCGGCCATGCGGTAGAGCACGGTCACGAACATAGCGCGGGTCATGGTGCCCTGCGGGTTGAACCTGCCGCCTCCGACGCCCTCGAAGAGGCCGTGGGCCGCGGTCCACAGTATGTTCTCCTTCGCCCAGTGGCCGTCGATGTCGATGAAGGAGACGGGGTTCTCCTTGAAGGAGACCGTCTTCCCCTCCGGGATCAGGTAGGCGAGCATCCCGTCCGCTGCCTGGGTCACAGGCACTATCACGGTATCGCCGTTCTCATCGGTGTAGTACGGTACGAACAGGTCGGGATCGACACCCTCGGGTATGGGCTCGTAGCCGACCTTCGGCTTGGAGGCGCCGGACGAGCTGCCGCCTCCGCTGCTGTCCGAAGACCTGGTGGACTTGAAGACCGCCTTGATCTCCACTCTGCCCTCGGGCATCGTGAAGGTCACGGTCTCGGCGCCGGTGTCTTCCACGGCGACGCCGCTGATCTCCCAGCCCTTGAATTCATAGCCTTCGTCGGCCTTAGCGCTCAGGGTCACGGTCTGGCCCGGCTCATAGTAGCCGCCGCCGCTGACTGTTCCGCCGACGGTGGAGGATACGGCCACGAAGCCTTCCTCTGCCTCGGCGCCAAGGGTCAGGTAAGCCGTCATGTAAGCGCCCTGGGCCATCTCGACCATGCCGGTGACGAAGCCCTTGGTGAGGGCGTCGTAGCTGAGCAGGCCTTCGCCGTCGACCTCCGCCGCTCCTTCCGCGGCCATGGAGGCCCAGTGGATCATGTCGGGATCGAGGGCGAAACGGGTGCCGTCTGAGGTGACTCCGACCAGGCTGAGCTCAGCCTTGCCGGTGGAAGCGGTGTCGAGGTTGCCGTCGGCGGGTATGCTGTCGCCGACCATGATGATGACCTCGGCAAGATCGCCCACCGCCGGGTTGTACACGGACGCCTCATAGTCCTCGGTCGCGTTGCCGTTCCTGTCGGCAGCGGATACCGTGACCGCGTGGGAGAGGGAGCCGTTGTAGTCGGGAATGCTGAGCTCGATGGAGAAGACTCCGTCAGCGCCGATGGCGCCGCCGGCTTCCTCCACGGTCTTGCCGCTGATCAGGGCCTTGCCGTCCACGGTGACCGTGAGCAGAGCGTCGGGATCGGTGACGCCGGATACCGTGATCTTTCCGCCGTCAGCAAACATGCTTCCGTTGAGCGGCGAGCTCATGATGAGCTGTGGCGCCAGGGTATCGACGGTGAAGATGTAGGAAGAGGAGAATCTGTCGCCGTCGGCCGCCTTGCCCTTTATGGTCAGGGTGTGGGTGCCGTCGGTGAGATCCTCGACGGTGAAGTCCGCCGCGGAGCTCTGCGTGAAGCTTCCGCCCGTTGCGGCCGCGTCATCCGCGCCGGCCGCGGACTGATCTGTGAACAGATCCTCATCGTCCAGGACCCAGCTTCCGCTGACGGCCTCGGAGAAGACCGCCGAGAAGTCAAGGTTGTTCTCGGTGAAGACGGTCTCCTCTTCGCTGCCGCTGTTCACGGCGTCCTTGAGGGAGACGAGGGTCTTGCCGCCCGCGCTGAGAGTGACTTCGGGAGTCACCGCCTCAGGCAGCAGCATGGCGGAGGATCTGATCTCGCTTCCGTATACTATGGAGTCATACTCTCCGTCTCCGTCGCTGTCGACGAGGGAGTAGGGAGTGACGCTGATGATGTAGCGTTCTCCGCCTTCGAGACCGACGGCATCGGTGCCGCTCACGGCGGACTCGGGATCGTCTTCCTCGGTCTTTACCGGCGCGGTGTAGCTTCCGCCGACCTCAAATACGGTGGGTCCGTCTTCGGCCTTTTCGATCGTGAGATCGGAGATGGCGGCCTCGGTCCCATCCTCATTGTAGACGGCGACGGAGTAGCCCGAGGTATTCTCGTCGTCAGTCGCCGCGATAGTCACGCTGAACTTGAGATCGCCGCAGGTCGTGACCTCGGTCATGTCTGCCTTCGCCGGCGTGAAGTCATTGGTGACGGTAGTCTTCGCCGCGCTGTGGACGATGCCGTTGACCTGGTCTTCCTTGGAATAGACCGCGCGTATCAGGTATTCGCCTGCGGGGACTCCCGCGGGAACGGTGAGCGCGGCGTTGCCGCTGCTGATCACGGCGCTGTCGGTGATGCCGGCGTCGTGACCGGAGGCGCTGAGAGGATAGCCGGTGTCGACGGTGGGATCCTCGTCGTTGACGAGGAAGAAGCTGACGCTGTCGAGCTCGCTCAAAGCTTCGCCGTTCCAGGCGACATCGATACTGCTGCCCGCGGCGGCATCCGCGGACGCGGACACTCCGGTGATCTCGGGCAGAGGCATGACGTTGTAGAGCACTACTTCGGCCGCGGTGTCGCCGGTGGAGATGAACCAGGGCTTGTCGAACAGCGCCGCGTCGGTGGCGGTGAAGCCGAAGGACGCCTTGCCTTCATAGAAGGATACGTTGGCGTTGGCTGTATCGGCATTGTCCTCTTCCAGGAACTCCAGGGGGAAGGTCTCCCCGCTTCCGTCCCTGTTCGCGGTGACCGTAAAGTTCTTGGCGATGGTCTTTGCCTCTTCAAGGCTTTCGGCCTCGAAGTTCAGCTGGATCATGGCCTGGGCGTTGCTGTCCCTGTCATAGGCGCCGAGGTCGAACTTGTGGGTCGTCCTGTCTCCGTCGGACCAGGCTCCCCTGGTGCCCATCAGGATGAGGTCGTCATCGGACATGGGCTGGGCAGGTTCAGGTTCGCCGAAGTTGTTTCCGAAGCTCATGTAGAGGATGCGGTCGTTCTCCTCGTCGTAGGCGACGGGATAGCCGCCCATCTCCTCGTCGTAACCGTTGAAGAGCAGGCTCGGGTAAGTCGGGTGGGCCTTGTCGCCGGAGGTGCCGAACTTGACACCGTCATCGCCCCAGTAATAGACGATCGATGTGTAGATGGAGAGCACCTCGAGAGCGCCCCAGATCCTCTCCGTGTTGATGCCCAGGTCGGCGGAGGCGATCTTGACTCCTCCGACTACGGGCACTGAGGAGGGTATCTTGACCGCGGCCCTTAAGAACATCTCGAAGAACCAGTCGCTGTAGTCCTTACCGACCAGGATGATGTAGCCGTTGCCCTCTATGCACTTTTCGAACATGCTCACATAGATGGCGCCGTGGATCTTGAGATCCGGGTACCACTGGAAGCCCACCTGGGTCTTCTTGATGATGGTGATGGCGTCGAATGCCTTGAGGTCGGTGGCCGTGATGTTGAAGCCCGAGAGCTGCATCTCCAGCCTGCCCGTGCCCTCCAGCACCTGAACTATGTTGAAGCTCAGGGTCAGGATGAGCTTGAGGGGCGGCAGGCCGCTGCTGCAGAATATCGTGTCGTACAGGTTGGAGAATCCGCCGCCGGCGCCGGTTATCCACAGGACGCCGCAGCCGTCGACGTTGATGCCGGGCTTGAGACCTCCGATGTAGAAGTAGAGCTCGTCGGGGATGGGCGCGCCCTTGTAGCTCTTGAAGCTGAGCTTGGCCTCCATCTTGAGCTTGTCGGTCATCTTGCAGGAGCCCGCCAGGCTTACGCCCCAGTTGTGGATGGTGTTGACCTTGAGGTTGCCCTGTATGGCGGCGAAGTCGTCGATGACGTTGCGGATCGTGACGTCGACGTCGAAGTTGAGGCCGACCAGGCCCTTTCCGCAGCCGAAGAGTATGTCGTTGATCATGACCGAGGCCTGGACGCCCTGCTTGGTGTCGGGGGAATTGTCCTTGTCGTTCATGCTTATATCAGTCAGCTTCTCATAGCGGTTGCCGTGGTAAGCGTACTGATAGATGCTGGCGCCGCGCCAGTCTTTCCACAGCTCCTGCATGCGGCCGAAATAGCTGGCGGTACCGTAGTCGGTATCGTCGTCGTCTCCGACCTGAAGGAAGCTGAGGGAGAGGCCCGCCGCGAAGGCTATGACCCTGCTCTCCTCAAGGCCTTCCACATCCATGACGCCGAACTGACCGTAGGCCAGCTTGACGGCCAGGCCCGCGAGGGTCTGGGCAACGCTGAAGACGCTGGGCCAGATCAGGGTGACGGGCTTCGACTGGGTGGACTTGCGGTTGCCGTGGGGATCGTAGTGGGTGAGGGAGAAGTCATCGCCCTGCGCCAGCTTGGTGATGGCCGCCTTGCCCGTCCAGACCGAGGTCCTGGCGCCGCAGGTGTAGAGCTCGCCGTCGATATCGACCAGTATGGCGGAATTGAGGGCCTTGTCTATGCCCTGCTCATAATTCTCATAGTAGATGGAGATGGTGCCGCCCTCGAAATCAAGGCAGTTGTTGATGGTGACCGGGTTGTCGATCTTCTCCTTTCTGGTCTTGGGATCGACGACCTTCTTGCTGACCGCGGAGTAGTAGAGCCCTCCGGTGGTCTTTCCGCCTTCCTTGATGAGATAGCGGTTGTCGGCGGAGAAGGCTCCGCGCAGGATCAGCAGGATCTCCTTCCAGGCATGATCCTTATTGCTTTGGAACGCCTTGAAGGCGGTCTCGTCCGGGAATCTCTCCAGACGGTAGTAGTAAGGCTCGGTGTTGGTGCCCTTGCCGTACTTGACCGCCGCCAGGACGCCGTAGGTGTCGTTCTTGTACTTGGGATTGTCGGATACCCCGAACCTCAGCGATTCCGCCGTGGTCTTCTGATGAGCGGGGTCCACGAATTCCTTGGCGACCGCCGCGTCGGTCCATTCGAGCTGCAGGTAGTAATTGCCCACGGGCAGCTTCTCTTCGTCCGAAAGGACGATGTCGGCGATGCCTTCGTTGATGGTGATATTGTCCGTTGGTATCGCCCAGGACTTCTTGCCGTCGGCGCTGTAGGCCCTGAAGGAGCAGTTGCCGGCGGAGAGGGAATCATCGAGCAGCACGTCGTTGGTGACCGCCGCGTACAGATGCCTGGTCCCCGAATTGTATACCGTGTCGGGAGTCATCTTGGGGAAGCTCACCTTGGGTATGGTGCCGTCGTTGCCGGGCAGGAGTATGTATATGACCTTCTCGCCCAGAAGATTCTCTCCGGTTATCTCGTTCAGATACATGCCGATGGTGATGCGCTCATAGCTGGCGTTCTCCACCGGCTTCGCCTGGAAGTAGACCGTCTTGGTCACGGTCTCGTTCTCGTCGATCTCCGTATACGGTATGGTAAGGGGATTGGCGTCGAGATAATCCAGATTGTTTATGGGCTGACCGCTGTCGCTCAGGGGCCTGAGGCCGCTGGTGCTGGTCACCGCCATCTTGACGTCCTTCAGCTTCATGGAGCTGTCGCTCTTGTAGTTCTCGGCGCTGATGGTCACGGCAAAGTCGGCGACGCCGACGTCGCTCTCGCGGATGAACGCCGTCTTGTCCTTATTGAGGTTGAGGCGCATGGGCGAGGTGGTGTTGATCGCGATGCGGTTGTCCAGCTTGACCTTGCTGTTGGAATAGATTCCGTAGTAGCTGACCACGGTTCCGGTGCCGCCGCTGGCGACGGTGCCCAGATCGTAGTACATGGCGCAGGCGCTGTCGGCGGTGAGGTAATCGTTGATGTTGCTGGTGAAGCCCAGGTTCTCATCGGGCGCGAAGTCGAAGAGGCTGGCAGCCAGGTTGTTCCAGTGGCCGATGGCGACCTTCTCGGGCTCCGACACCACGTAGGCCGCGACGGAGGGATCCGCGACGTCATCCACCGCGTAGAAGACCCTCGTCGTGGTCTGGTCGGTGATGAACTG
Source organism: Bacillota bacterium (assembly GCA_017428655.1). Lineage (GTDB taxonomy): Bacteria > Bacillota > Clostridia > Peptostreptococcales > Anaerovoracaceae > RGIG2707. Next base: position 4,486 of record JAFRQL010000210.1, on the reverse strand, counting down.
CTCAGATCTCAAGGTGGTGGTATAGTCGATGCCGGTGAACTGGTACCAGGCATAGTCCTTGTCGCCCAGGCAGGTGTCCAGAAGGATACGGGCCTGTACGGGGACCGCTTTGCCGCTGCCGTTGGTGGCGGCAAGGCCGATGGAGACCATTCCGTGCTCGTTGGAGTTGTCCTCGGCCATCGTGATGAGCTGGGTGAAGGTAATGCCGTCCACGCTCCAGACCGCCGCGATCTCGCCGTCGTTGGTCTTGGCGACGCTCACGTCGCTGGATCCGGGATACTTGCCTCCGAAGAGGTAGTCTTTGGCGTCCTTGCCGCTCCCGACCCTGAAGGACACGAACGAGGTGTCGTAGTGCCCGTTGTGGTAGAGCAGCTTCTTGTTGTTGTCTGATTTCTTCAGCAGGTTGCCTTCGAGGGTCTTGATGATGAACCCGCCGTTTCTGGTCGATACGCTGGCCTCTATGTACCCGTTGTCGATGGTGACCGCCTCATCCTCGGCCGCGAAGACCGAGAGAGGCATCATGGTCACTATAAGGGCGAAACAGAGGATGAACGAGATCAGTCTCTTGCTCAGTTTCATTTGTCTGCCTCCTTATTGCTCTGCCGGCTCAACATAGAGCAGCGTGCGGTAGGTCTGCCTTGACTGTGTGGTGAGCAGCACGGTATAGAATCCTTTCTGGGTGAGCTGGACGCTTCCGTCTTCTCCTATATCCAGACCTTCGTGGAACACCTTCATCTGGCCTCTGGAGTACAGTCCCTTGACCACGAGTATGGTATAGGGTTCCGCCGCGTCCTTAAGGCCGCTTACCGTGAGTTTGTGGGCTCCGCCCTCCACCACGGTGGTGCCGTTCTCCTCGGTGGTCTCACCGTCCACGATGAGCATGGGCAGATCCTTGTCGATCACCTTGACGTAGCGGCTGTTCTCTCCCACGTTCCCGGCGAGGTCTTCGACGTTGTAGATGACCTCGTAGACGCCGGGCAGGCTGAGATCGACGGCCGATATGTCAAAGCTGAGCGAACCTTCCCTGATGCCCACGTTGTCCCAGACCGTAACGCCGTTTTCGAGCATGGTCCTGAGCGCCGCAAGGTCGCTGCCTTCGATCACGCCTATGGAAGACTTGTCGAAGGCCATCAGAGGCAGAGTCTTGTCGATATTGTTGACGGTGAAGACCGCAGAGGCGGTATTGCCCGCCGCGTCGGCCGCGGTGATCCGGAAGGTGCCGTTCTCGCCGGCGCTGACCGTGCCGGTCCAGCTGCCGTCCGCGGCCTCTGTCATCCGGCCGCAGTCGACCGAGCTGTCAGAGGCGGTAAGGGTCACGAACTCGTCGGAGACGACCGTCACCGGGACTCTGGAGTTGGTGGCGTCCTGATCGTCATCCAGCTCTATCTCTATGGAGGGAGCCTGATCGTCGAGGACACCGCCGGACATCCGCAGGTCGAAGGCGGTGACGTTGCCCGCTCTGTCGTTGAAGTAGAGGGCGCGCGGCTGGGTCATCCCGTTCAGGGTGATCTCCAGAGGCTGTACGTCGCTGTAGACGGCGCCCGCGGGGCCCTCGTTCATGCAGAAGACCTCTTCATTGAAGCTCAGGCTGTGCTTCTCGGCGTAGGGAACGCTGAAGCCGTCCCTCTTCATCTGGGTGACGGTATCGTTCACCACCGGAGCGTCCTTGTCTATGACGCCCGCGCCCAGCTTGATGTTCGCGTCGGCGCTCTTCTTGTTGGGAGCGGTGACCGTGACCGTGAGGTCGAGCTCGCTGCCCGTCATGACAGTCACCGTGACCCGGTCGCTGTTGTATTCGACCTTGCCCCAGGGGGCGAGGGCGACAGAGCCGTCGAACACCAGCTCGCTGCCGTCATTGGCGCTCACCCTGAAGATATACTTGTCGCTGTCGATGGTCGCGATGACGTTGGTATTGACCGGGCCCGCGGTGGGATTGGTCCTCTGCAGGCCTTCCGCGTCGTCCCTGAAGCAGGGAGACCAGGTCACGGTCAGATCCGGAGTGCTCACGTCTATGCCCTCGACCTCGATGGTACGGATCCTGCTGTTGCCCGCCGCGTCGGTCGCCGTAAAGGGGACAGCATCGTTGTCGAAGAAGAGCAGCTTGTACTGATACTCCTCAAAGCCGGGATCGCTGTTATCCAGGATCCCCTTGCCGGAGACGGTGACGCCGGTCGTCTCGTTGCCGTCGTTGTCCTCATCCCGTACCTTGATGTATATGACCTTGGAGTACATGTCCATGGCCTGGGTCAGGGTCTCGATCTCGGGCGCGACGTTGTCGAAGTGATACGCGGCGAACGGGATCTTCACTGCGGTGAAGTTGTCGGCGTCCGCCGGGGTATCGACGGAGGCGGCGTCGACAACCACGATGTAGAAGTCCGCCTCGACGTCGCTGGTCACCAGGACGTTGTTGCCCTGGACCGAGACGCCCTTGATCACGTCATCCGCGGGGTCGCCGTCAAAGCTCATGCTGCCGGGCAGGGAGGACTTCACGAAGACCTTCCACCTGGAGTAGTCGCTGGCATTGACCACGAAGTCGTAGCTCTGTGCGGTGCCGCTGTTTTTGATCGCCTTCGTGATGTCCGCTTCCTGAGCGCCGCCCGGGAAGGCTTCCATCTGGACGAAGCCGCCGGCTCTCTGCTTCCATACGGTCACCAGGTCGACGGAGGGAGCCTCCTCATCCCTGTAAGGCTCGTAATGGCCCAGGATGATGCCGTGATCGTCATAGAGGCTGCCGGCCAGAGTGTACTTCTTGTCGGTCGCCGCGTCGTAGTACTGGAAACTGTAGGCGTCGTCGTCGCCTTCCCTGAAGGTCAGCCTGGTGTCTCCCACGGGGCTGGTCTCGCGGTCCGTCTTGTAGGAGACTATGACCTTGCCGGTGGTAGTGCCGGTGGGATGCGTTCCCGCCTTATACATATCGCCGTATTCCTCGAAATAGAAGAACAGGGTCTCTTCGGGGGCTCCGTCGACTATGTTGTTTATCTGGATGTGCAGGCGGTCCTTATTGCCGCCCTTTTCGCGTATGATCTCGTATTCGTAGACGTTTTCGTTAAAGGTCGCGGCCAGCTCGCTCACGCTCTGGGGAGCGTCTCCCTCGCTGTAGACCACCTCTCCGCTCAGGGTCTCGTCATCATCGTCGGCCGCTGCCGTCACGGTGACTCCGGTCTCGGGGGATACCCAGTCGAGAGTGGAGAAGGAGAGGTCGATGCCGTACTCGCCGATCACGCCGTCGAGCACGATCTCCTGCGTGTAGAGATTGCCGAAGGCGTCGGTATACTCGATCTGCCAGGTCCCGTCCTTAAAGATCGGGAAGGCGTCGTGCCACTCGGTCCTGTAGCCTTCGATCTCCTCGCCGTGGATGCGTATCCAGCTCTCCACCGGCTTCACCGGAGCGTTGAAGGTTATGAACAGGGCTCTGTCGCCAGGCTCGCCGTCGTCGGTCTCCTTGTAGACATACGAGACTGCCTTGGGCTTGACTCCCACGACGCCCTCGGCGAAGGCGCCGCCGGGATTGTTGTACTGACTGAGATAGTATCCGATGGAGGTTAAGTCGTAATCGGGATCGCTCGGATCCGGCATCTTCCAGCCGGTGCTGTTGCCGTGAGCGTCGGTCGCCGCGGTATAGAGGACCATATCCGTCGGAGAAGTTATATTGGGGCTCACAATGCCCTTGACGGTGACCGTGAGATATACTTCGTTGAATCCGCCGTCGTAGGTCTGATACTCATCCATGCCGCCGTCAATATACACAGTGTCGCTGAACAGCTCGGCAGTCACCTCGCAGATGCCCATATCGTTGCCGCCGTCGTCCTTCCAGACGAAGCCGTCGCCGACGCCCTCGAGGACTAGCCTTGACGGGGCGATGCCCGCAGCTTCGCAGTATTTCGTATCGTAGAAGAGCTCCAGAGTCATGGGCCTGGGGAGGAACTCACCGTTCTCGGAATCGTAGGAGTAGAGGCTCTCGTCCTCGATCCTGAATGTGGCGGTAAAGCTGCCGTCGGCTTCGACGCGCATATTATCTCCTAAATCCAAGAAGTTGTCGTCGAACAGCGGAGGCGTGCCGTCGGCGATGACGTCCCAGTCGGTGACGCCCGCGAAGACCTCGTTGCCGTATTCGTCTTCGGCGTATACCAGATAGTAGCCCATGCCGCCGGGCAGCCAGAGCTGATTGGAGAAGCCCCACCAGCTGTAGCCGCTGACATAATTGGGCCTGTAGATGCCGTAGTTCATCCCGCTGAACTGCTGGTCGTAGAGCTCCGGATCGCCGTGGGCCCAGAAGTTCGACTTGGGCACCTTGGCCTTGAAGCTGCCGTCGCCTGCGGCGCTCATATACAGAGGATGATCTTCATCATATATGAAGGGAACACCGTCGCCATCGACAGCGCCGATGTAGGCCTTGAATTGGATGTCCCTGGTGCTGAAGCCGCTGGCCGGGGTGAAGACGATGGACGCGTCGCCGGGATCGGTGGTCGCCAGGCTGGCGGGTCCG
>JAFRQL010000209.1 GCA_017428655.1 Bacillota bacterium | reverse complement strand
CTGACAAATGTGAATCATGTCCAAAAGATTTATTAGTAAATTTAATTATAACTAAATCATTAGAATGTGGAAATAATAAGACCATATTGATTTCAGGATTTCCGAATAATTTAGAAGAAGTGGAGCCTGTTCCCGAAGGGGGACGATACGTACTTGCTCGCCTGGGAAGGCCAGAGCAGGACGCCGCCCACGTAGGATTCGGCGGTCTGGAGCTTGATGATCTCGGCGGTGAGAGCCTTCGCCTCGTCGTTGAGCTTGTCGATCTGCCTCTCCAGCTCCTTGTTGTCGGCGTCTACCGCCCTCTTCTTGGCGGCGAGATCAGCCTTGTCACCGGCAAGGGAATCCTTCTGCCCCTGAAGAGCCTCTTCTTCGGAGATCAGAACGTCTCTGAGATCCTGGAGCTCCTCCTTCTTTTCGACGATGACCCCGTAGGCGTCCTCCATCTCGACGAGAAGGTCGGCGTCGCTCTCGTAGATGCGCTGGACCATGTCGATGTTGGTCATGAACTCGGTCATGGAGGACGAACCGAAGAGGACGGCCAGCATGCCGGTCTCTCCGTTCTTGTACATGGCCCTCAGCCTGCGGTTGAGATCCTCGTTCTGCCCGTCGATCTCCTGCTGCTTGGCGTTGAGCTCCTCGATCTTCTCGGAGATCAGGGCCTTGGTGTCGTTGATCTCGATCTGCTTGTCGTTGATCTCGACTTCCTTCTGATATATCTTGTTCTCCAGCTCCCTGATCTGGACGGAGAGCTCCTTGGACTCGGCCTTGCCCTCGGAAAGGGCGTCCTTGGCGTCGTCTATCTTGTCGTTCACCCCCGCCAGCTCGTTCTTTTTCCCCTTGACGGCCGCGGAATCGCCTCCGGCATATACCGGAGGAAGGGCGAAGCTAATGAAGAGCATGGCGCTGAGCGCCAGCGCTGCCGCGGCCCTGAGCCGCAGCCCCTTGTGATCTCTTTTCATTTCCCTGTTTCCCTGCGGCGGATGACCGCCTTCCCCTGACTATACCTTAAGGAACCTTCTCATCGAGATGATGCTCCCCACGGCGCCGATGCTGACGCCCAGGGCCATGAAGATCCACGCGAGGTTCTCGATCATGAACGCCTGATCAACCAGATTGCTGGAGAAGAGCTTGAGGGCCTCGTCTCCGAAGAACTCGCAGACCTTCATATACGCGTAGGTGGTGACGCCCAGGGCGATACCCGCTGAGATCGCTCCCATCAGCATGCCCTCGACGAACATGGGGCCTCTGACGAACCAGTTGGTGGCGCCCACGTACTTCATTATATTTATCTCTTCCTCCCTCGACATGACCGCCAGCTTGATGGTGCTGGAGACCACGACGATGGATACCACTATCAGGAAGATGATCATGACCATGGTCACCTTCTGGATGGCCTCCGAGATGTTGAGCACCTTGTTGACCTCGTTCTGATAGTATCTGACGTCCTCGACGCCGATGGTGGTCTTGGCGACCTCGGCGACCAGGCTCCCGCCTTCAAGACCGGAGAGCTTGACCCTCAGGGAGTTGGGCAGCGGGTTGGTGGAAAGAGTGTCAAGAAGATAGGCCTTGTCGCCCCAGCGCTCCTTGAACTCCTCCATGGCCTGATCCCGGTCCACGTATTCTATGCTCTCGACCTCTCCAAGGCTGGAAAGGGTCCTGGCGATCTCCTGGGCGTCGGCCTTGGTGGTGTAATCCTCCAGAAAGACCTCGATGGTGTCGAACTCTCCCTTGATGTTCTCCGTCATGCTGTTGACGTTGACCGTCAGTATGAAAAAGACGCCCAGGATCATGAGCATCGCGGAGATGGACAGGATGGACACGAAGCTCATGACCTTGTTCCTGAACATCTGCGAAAAAGCTTCTTTTATGGAGTGGAACAGCCCTCTAAACATCGTAGCCGTATTCTCCTTCCTGGGAATCCCTTACTATATGCCCTCCGTCGATGGCGATGACCCTGCGGCCCATGCGGTCTACGATGTCCTTGGCGTGGGTCACCATGACCACCGTGGTCCCCCTCCTGTTGATCTGAGAGAGCAGCTTCATGATCTCCCAGGCGGTGTCGGGGTCCAGGTTGCCCGTAGGCTCGTCGGCAATGAGCAGCTTGGGATTGTTGATGACCGCCCTGGCGATGGCGACCCTCTGCTGCTCGCCCTGGGAAAGGGTCTGAGGCAGCTGGTCCGCCTTGTCCGCTATACCCATGATGGAGAGCACCTGAGGCACCGTCCTCTTGATGGTCCTGCGGGTGCTGTGGACCACCTCCATGGCAAAGGCAACGTTCTCATAGACCGTCTTGCCGGGCAGGAGCCTGAAATCCTGGAATACCATGCCCATCTGCCTTCTGAGCTCGGGGATCCTGCGGCGGGACAGTCTGGTTATGTCCCTGCCGTCGACGAAGATCTTCCCCTCGTCGGGAGAAAGCTCCTTTGAGATGAGCTTGATGAAGGTGGATTTGCCCGCCCCGGAAGGGCCGACGAGAAAGACGAAATCGCCGTCGGCGATGTCTACGCTGACGCCGTCGATGGCTGTTATGTCATCGTATCTCTTTGTCACATTCTCGAATCTGATCATTTTTCTCCCCTGAACAAATGATTACCCCTGAAGTGATGTCTAATCCAACTACAAATTATATCATTATTCCCTTGTATTTGGTACTGTTTTAATTCCGGCGGCCGAAGATTCCGAAGGCCGGCCTTTGAGGGCGGGCCGCCCGCTCCTGCCGATCTTCTATTCCTTAAAGCAGTCGGCGCCGAAGATCCTTCTTGCCGAATCGAAGAACTCCCTGCAGGGATCCACCCACAGATCGTAGCCCAGGCGGTACTTGTGCCCGGTGGACATGAGCATGATGGCGATGGGCATGTCGCCCCTGAAGTTCCTGGCGATGCCCTTGAAGGCCCTTATGCCCTCTTCTTCGGAATAGACCTGGGGGATGACCAGCTTGAGCATCTGGCCCTTGGGTCTGGGAGCCGCGGGGACCTCGTTCTTTCTGGGGCCGCTCTTGAGAGGGCCGCTGTAGTCCTCCAGCAGGATGATCTTCTCGGCCAGCAGCTTCGGGGTGTCGTCCTTCATGTCCAGCTTTCCCCTGACCACGATCACGTTGTCGTTCTCGATGAACTGGCGGTCCAGCTCGAAGGTCCTGGGGAAGACCACCACCTCGATGGTACCGTAAAGGTCCTCCAGGGTCATGAAGGCCATCATGGTGCCCTTCTTGGTCACCATGGTCTTCTTGCCGCTGATCAGGCCTGCCATGGTATAGGCCGCCCCGTCTTTGACGCCGAAATCCTCCGCGACGGACTCGTCCTCCCCAGCCTCGGACTCCATAT
>JAFRQL010000208.1 GCA_017428655.1 Bacillota bacterium | reverse complement strand
CCGCCTCCGCCGCATACCGCGGCGATCTTCTTGATCATATTGCCGGCGTGGAAGCCCTTTTCCAGCAGATCGTCGGTGACGGAGGCCATCAGAGTGACCTTGGGACCGTTGATGCTTGCAAAGACCATGACCACGGACTTCTTGGCCTTCTTGATCTCGTCGGAGATGGACCTGAGCTCGTCGATGGAGACGCCGTCGAACTGTTTGCAGATGAGCTTTACTCCGTCGATATCCTTGGCTGAGGAGATCATGTCGGAAAGACCGGAGGTCCTGCTGGCGGCCTTGAGCTCCTCAAGCTCCTTCTTCAGGGCCCTGTTCTCTTCAGCAAGGGCTTCAGCTCTCTGGACCAGGTTGCGGGGGTTGGCCTTGAGAGCAGCCGCGGTCTTCTGGATGGTCTCTTCCTCTTCCTTCAGCCTTTCGGAGATGCCCATGCCGGTGACGGCCTCGATCCTTCTTACGCCGGCGGCGACACCCGTCTCGGAGAGGATCTTGAAGGATCCGATCTGGCCGATGTTGGAGACGTGGGTGCCTCCGCAGAATTCCATGGAGAATCCGGGAACGGTGACGACCCTGACCTCGCTGCCGTACTTCTCGCCGAAGAGCATCATGGCTCCCAGCTTCTTTGCCTCGTCGATGGGCATTACCTTCCAGTTCACGTCGGTGAACAGAAGAATATTATCGTTAACTATCTTTTCAACTGAAGCTATCTGCTCATCGGTCATGGCCTCGAAATGAGTGAAGTCGAACCTGAGGCCGTCCCTGGTGACCAGAGAACCTGCCTGCTCGACGTGGTCTCCCAGAACGATCTGAAGGGCCTTCTGGAGCAGATGGGTGGCGGTATGGTTCCTCTCGCAGCCGTGCCTTGCGGGGGCATCGACCATCGCGGTGATCTCGTCTCCGACGGACACCTCGCCCTTTTCTATGACGGCCTTGTGCACGTACACTCCTCCGACCTTGATGGTATCGGTGACAGAGGCTTCGAAGCTGTCGGAAGAAAGCCTTCCGCAGTCGCCCTTCTGTCCTCCGCCTTCTCCGTAGAAGGGGGTCCTGTCCAGGACGATGCGCACCTGATCGCCTTCAGAGGCGGTGTTGGGAGCGCTGAGGCCGCTTACGATGCCGATGACTTTGGCGCTGTCCTCGAGGTGGTCGTAGCCGGTGAAGACGGTCTGAGGATAGGCGGTGAACATGGCGGATTCGTCCTTCCAGCCCTCGTTGTCCTCAGCCTTTCTCGCAGCCCTCGCCTGGGCCTTCTGGGCCTGCATGGCGGCGGCGTAGCCTTCGGTGTCGACGGTGCAGCCGTTGTCGGAAGCGATCTCCTGGGTCAGTTCGATGGGGAAGCCGTAGGTGTCGTAGAGCCTGAAGGCCAGGTCTCCGGGGATGACGGACCCGCCGGCGGCCTTGATGGACGCGATATGCTCGTCCAGCATCTCGGAACCGCTGTCGATGGTGGAGGCGAACTTGTCCTCTTCGATGCCGATGATCTTCTTGATGTAGTCTTTTCTGGTGATGAGCTCGGGATATGCTCCGCCGGAGGTCTCAAATACCTTCTCGCAGAGATCCTTGAGGAAGGTCCCCTTGATACCCAGTAGCCTGCCGTGACGGGCAGCCCTTCTGAGGAGCCTTCTCAGGACGTAGCCCCTGCCCTCATTGGAGGGAAGAACTCCGTCGCAGATCATGAAGGTGACCGACCTGATGTGGTCGGTGACGATCCTGATGGAGACGTCGTCCTTGCTTGTTCCGCCTTCGTACTTCTTGCCGCTGAGCCTGCAGACCTCCTGCAGGATGGCCTGCATGGTGTCCACGTTGTAGATGGAGTCAACGCCCTGCATGATGCAGGCGATCCTCTCGAGGCCCATGCCGGTGTCTATGTTCTTGTGCTCCAGTTCCTTGTAGGAGCCGTCCTCCTGGCGGTCGAACTGGGTGAACACGTGGTTCCAGAACTCCATGTATCTGTCGCAGTCGCAGCCGGGCTTGCAGTCGGGCTTTCCGCAGCCGAATTCCTCGCCTCTGTCGAAGTAGATCTCGGAGCAGGGACCGCAGGGACCTACGCCGATCTCCCAGAAGTTGTCGTCCTTGCCCAGCCTTACGATCCTCTCTTCCGGAAGACCGATCTCGTTCTTCCAGATGTCGTAGGCCTCCTGATCGTCCTCATAAACAGTCGCCCAGAGCTTGTCGGTGGGGATCCCCAGCCACTTTTCAGAGGTGATGAACTCCCAGCCCCAGGTCAGGGACTCTCTCTTGAAATAGTCTCCGAAGCTGAAGTTGCCCAGCATCTCGAAGTAGGTGGCGTGCCTCGCGGTGTGGCCGACGTTGTCGATGTCGTTGGTCCTGATGCACTTCTGGCATGTGGTCATCCTGCTCTTGGGCGGGGTCTCGATGCCGGCGAAATAAGGCTTAAGAGGAGCCATTCCTGCCGGGATCAGCAGAAGGCTCTTATCGTTATCGGGAATAAGAGAATAGCTGGCGTGCCTGAGGCAGCCCTTGCTCTCCCAGAATGAAAGGAACTTTTCTCTTATCTCGTTTACTCCCATGTATCTCATAATAAACCGACCTCCGTAAAATTGAACACTTTATAATACAAAAAAAAGGCTTTGATGTAAAGCCTCGAAAGTAAATATGTGAAGATAAAGCCCGATGAATTCTATCGCGGACATGATAATAATGCCTCGCAGGAAGAAGACCCGGAAGCAGCCTTGCACAGACTGCCCCAGTAAAGCCGGTCAACTGCCCTTTTTCCTGTTTTTGAGCCTGGGATCGTCGGGATCCACCAGCTCGATGCTGTCCAGCTGCTGCTTGAAGGCCGCCCTGAAATCGTCGAGAAAACGCCTTCTCAGCTCGGCCTGCTCGGCCTTCTCCTCGTCGGTCAGCCCCTCCAGCTTGGACTTGTGGGCAAGCTCGTTTATCCTGTCTATCTCACTCTTTAACATAGATCTTATCCTTTATCTTGTCATAGGTCGCCTGACCTATGCCCTTCACTTCCATGATTTCTTCTTTGCAGACGAATCCGCCGTACATCCTGCGGTATTCCAGTATGGCGGAGGCCTTGGCGGGACCGATGCCCTTGAGGGTCTCCAGCTCAGACCGGTCTGCGCTGTTGAGGTCTATGAGACCGGCATAGGCGCCGGGATCGATCGGCCCAGAAGACCGGGCCGGGCCTTCATCAGCAGGCGCGGATGGATCGGAAGATGAGCCTGCAGCACCCGGGGGAGCGTCTTCTAAGGAATGATCCGCGCCTTCGGCCGGTACGGCCTCGGTTTGTTCCTTTACCTCGCTGTCCTGCCGTTCCTCAATGGCCAGGGGACTTCCTTTTATAAGTTCAAAATCCTCCAGGGCGCCGCTCTTCACATAGCCTGCCATGCTCCCTGCGGCGGTCACCGCAACAAAAATGCCGACGGCGATATTTTTTACGATACCAAGATCGGGTATCCTCATGATCCCCTTTCGTCCGTCGTTCTGTAAATATTATACAAAGTTCGCATTATAATGTCAACAGACAAAAGAGGTGGTCTTCCCTATTTCAGTTTTATCTCCTGGGTGTAGAAGTTGATCGGATCCTTTTCGGGGATGATCGACTTCTCCGCTGCGGGCTGGGACGCAGCCGCCGGAGCCTTCGCTGCCTTCTTCTTTTTCTTATGCCCTCTGCGCAGATCCTCGCCGATGAACCTGAGGCTCTCGCTGTCGGTGTACATGAAGCAGCAGACCAGGGTCGTAAGCGGTATCGTCAGCAGGATCGCGAGGCTTCCGGTGATGGACTGGAGCATCTCCACGGCGATGTTCTCGCGGTTGAGGAGCTCGAGGAGCGACGACGAATAGGTTATATAAATGAGTATCGAGCAGAGGCTGCTTCCGATATATGCCAGCACCAGGGTGTTCGCCATGGTCCCCATGACGTCCCTTCCGATGTTCATCCCGCTCTTGAAAAGTCCCGAGAATCCGATGTCGGGGGCGTGCTCGTGGACCTCGTTGAGGGACGTGGATATATCCATGGCGACGTCCATGACAGCGCCCATGGCGCCGATGACGATCATGGCGAAGATCACACCCTTGAGGTCGATGGTGACTCCCGACTGAAGGTACTGCAGGTAGACCGAGTGCTCGTCCAGGATGCCGGTGAGCTTGAGAACCTTGTCGAAAATGGCGGAGATCACGGCAGCCACCGCCACGCCGAAGGAGCAGCCCAGGATCGTCGTCAGTGACTTGACCGAGGCTCCGTTGGTGATCAGCAGGGTCATGATTATGGTATAGACGCAGGTGACAGCGGTCATCAGGTAAATGTTCCAGCCGGCCAGCACCGACGGGACGAAGACCGCAAAGACCGCAAGGCAGGTGAACCCCAGGGAAACTATGGTGTTGACGCCCTTGATCCTGCCAAAGACTATGAGAAGGATGATGAAGGCCGCGACCAGCCACATTACGCCGTCCAGCCTGGCATATCCTCCGAAGACCCAGTCGCTGCCGTTGTCGCTGCTCCCGTAGTTGTAGAGCATGACCTTGTCGCCTACCTCCACCGGCTGCTCCTGGCTCATGTTTGTATAGTTGTCGCTGGTCTGCTCCGCCTGGACGATCTCTCCCCGGAACTCTCCCCGGGTCAGGACCTTGGCGTAGAATATCTGGACGTAGTTCTCGTAAGTCGTAGAAGGATCGGTGGTGTAGGAATCCTGCTTGAATTCGCCGATCTCCGTAACCCTGGCCTTGACCGCCCAGGCGCCCTCCATGTTGAAGACGTCAAGATCCTTGACCGCGAGCCTGTTTCCTATAAAAAGCAAAATGCAGGAGATCACCACGGTAAGAAGCCATACCGCCGTCTGTCTGCCGATCTTTAAAGATCCTGTCCTGACCTTTTCTCCTTCCATCAGAATTCTCCTTTATATTTCGGGATACAGATCCAGGAGCGGGACCAGAGCCCCCTCCTTCATCCCGTAGATCTCAAGCCTCTTCACCTGGATCACCCCCGCGCCTTCAGCCCCGGCATATCTCAGGAAGCTCTCCGTGAGATTGAGAGGATTGAGGCTCTCGTTGCTGGCGCATCTCAAAACGCAGCTGATGACCGTCCCGCCTTCGGATCCGGCGGCGTCAAAGCTCCTGATCATTGACTTTACGTTCTTTTCGACCATCTGTTTGGTCTTTTTGTCCCTCTTGAGTATGACCACCTGGGGCTGCTGAAGGAAATCCTCAGCCTGCTCCTGGGTAAGGACGACCCCCGGGATGCGGACACGGTATGAGGCGTACTCGCTGTAAGCGGAAAGGTTCTTCTTTTCGAGAGGTATCCTTTTGATAGCGGTAAAGGACATCCCTCTGGGCAGGAACTCATTGAGCTCTTGGGCAGCCTTTTCTGCGTCCAGCTCGAGGGGAGTCTCCATCTCAAAATACTCCGAATCGCTCTCAAAGCCCAGGGACAGAGGCTGGACCACGTTGATCATCTCGTGAGGGTTGAAGCCCTTGGAATAATCCACGGGGATGCCGGCCTTCTTCAGGCTCCTTTTGAAGAGCCTGTGCAGATCCAGATGGGAGATGAACCTCATGTTGCCGTATTTGGTGAAGCGCAGGACATATCTATTCATATATGCCACCCCACCTGCACTCGGTATATCTGTTGACTCCGCAGCCGTTGCAGCCGTGGCGGCAGTCCTGGGTGGTGACCGCCTCAAGGGCCCTGCGGTATTCGGACAGCAGGAACTTCTGGGAAACGCCGCAGTCTATGATCTCCCAGGGAAGTGGCTGACCGGGCTCGGAGCCTCTTAAGGCCCTGCAGTTGTCGTCTATCCCGGTGTAGGCCAGAGCGTCCTCCCAGCCTTCGCGGTCAAAATGCTCGGTCCAGGCGTCGAAGATGCATCCGTTGGCGTAGGCCTTTCTTAAGGTCTCGCAGAGCTCCCTGCCGCCTCTTGCGAATATCGCTTCAAGCCTGCTGGTGTAGCTTCCGTGATAGTGGAAGGTGACGCCCTTGAGCTTTCTGAATCTCTCAGCGAGGTAGCGGTGCTTGCGCTCGAACTCCTCTTCGGTGTCCTGGGCGACCCACTGGAATGGCGTGAAGGGCTTGGGGACGAAGTTGGCGACGCTGACCGATACCGAGAAGCGTCCTCTGGTCCCTCCGTTTTTGGAGATGGCGAGCTTCATTATGCGGTCGGCCAGATCTGCGATCCCGTCCAGGTCCTCGTCGGTCTCGGTGGGAAGGCCCATCATGAAATAGAGCTTGACCGAAGTCCAGCCCAGATCGATGGCCTTGTCCAGGGCGGTGAAGATCTCGGTCTCGGTGATGTTCTTGTTGATGACGTCCCTGAGCCTCTGAGTGCCCGCCTCGGGCGCGAAAGTGAGGCCGGTCTTCCGGATCCCCTGCATCTCGTCCATGACCTTGAAGGCGAAATTGTCGAGCCTGAGAGACGGAAGCGACAGGGATATCTGCCTCTTTCCGCAGTGGTCCATGAGCTTGAGGACCAGGTCCTCGAACTCGGTGTGATCGGAGGTCGAAAGGGAAAGGAGCGAGAGCTCGCTGTTGCCGCTGCTCTCCAGCTGCTTTTTGGAGAGCTCAACGATGGTGTCCGGGGTCCTCTGGCGGACGGGCCTGTAGAGCATCCCCGCCTGGCAGAACCTGCAGCCTCTGGAGCAGCCGCGCATGATCTCCACGACGGACCTGTCGTGGACCACCTCGATGAGGGGCACGATATTGGTCACGGGAAATTCCGAGGTCTCGATGTCGTCTATGATGGCCTTGAGGACGGTATCCGGCGCCTCGGGTACCAGCTTTCTCAGCTCTTTATAATTCCCATCTTCGTCATATACGGCCTCGTAAAACGAGGGAACGTATACACCGCGAAGCCTGGACGCCTCCCTGAGGAGCCACTCCCTGGAGAGGCCCTTTGCTTTTCTTTCCTGAGCCAGCTTTACGAGATCCCTGATCTGGACCTCGCCGTCCCCCACCATGACTATGTCAAAAAAGTCCGCCAAAGGCTCCGCGTTGAAGGCGCAGGGACCGCCGCAGACTATAATGGGATCGGTCTCCTTCCTGTCCTTTTGATCCAGCGGGATACCCGCGAGATCAAGCATCAGAAGGATGTTGGTATATGAGAGCTCGTACTGCAGGGTGAAGCCGACCATGTCCATCTGGGAGAGCGGTGTCTTGGTCTCCAGGGTGAACAGAGGAAGGCCGGCTTTTCTCATCTCGCCGATCATGTCCTTTTCAGGGGCGAAGGCCCTCTCGCAGTAGCAGCCTTCGGTATTGTTCAGGACGTTGTAAAGGATCTGCATGCCAAGATAGGACATGCCGATCTCGTAGGTGTCCGGAAAACAGAAGGCAAAGCGAAAAGTATCCGCGTCCGGATCCCTGATGACGCAGTTGGGCTCTTCCCCTATGTATCTTGCGGGCTTTTCGACCAGCGGAAGGATCGCTTCCAGCTTCTCGTAAACTTCTGTATTATTCATCGACGTATTCGAATTCGTAGTCAAATACCCTGATGGTGTCCCCCTCCTTCATGCCCATGGAGAGCATGGTCTGGATGGCGCCCTTGCCCTCGATGTACTTATAAAGGTATCTGAGAGACCCTGTATCGTTGAAATTGGTGGAGTCGAAGATCTTTCTCAGCTGCTTTCCCGTGACGACGTAGCAGCCGTTCTCGCGGCTCACATGGATATCCCTGTAGTCGGGATCCTCGTCGGGCTCGGAGACCACCGCGATCTCTTCGGGCTCGTTTTCCTCTTCGTACCTGAGAAGTGCCTGATAGGCGGCGTCCAGGACTTCCTTTACGCCCTCGTTGATGGGAGCGCACATGGGATAGACCTTGTAGCCCTTCTTCTCGGCGTACTGGGTGAACCTCTCGAGAGCCTCGTCATCGGCCAGATCGATCTTGTTGGCAGCGACGATCACGGGCTTTGAAGCGAGCTTCTCGCTGTAAGTCTTGAGCTCGGAATTGATAGTCTCGAAGTCCTCTATGGGGTCCCTTCCCTCGCTTCCGGACACGTCGACCACATGGATCAGGACCTTGGTTCTCTCCACGTGCTTGAGGAACTCGTGGCCCATGCCAAGGCCCTCCGACGCCCCTTCTATGAGGCCCGGGATGTCCACCAAAACGAAGGAATTATCGTAAAGGCTGACGATGCCCAGGTTGGGATAGATGGTCGTGAAGTGATAGTCAGCGATCTTGGGATTGGCGTTGGTCGAGACCGAGAGAAAGCTGGACTTACCCACATTGGGAAAGCCTATGAGCCCTACGTCGGCCAGGAGCTTGAGCTCCAGCTCGATGGTCCGCTCCCTTGAAGCGCCTCCGGCCTCGGCGAAATTGGGAGCCTGGCGGACAGAGTTCTTGTAAAAGACGTTGCCCTTGCCGCCCTTGCCGCCCTTAGCTGCGACGAAGCTGCTGCCGTTCTCCTTGAGATCGGCAAGTATGTTCCCGGTCTGGACGTCTTTGACGATGGTCCCCACCGGTACCTTGATGAGCAGATCCTTTCCGTCCTTTCCGTACTGCTGGCGGCCTCTTCCGTCTTCTCCGTTCTCGGCCTCATATTTGCGCTTGTAGCGGAAATCCATCAGGGTGCGGAGGTTACCGTCGGCCTTGATGATGATATCTCCGCCTCTTCCTCCGTTGCCGCCGTCAGGACCTCCCTGGGGGATGAAGGGCTCCCTTCTGAAGGACACAGCCCCGTTCCCGCCCTTGCCTGATCTGATCAGTATCTGAGCCTTATCGACAAACATGGTGATCTTCCTGTCTCAAAAATATAAAATCCCCTATGATACGTCGGTATCATAGGGGCAGGCATTAAGCTTCCTTGGAATAAACGCTGACCTGCTTGCGGGTCTTGTCCATTCTCTCGAACTTTACGACTCCGTCCTGCATTGCGAACAGCGTATCGTCACCGCCGATACCAACATTGTTGCCGGGATGGAACTTGGTCCCTCTCTGACGTACAAGAATGGTCCCTGCGTTTACGAACTGACCGTCGTTTCTCTTGATACCAAGACGTTTAGCCTCGCTGTCGCGACCGTTCTTAGAGCTTCCTACACCTTTTTTACTTGCCATGGTCTTACCTCCTTAAACGGGAAACTACTTAGTGATGCTCTTGATCTGGAGCTGAGTATAGGGCTGACGATGTCCCTGCTTCTTGCGGGAATCCTTCTTGGCCTTGTACTTGAAGATGATGACCTTCTTGGCCTTTCCCTGCTCCAGGACCTCTGCGTTGACATAGGCTCCCTCAACGAAGGGCTTGCCTACGACCACACCGTCCTCGGTACCGACTGCCAGGACTTCTCCGATGGCAACGGTCTCGCCTACCTGTGCATTGAGTTTTTCGACGTTGATCACGTCTCCTTCGGAGACCTGATACTGCTTTCCGCCGGTCTTGATGATAGCGTACATTATGATTTTTACCTCCTCTATCCGGTCTCGCCTGTGCAGGTGGCATTGCGCACTTAAAAATTACCTGCTTGGAGCGGCAACGCTAATAAGATAGCATACCGGACCGGGGTTGTCAAACACTTTTATGTGAAGATATCAAGTTTTTACGAGCCTTTTCAAGGCGGATGATCTACTCGATCACGACGCCGTCTTCGTCAACCTTGATGTCCTCTTCGGGCTCCTCGTCGCCTCTCTTGGAGATGTATTTCTCCTTGATCTGAGCTTCGAGATCATCCAGCAGCTGGGTGTGCTCTTCCAGATAGGTCTTGACGTTCTCCCTGCCCTGACCTATCCTCTCGCCCTTGTAACTGTACCAGGATCCGGACTTTTCAAGCAGACCGGCCTCGACGGCGCAGTCGAGGATATCGCCGGACTTGGAGATGCCCTTGCCGTACATGATGTCGAATTCGGTGAACTTGAACGGGGGCGCTACCTTGTTCTTTACGACCTTTACCTTGGTCCTGTTCCCGATGACGTTGTCGCCCTGCTTGATGGACTCCACCCTTCTGACGTCCAGTCTGACGGAGGCGTAGAACTTGAGGGCCCTGCCGCCTGTGGTGGTCTCGGGATTTCCGAACATGACGCCGATCTTTTCTCTCAGCTGGTTGATGAAAATGATCATGGTGCCGGTCTTGTTGGCCACGCCGGTGATCTTTCTAAGAGCCTGGGACATGAGCCTGGCCTGAAGGCCTACGTGGCTGTCTCCCATGTCGCCTTCGATCTCGGACTTGGGAACGAGGGCCGCTACCGAGTCGATGACGACTACGGAGATGGCGGCGCTCCTTACCAGCATCTCGCAGATCTCCAGGGCGTCTTCTCCGGTATCGGGCTGGGCGACCAAAAGATCGTCGATCTGAACGCCGAGATTCCTGGCGTAGACCGGGTCGAGGGCATGCTCGGCGTCGATGAAGGCGCAGCGGCCGCCCTGCTTCTGGGCCTCCGCGATGACGTGAAGAGCAAGGGTGGTCTTGCCTGAGGATTCGGGACCGTAGATCTCGATGATCCTGCCCTTGGGAAGTCCTCCGATGCCGCAGGCAAGATCCAGGCTCACGGAGCCTGTGGATATCGCATCGATATCCAGCCTGGCGTTGTCGTCGCCAAGGGTCATGATGGAGCCCTTGCCGAACTTTCTGTCTATCTGTAGGAGTGCAGCCTCAAGGGCCTTATCCTTTTCGCTCTTGGTGTTGTTGCTGTTGGTTGCAGCCATGGTTTCCTCCTGTGATCAAGCAAAAGAACATTTGTTCGTATATATAATATGCCTAATTGACGCAGCAGTCAAGGGAATAATAACGGCAGAGTCATACTACCATATTATTCCATAAATGTCAATAGATTATTTCAAGGCTTTATATATCCTGAGGAACATCTGCAGGACGGCGTACTCTCTTACCCGCATCCTTGTGGGCCTTCTGGTGGTGAACCTTTGGGCCGTGCAGCGCCCGTCGTGATAAAGACCGACGTAGAAGGTCCCGACAGGATCTTCTTCGGTGCCTCCGGTGGGCCCGGCGTATCCGGTCACCGAGACGCAGACGTCGCTGCCCGACGCCCTGTGAAGGCCTTCCGCCATCTCCTCGGCGGTCCTGGCGCTGACGGCGCTGAACTCCTCCAGGGTCTTGGGGCTGACGCCCAGTTCCTCCATCTTCGCCCTTTCGGTATAAGTGACCAGGCTCCTGTCGAAGACCTCGGAGGCTCCGGGAACGTCAGTCACCGCCGCTGCGAACATGCCGCCGGTGCAGCTCTCGCAGGCGGACAGAGTAAGTCCCTTCTCCTTGAGCATCCTCAGGACGACGGCCGGAAGCTCCTCGCCGTCGATGCTGTAGATATTGTCCGGGATCTTTGCGCAGACCCTGGACGTCATGTCGTCCACGGCAGCCTGGGCTTCTTTGAGGGTCTTTCTCTTGGAGGTGATCCTGAGCTTGCACTGGAAGGTCCCCGCGTATGTGGCCAGGGTCGGATCGGTCTGCCCGTCGATGAACTCCAAAAGCTCGGTCTCAAGGGCGGATTCTCCGATGTCGTAGGTCATTATATTGCGAGAATACAGGGCCGCGTCCTGCATGGCAAGGAGCCTTGGACGGACCTCGTTGACCATCATCGGCCGCATCTCCGAGGGAGGTCCGGGCATTGAGATGATGATCTTTCCGTTTTTGTTCAGCCAGAAGCCGGGAGCGGTGCCGTTGGGATTGGCCAGGGTCTCCGCGTGCTCGGGGAAGAAGGCCTGCTTTCTGTTGTTCTCGGTCATCTTCCTTCCGCTCTTCTCAAAGAAGGCCTCGACCTTTCTCATCTCTTCGGGGAATTCGATGTTCCTTTCCCCGAAATACTCGCAGATCATCTCCTTCGTGAGGTCGTCCTGGGTGGGTCCCAGGCCTCCGGTGGTGATGACCATGTCGCAGTCGAGATAGGCGTGGGCCAGCATCTCCTTGAGCCTGACCGGGTTGTCACCGACGGACATGTGGTACATGACGTCGATGCCCAGCTCCTGCAGCTGCTGGGAGATGAATACCGAGTTAGTGTTTACTATGGAACCGAAGAGGATCTCCGTCCCGACGGTGAGCACTGTGCACTTCATGATCGATAGTTCCTTTACTGACTTAGCGTCACATTGAAAAGACCTGACGGTTCTTATAAACGTATTCGACCCCCGATACGACGGTCATTATCAGGGCTGCCCAGAGGAACACCTGCCCCAGGGTCATGACTATATCGGGCTTTCCGAGGATCAGCAGAGGCACCGCGATCATCTGAAGGACAGTCTTGATCTTTCCGCTCATCCCGGCGGCGATGACTATGCCCTCCGACGCGGCGACGGTCCTCATGCCGGCGACGACGAACTCCCTGCAGAGGATGACGATGAGCATCCAGGACGGGACGATGCCGTTCTCGACCATGAGGCAGAAGGCGGAATAGACCAGGATCTTGTCAGCAAGAGGATCCATGATCTTTCCGAAATTGGTGATGAGATCGTATTTTCTCGCGATCTTTCCGTCCAGCATGTCGGTAAGGGACGCCAGGCAGAAAATGACGAAAGCCGCCGTATTGAAGCCCTTCATGTAGAGAAAGACGAAGACGGGCACGGCGACGACCCTCGATATTGTGAGTTTATTTGGTAGATTCATCAGCGCCTACCACCTTTCCTGTAAGATCGTAATCAAATGCATCTTCGATGATGACGTTCACGAATGTGCCGGGGAGCACCGGCTCGTCCGAGGTGAAGATGACGCTGTTGTCTATCTCGGGAGCGTCCATGGCGCTCCTTCCGATAAAGCTCCCGTCCTCGCAGTCCTCTTCGCAGAGCACCTCCAGGACCCTTCCGACATACTGCCGGTTGTTCTCAAGGGAGATGACCCTCTGGATCTCCATGATCCTGTCCCGGCGCCTCTCCTTGACGTCCTTTCTGATCTGAGGCTTCATCTTTGCGGCCGCGGTGCCCTCTTCCTTGGAATAGGCGAAGACGCCCAGCCTGTCAAATCGCATGTCG
The DNA here is from genome assembly GCA_017428655.1 of Bacillota bacterium. Lineage (GTDB taxonomy): Bacteria > Bacillota > Clostridia > Peptostreptococcales > Anaerovoracaceae > RGIG2707. The sequence continues at coordinate 9,087 of JAFRQL010000208.1, read as the reverse complement.
GAGACGAACCGGCGGAGCTCCATGTGCTCTGCTCTGGTCTCGGTGGGAAATCCCGCTATGAGAGTCGTCCTGATGACGATGCCGGGGATCTGTTCACGTAATCTTTTTATGGTAGACCTGATCGAAAGATCAGTGGATTTGCGGTTCATCGCCTTCAGCACCCTGTCATTCGAATGCTGGATCGGGATGTCGATATATCTGCAGATCTTAGGTTCTTCTTTTATGACGTCGATGAGCTGCTGGGTGATCTCGTCCTCGTAGCAGTACATCAGCCTGATCCAGTGGATCCCTTCGATGCGGCAGAGCTTCCTGAGAAGGTCCGGGAGCATCTCCGCCCGCTGCGCCCCGCTGACGAGATCGCAGCCGTAGGCGGTGACGTCCTGGGCGATGACGACCAGCTCTTTTACGCCGGACGCGGCCAGGGCTTCGGCCTCTCTTATGACGTTCTCGGGCTTTCTGCTCCTGTATTTTCCTCTCATAAAGGGGATCGCGCAGTAGGTGCACACGTTGTTGCAGCCCTCGGCGATCTTTATTGGCGCGGTCCAGGGAGTCTCCCTGATGCTGTCCAGCCTGGGACCCAGCTCGTCGAAGACCCTGTCCTCAGTGGACGTGACCGGCTCGAAGCCGTCCATCTCGATGAGCTCGGGGAGCCTGGCGTAATCGTTGACTCCCAGAAAACCGTCCACCTCGGGCATCAGCTTCTTAAGATCTTCGGCGTATCTTTGGGAAAGGCAGCCGGAGACGAAGAGCTTCTGATCCGGAGTCTTTATCTTTCCCAGCTCGATTATGGTCTCGATGGACTGGGCCTTGGCGTCGTTGATGAACCCGCAGGTGTTGACCAGCATGGCGTCGGAATCCGCCGGATCATCCACCAGGGAATGGCCCCTTGAAGCCAGCAGACCGGCGGCGTACTCGGAATCAACGGTATTCTTCTCGCAGCCCAGCGTCTTGATGTAGATCTTCAAATCAGCGGTCCTCCGTATATGCGTCTATCTCGTCGGGGACGGGCTCTCCGCCCTGGGAGCTGGCCACCAGATCCTCGTACTGCTCGATGGAGAGCAGCACCTTTCTGGGCTTGGACCCGTCGGCGGGGCCGACTATTCCCCTCTCTTCCATGAGATCGATGAGCCTGGCAGCCCTGTTGTAACCGATCCTGAAGCGCCTCTGAAGGCTTGAGACCGAAGCGGTCTCGGACCTTACCACCGTGTCGATGGCGTCGGCAAGAAGTTCGTCGTCCTCGTCGGACTGGGCCGCGGGACCCGCTCCCGCCTTGTTCATGGCGGTGGTCACCGATTCGCTGTAGTTGACCTTCTCGCAGTTCTGCTTTATAAAGTCGATGACGTCGAAGACCTCCTGGTCGGAGACGAAGCTGCCCTGGACCCTCACCGGCTTGCTGATGCCCTGGGGACTGTAGAGCATATCGCCCTTGCCCAGCAGCTTTTCGGCGCCTGCCATATCGAGGATTGTCCTGGAATCCACCTGAGAGGACACCGCGAAGGCGATCCTGGAGGGGATGTTCGCCTTGATGACGCCGGTGATGACGTCGACGGAAGGCCTCTGGGTCGCGACGATCAGGTGCATGCCGGCCGCCCTTGCCTTGGCTGCCAGCCTGCTGATGTAGTCCTCCACCTGGTTCTGGGCGGCCATGATCAGGTCGGCCAGCTCGTCGATGATTATGACGATCTGGGGCATGAGCAGGTCTTCCTCGCCGTCAGCGCGGACCGCCTCGTTGTAGGACTGAAGGTCTCTCACTCCCCTGTCGGCGAACTTGTTGTAGCGGTCGTTCATCTCGGCGACTGCCCAGCCCAGGGCCGCGGCAGCCTTGGCGGGCTCGGTGACCACGGGGACCATCAGATGGGGGATCCCGTTGTAGCAGCTGAGCTCGACCACCTTGGGGTCTACCAGGATGAGCTTGACCTCGTCGGGTGACGCTTTATAGAGCAGACTGATTATGATGCTGTTGATGCAGACGCTCTTTCCGGAGCCTGTGGCGCCAGCGATCAGCAGATGGGGCATGTCCTTGAGGTTGGCGACCACGCTGGTGCCGGAGATGCCTCTTCCCAGGCCCACCGAGATCTTGGACTTAGCGTTTTTGAATTCCTTAGAATCGATGATCTCGCGAAGGTATACTGCGGCGATGGCGTCGTTGGAGATCTCGATGCCGACGGCGGCCTTGCCGGGGATGGGCGCCTCGATCCTGAGGCTCTTCGCCCTGAGGTTCAGGGCCAAATCGTCCTGAAGGCTGGTGATCCTTGAGACCTTGACGCCGGTGGCGGGCTGGACCTCGAATCTGGTGACGGCCGGCCCCTTGACCACGTCGATGACGCTGGCGTTGACCCCGAAGCTTGCCAGGGTGTCCTCAAGGAGCTTGGCCTGGCTGGCAAGATCGTCACCGCTTCCGTCCTTTCTCGCAGCGGGAGCCTGTCTCAGCAGGTCGATGGGCGGGAATACGTAGCCCTGAGGCTCAGCGGGAGCAGTCTGGACCGGCGCTGCAGCGGCGGGCTGGGGCTCTTCTTCCGGCTTTGCGGGTGCGGGAACAGGCTCGGGAGCCGGGGCTTCTGCGGGCTTTGCCTTTTCGACATCCTCCTTGTGCTCTGCGGGGACAGACCTCTGAGGCTTTTCGTCCTGGGTCTTCTTCTCCGCGTTGAGGCCGAAGCCTTCTATCTTCTCTATGCCGGCAAAGAGGTTCTCGTCCCTCACGTAATCGAGGATCTTCTGCTGATTGTCGGTTATGTTCTCGCCGGGAACGGCGGTCTTCCTTCCGATGGATTCGGGGGTGAGTCCCGCGATCTCGGGCTTGGGCTCAGGAGTTTTCTGCACGGGCTTGACAGGCTCCGGCGCGGGCTCGGGCTGATGGATCGCAGGAGCAGGAGCCTCCTGGCGGGGCTCCTCAGCGGGAGCTTGCTGCTGGGGCTTTTCGGTCTTCTGGACAGGGGCCGGGACCTCGTCGACAGCAGGCTTTGCGGCCTCCTTCTGGTCGTTCTTTCCAAGGGTCTCCGACGCCGCCAGAGCGACGATATTCTCTTTCTTGAGCCTTGCGGCCTCTTCCTTTTCCCTGATCTTATCGAAGAGGCTGACCGGCTTTTCACCCGAAACGGTTTGGACCGACGCGGCCTTTGCGGCAGCCTGGGCAGCAGCGGCCTCTGCGGCAGCCTCCGCCGCCTGTCTGGCCTTCTCTTCCTTTTCGAGCCTCTGGCGGGCCTCGTATTCGGCGATGTCCTGCCTCTCCTCTTCCTTCTGCTTCTTCACGGCTTTCCTTCTGATCCTCCAGTCGTCAAGGCCCGAGGACAGCGGGGTGTCGATGATGAAGAGGAGCGCGATGGCGATGACCGCAAGGCAGACCAGATACAGGGGGATCCTGCCGACTGCCTTGAGAAGACCGATGGCGAGAAGGGTCCCGAGGACTCCTCCGCCCAGCCTTCCGGTCTGATAGAATTCCTTTATAGCGTTGACCGTGACTCCTGCGCTTCCGGAAGCCGGTCCCACGGCGAACATGCAGGCCACCGCGACGAAGAGCATGATGATGGCGATCCAGGTCTTGAACGTAAGAAGAGCCATCCTGCCGGTAAATATCAGCGCTCCGAAGAATATGAAGAAATACGGGACGGCAAAAGCGGCCTTTCCCAAAAGTCCAAAGAGGAACCCGTTGACCCAGCGTCCGATGACGCCTGAATCCTCGGGCCTTAAGCTCATGATGAGAAGTATCAGTCCCAGGGCGATGATGAGGATAGCGAACCTTTCGTCGTGGACCTTCTTTCTTTTGTAGAGAGCGGCCTGCTTCTCGGCGGCGCTCATGCGTTTTCTTTCTTTATCTTGCGCTCCGGACGAGGAAGAGGCGCTGCTCTTTTTGGATCTCGTTCCGGAGGTAGTCTTTGTAGTTTTTTTCTTTTGATCTGCCATAACTGCTCCGCTGCATTTCTGCATAAATTAACAATTTATATTATCACAAAAGCCGCATAAAGTACATATGCGGCTCAAAAACTCAATATCCTGCCCTGACTTAAAAGATATCCCCTCTTCGGGAAGATCGTCCTGCACTAAAGTCCGTTCATATGATATCATAAATAGAACGAATCAGATCACGTCACATTTTATAAATACAGCGAGGTATCATATGCTTTTGAATTTCGGCATCGGGAAAGAGACCCAGCAGGTGGAGGTCCGGGACGACCTGGTCCTCGACGTTCTTACCGCCTCGGAATACGAGGCAAAGGAAAGCGAAGAAAAGCTGGTCATGGACGCCCTCTCCTTCCCCATCGACTCGCCCTGCCTTAAGGACATCGTTTCCCCGGGCAAAAAGATCGCCATCGTATCCAGCGACATCACCCGCCCCATGCCCACATGGAAGGTGATGCCCGCCCTTCTCGACGAGCTCTACGCAGCGGGAGCAGCCCCATCAGACATCACCCTGGTCCTCGCCCTGGGCAGCCACAGGCACCATACCGAGGAGGAAAGGCGCCATCTGGCGGGAGAACGAGCCTTTTCCGAGATCAGGGTCATCGATTCAAATCCCGATGACACCGTCCATCTGGGGACCACAAGGGCCGGCACCCCCTGCGATTTCGACAGGAACGTCGCGGGCGCCGACGTCAGGATAGCCCTGGGCAACGTGGAATATCACTATTTCGCAGGCTACTCCGGAGGAGCCAAGGCCATGATGCCCGGAGTCTCCACCCGCTCCGCCATCCAGATGAACCACCGGATGATGGTAAGAGACGAGGCCTGCGCCGGAAGGCTCGAGGGCAATCCCATCAGGGAGGACATCGAAGAAGCCGCCGCCATGCTGGGCATAGATTTCATACTCAACGTGGTACTGGACGCCCATAAGAACATCATCTACGCCGCCGCCGGCGACGTTACCAAAGCCCACAGAAAGGCCTGCGCCTTCCTGGACACCATCTACAGAAAGCCCATTAAAGAGCGGGCCGACATCGTCATCGTCTCCCAGGGGGGCGCTCCCAAGGACCTCAACCTCTACCAGACCCAGAAGGCCCTGGACAACGCCAAGCACGCCGTGAAGGACGGAGGCATCGTGATCCTCGTGGGAGCCTGCCAGGAGGGTCTGGGCGAAAGGACCTTTGAGCAGTGGATGCTCGAGGCCCAGAAGCCCCACGACCTCATCGACAGGGTAAAGGCGGACTTCAAGCTGGGCGGACATAAGGCGGCCGCCATCGCCATGGTCCTGGAACACGCGGACATCTATCTGGTGTCGCACCTTGAGGACGACTTCGTCAGGAAGATCTTCATGAAGCCCTTCGGCACCGTTTCAGATGCATATAAGGCAGCGGTCTCCGTCCTGGGACCCGACGCCACCGTCATTGCCATGCCCTACGGAGGCTCCACCCTTCCCATAGTCACCGGATAAGAACGATCATGCCTGCCGCGGCCGCACCGGCCGGCCAAAATTATAATATCACCCGTTATATAACAAGCCACCCGTATCATCCGGGCGGCTTTAAAATGTTCAGAATTCAACGTCAAAGGAGCTGTCATATAAGATCGTGAAAAGTAATCGATCACTGCATGAAAAACATATTTAAACTTGACGATCGCAAGCACCTTCTTCCCCGAATCGACACAATAACGTGTTAAACTATAAATATAGAATGAATAACAGGAGGTCTGAACATGGAAACCGGACTCAACATGCTTATAAAACAGGAGAGCCTCATCGAATGGGCCAGGGAAAAGAGCCTTCCGTATAAAGAACTCATGTCCTATTACCGCTGCGCCATGATGGAGGTAGAGACAAAATTCAAGGTCTTGAGCGAGGATTTTTCGGTCAAATACGACAGAAATCCCATCCAGAGCATCAAACTGAGGCTCAAATCCCCCGACAGCATCATCGACAAGCTCTCAAGGAACAGCTGGGACATCAGCATCGACAGCATTGAAAAGAACCTAAACGACGTGGCGGGGGTCAGGGTCATCTGCTCCTATCAGTCCGACGTATACGAGCTGGCCGACGCCCTTCTGATGCAGGACGACGTGGAACTGATCGCGAGAAAGGATTACATCGCCAATCCCAAGCCCAACGGTTACAGGAGCCTGCACCTGATCATCGCCATCCCCATCTTCCTCCACAACAGAAAGAAGATGATGAAGGTTGAGATCCAGATCAGGACCCTGGCCATGGACTGGTGGGCAAGCCTTGAGCACGACATGAAATACAAAAAGGACCTGGACTTCAGCGACCAGATCCTGAGAGAGCTCCACGAATGCGCCGAGCTCTCCGACGCCATAGACCGGCGGATGGAATATCTCAACCAGCAGTGCGAAAAGCTCTAGAAAGAAAAAGCTCCGGTTATCCGGAGCTTTTTTCATATCCCTAAAAGAGGCGCGGCAGCCTCATAGACCGCCTTCCTGAGGGCGTTCATATCGCCGTCGTTGACGATGACCAGATCCGCCCTCCTCTCTTTTTCCTCCTGAGGCATCTGCTTCGCCATGCGGGCAAGGATCTGCTCATCCGAAAGGCCGGAGCGCTTCTTTACCCTTTCGATCCTCAGTTTTTCAGGCGCTGAGACCGTCCAGCAGAGATCGAACTCCCTGTCCCAGCCGGCTTCAAAGAGGAGCGGGACCTCGGCAAAGGCCGCCTTATACCCGCAGCACTCCAGAAGCTTTAACTTGTCGAGCATCTTTATCTTTATGGCGGTCTGGATCATCCCGTTCATGCGAAGATACGACGCGGGGTCCGCGAAGCCGACCTCGGCCATCCTCTGCCGGTCCAGAGTCCCGTCTTCGCTGATGATATCATCCCCGAATACCCTGGCGAGATGGGCAAGAAGAAGAGTATCCTTTTCGGTCACCCTCCTTGAGATGGCGTCGGCGTCGATCACTTGCGCGCCGACAGACCTGAGAACTTCCGCTACGGTGCTCTTTCCTGCTCCGATGCTCCCGGTGAGCGCGATCTTGATCATGTCTCCCACCTACTTCAGCTGGTACCAGTTGTCCCCCTCTTCCAGAGACACTTCCAGCTTTACCTTAAGGTCCGCGGCCTCTTCCATGGCCGAGACCAGCAGCTTTCTGACCTTGTCCGCCTGATCCTTTCTGGCGTTGATGATGAGCTCGTCGTGGACCTGGAGTATGAGATCAGAGCCCGGGCATTCCTCCGCCAGCCTGTCGTATACCTTGATCATCGCCAGCTTGATGATATCGGCGGCCGTCCCCTGGATGGGAGTGTTCATGGCCAGTCTTTCGCCCAGCTGCCTTACCATGAACTGGGACGCGCCGATCTCGGGGACCTCCCTCTTCCTGCCGTAAAGGGTCCTGGCGCGGCCGGTCCTTCTGCACTCCTCCACGCTCCTGTCGAGGAAGGCCTTGACCTGGGGGAATCTGTCGAAATAGTCCTTGATGTACTGCTCAGCCTCTTTTCTGGTTATGGTGAGCTCGGACGCCAGTCCGAAGCCGCTCATGCCGTAGATGACGCCGAAATTTACGGCCTTGGCATTGGACCTCATCTCGGACGTCACCAGCTCCTGAGGCACTCCGAAGACCTTGGAGGCGGTCTCCCTGTGAATGTCCAGCCCCTTGTTGAAGGCGTCGATCAGGGTCTCGTCCCCGGACATATGGGCCATGACGCGGAGCTCGATCTGGGAATAGTCGGCGCCGATGAGGATATGGTCGCCGGAGTCCGCGGTGAAGGCGGTGCGGAGCTTTCTTCCCAGCTCCTGTCTTACGGGGATGTTCTGAAGGTTCGGTTCAGTGCAGCTGATCCTGCCCGTGGCGGTCACGGTCTGCTGGAAGTGGGCGTGGATCCTGCCGTCCTCGGCTATCAGGGGGAGCATGCCCTCAACATAGGTGGAATCCAGCTTTGAAAGGGTCCGGTACTCCAGGATCTTTTCGACTATGAGATAGTCGGGAGCCAGCTTTTCCAGGATGTCCGCGCTGGTGGAATAACCGCTCTTGGTCTTCTTTCCCGCGGGAAGGCCCAGCTTTTCAAAAAGGATTGCGCCCAGCTGCTTGGGAGAATTGATGTTGAAGCTCTCCCCGGCAAGACCGTAGATCCCCTGCTCCAGGGCCCTGACGCCCTCCTTGAGGGTGCTGCCGAAGCCCCTGAGGAAGTCTCCGTCGGTGCGAAAGCCCTTGGCCTCCATGGACGCCATGACCTTTGCCAGAGGAAGCTCGATCTGCCTGAAGACGAAGGTCAGGTCCTCCTTTTCGATCTCCTTCTCCTGGATCTCCGAGAGTGCCCGCATCAAATAGAGCTTCTTTCCCGGATCGGGCCTTGTTCCGTCCTGTTCGCTGAACATGGCCAGCTGCCCGCCGGCGGGAGCCTTGGCGAGCTCCTCGTGGAACCTTTCGAAGATAAGATCCTCCAGCTGGGGAGCCTTGGTGCCGGGATGAAGGACGTACTGAGCGAGGGCGCAGTCGAACTCCGCGGTGACTCCGCTGCAGTCGATGCCTCTTGCCAGCAGGACGTAATAGATCCTGCCGAGATTAAAGCCTGTCATGCGGATGCTGCGGCCCTTGAGAGCCTCGCTGACGATCTCGGCCAGGCCGTCGCAGGCGAATTTATAGCAGCCTTTAGCGCAGAGGACCTCTACGGCGTCAAGGGACGGCGTCCTGACGTGGCTAAGGTCGCTGGCGATATCGATGACGATATCCCCACAGTCAAAGCATTCCTTCATCAGCCTCAGGGCTTCCGCTTTATCGGTAACGTGTTCCGCGGAGGGATAGTCCCCTGCCGGGGCGGCGGAAGGCGTGCCGGCTGCCTCGATCGCCAGAGAGCTTTCTGCGCTTTCAGAGTCCTTTGCGGCGCTCTCCCGGGCGGGACCGTCCTCCTTCATCAGCTTGTTCAGGTAGGTCCTGAACTCCAGCCTGCTGTAGAGCTCGATGAGCCTGTCCTTGTCCTGGGGGCTTATGACGCAGTCATCGATCCCGTATTCGACGGGAACGTTCCTTACGATGGTCGCCAGCTTCTTGCTGAAGAAGGCATCCATCCTGCCCTCCTCAAGCTTCGCCTTGACGCTCTTGCCCTGGACCTGGTCCAGCCCCTCGTACAGAGCCTCGATGGATCCGAACTGCTGGATCAGTTTCTGCGCCGTTACCTTGCCGATGCCCGCGACCCCGGGGATTTTGTCCGAAGGG
>JAFRQL010000207.1 GCA_017428655.1 Bacillota bacterium | reverse complement strand
GTACCTGCCCATGTGCGCTGGGCTCGCGGTCAACGCCGGTCTTAAGGAAGAAGAAGCCTGGAAGGCTATCACCATCAATCCCGCCAACAGCACCGGCATAGGCGACAGAGTCGGGAGCCTCGAACCCGGCAAGGACGGCGACGTGGTCATCTGGACCGGAAACCCCATGCGCGAGCTTGGCGCCATGGCGGAGACCACCATCATCGAAGGCAAGGTCGTTTATCAGAGATAGGGAAGAGCGGGCTCCGCGGATGTGAGATCTGTGGGGTGCGAGCTTTCTAAACATAATTTATATTACGTTAATCATCCTTAAAAATAAGAAAGGAACAAGAATATGCTTCTTATCAAGAACGGACACGTAAAGACAATGGCAGGCCCGGACCTGGAGAAGGGCTGCGTCCTCATCAATGACGAAGGCAAGATCGAGAAGGTCGCTGAGAAGATCGCTGCTCCCAAGGGAGCCGAGGTCATCGACGCCGAGGGCAGACTGGTCACTCCGGGCTGCGTCGAGGCTCACTGCCACATCGGCCTTGACAACACCGCGATGCGCTGGGAAGGCATGGACTACAACGAGATCGTCGAGCCTGTGACCCCGCAGCTGCGCGCCATCGATTCCATCAATCCTCTGGACGAAGCCTTCCCCCTGGCCATCCAGGGCGGCGTCACCACCGCCGTCACCGGCCCCGGAAGCGCCAACGTCGTGGGCGGCACCTTTACCGCCATCAAGCTGGTCGGCAAGCGCGTCGACAAGATGATCGTCAAGGACCCCGTCGCCATGAAGGTAGCATTCGGCGAGAACCCCAAGGGCTGCTACGGTCAGAAGGGCAAGAGCCCGATGACCAGGATGGCCGTCGTCGCACTGCTCAGAGAGCTGCTGTTCAAGACCCAGCGTTACATGAAGGACAAGGCCGACGGTAAGAACCCGCCCTTCGATATGAAGCTTGAGGCCATGATCCCCGTGCTGGAAGGCAAGATCCCCCTCAAGGCCCACGCCCACAGGGCTGACGACATCCTGAGCTCCATCAGGGTCGCCAAGGAATTCGGCGTCAAGCTGACCCTGGACCACTGCACCGAGGGCCATCTGATCGCTGACGAGCTGGCCGAAGAAAATTATCCCGCCTTCGTAGGACCGACCTTCGGCGCTAAGAGCAAGATCGAGCTGCTCAACAAGTGCTTCGATACCCCGAGAGTCCTCAACGAGAAGGGCCTGACCATCAGCATCATCACCGACGCTCCGGTCATTCCTCTCCAGTATCTGCCCATGTGCGCGGGACTTGCGGTCAACGCAGGTCTTAAGGAGGAGGAGGCCTGGAAGGCCATCACCATCAACTCCGCCAACAGCACCGGCATCGGCGACAGGGTAGGAAGCCTTGAAGCAGGCAAGGACGGCGACGTGGTCGTATGGACCGCCGATCCGATGCACGAGCTCGGCGCCCAGGCTTATGTCACCGTCTTGGACGGAAAGGTCGTATACAAGCAGTAGGAAAGGGCTGCGGCAGCGATGCGGACTTGGGAGATCCGGAGTTTCGTGGTTTAGGATGCTTTCTGCTTTTGCCTTGCAGATTCATGGAGCACGGAGCAATTTGCTTCAGATTATTTCTGCTTCTACGATGCGGGTTCAGGTAGGCTGG
>JAFRQL010000206.1 GCA_017428655.1 Bacillota bacterium | reverse complement strand
TGTCGAGCCTGAAGGAGAGCTCCGCGGGATCGGTCTCGGTGGACATTATCGAGACCACGCCGACCCTGCCCTCGCAGTCCCTTCTGCCGCAGATCCTGAGAAGCCCCTCCTCTTCCAGGGGGGCAAGGCCCTCAAGGAAGGCTTTGGTAAGGGCCAGCTCGTGGGAGAGCACTGTGCCCATGCCCTGCTCCTTATGCCAGCGGAGGGCGGCGCGAAGGCCCATGATCCCGGGAAGGTTCATGGTGCCGGGCTCGAAACGGTCGGGCATGAAGTCGGGGACCTCCTCGCTGTCGCTCATGCTGCCGGTGCCGCCGGAGAGCAGAGGATCGATCAGAGGGACCATGTGCTCCTTGAGGATGAAGCCGCCGATGCCCTGGGGCCCGAGCAGGCTCTTGTGGCCGGTGAAGCAGAGGACGTCGATGTTCATCTTCTCCATGTCTATGGGAAGGAGGCCGGCGGTCTGAGCTGCGTCTAATATAAAGAAGATACCGTGCTCCTTGCAGATCCTTCCGATCTCTTCCGCAGGCATCACAGTGCCGCAGACGTTGCTGGCGTGCATCATGACGACGGCCCTGGTCTCAGGCCTGATCAGAGGCTCCACCTCTTCGAGGATCAGGCTCCCGTCCTGCCTGCAGGGGATCCTGTCGAAGGAGACCCCCTTGGAAGCCAGCTGGACCACGGGACGCATCACCGCGTTATGCTCCATGGAAGAGACCAATATGTGGTCGCCGGGCTTGAGGAGCCCCTTGAGGACCACGTTGAGGCTCTCGGTTATGTTCTTGGTGAATACCACGTTCCTGCAGTCGCCGCCGTTGAAGAGCTCGGCCAGGAGCTCCCGGGTCTCGAAGACCTTCTCGGCCGCGCTGTAGGCGCTCTCGTAGCCGCCTCTTCCGATATTGGCGCCTACTCCGGTCATATACTCGTAAACTGCGTCAGCGACTTCCCTGGGCTTGGGGAAGCTGGTGCTGCCGTTGTCGAGATAACATTTGTTCATGATCGACCTCCTGAATGGTTATGGAATGATAACATAACCGTAATATAAAAGCAAATGCAAAAACAGTTTTCAATTATCTGCAGCGCAGTCCCCGCTTTCGAATAAATTGAAGTATTAAATGCGTCTTTTTGTGTATCGGCCTGCTATTAAAGACTTTTTAATCATTTATCAAATCTTTTATGCGTCACAATTATTATACATGCTTATAACTTTATTGCAAATCTAAATGATAATTATTTACATCCTTTTATCACCGCAGCCATTTATCAGTATATTTTGGTCGACACTTCCTTCAGCCGGTGATATATTGCCTGTGCATTCATATGATGGGGCGTATCTGCGCCCTTTAAAAATCAACAAGAAAGGCAATCAAGATGACTGAAAAGAAAGAAAGACTCACTATCCTGATCGCCGGCCTCATCGTCGGCGTCTGCGGAGCTCTTCTGGTCAAGTTCGGCAATCCCAAGAACATGGGATTCTGCATCGCATGCTTCATCAGAGACACCGCCGGCGGCCTCGGCCTTCACAAGGCTGCTGCCGTTGAGTACATCCGTCCCGAGATCATCGGTCTCGTCCTGGGAAGCTTCTGCATGGCATTCATGAAGAAGGAATTCCAGCCCAAGGGCGGAAGCGCTCCCTTCACCCGCTTCATCCTCGGCTTCGCCGTCATGGTAGGAAGCCTCATGTTCCTGGGCTGCCCCTTAAGGATGGTCCTTCGCCTCGCAGGCGGCGACCTCAACGCCCTCGTAGGCCTGGCAGGCTTCTTCTGCGGCATCCTCTGCGGCGTATTCATGCTCAACAGAGGCTACTCCCTCAAGAGGACCTACAAGATGCCCACCCTTGAGGCGGTCGCATTCCCCGGCGTACAGGCAGCGCTTCTGGTGCTGCTGGTCGCAGCTCCTGCCTTCATCCTCTTCTCCGAAGAAGGCGCAGGCCCCGGAGCTCTCCACGCACCCATCGCCATCGCACTCGTCGCAGGCCTTGCCTGCGGAGCTCTCGCACAGCGCAGCAGGCTCTGCATGGTCGGCGGACTCAGAGACGTCGTCCTCTTTAAGGACACCAAGCTGATCACCGGCTTTGCCGCCATCTTCGCAGCATGCCTGGTCCTCAACATCTGCCTCGGCAACTTCAAGCTCGGCTTTGCCGATCAGCCCGTCGCCCACACCGCCCACCTCTGGAACTTCCTCGGAATGGTCCTCGTAGGCTTCGGCAGCGTCCTCCTCGGCGGATGCCCCATGAGACAGCTGATCCTCGCCGGCGAAGGCAACACCGACAGCGTCATCACCGTTCTCGGCTACACCGTAGGAGCGGCCTTCTGCCACAACTTCGGTCTCGCCTCCAGCGGCAAGGGCCCCACCCTCAACGGACAGATCGCGGTCATCATCGGCCTCGTTCTCTGCGTCATTATCGGCCTGGCCAATTCCAGGAAGGAGTAAGATCATGAAAACTGTAGACGCAAGAGGGCTCTCCTGCCCCGAACCCGTAGTGCTCACCCGCAAGGCTCTCCAGTCCAAGGAGAACGCATACCAGATCCTGGTCGACAGCGAAACTTGTAAAGAAAATGTCACTCGCTTTGCCAGGAGCCAGGGGTATAATGTAAAGGTGACGGTAAAGGACGACGACATCATCCTCGACCTGAGCAAATAACATTCAAGCAGGTTCAAAATGACATACATAGCGACCTTTTTCTCTCATTTCGGAGCGATCAGATTCAAAAAGCACTGCGATGAGCTGGGCATAGAGGCCAGGACCATGCCGGTTCCCAGGAGCCTCTCCAGCAGCTGCGGCATATGCACAAGGTTTGAGACTGACGACTGCTCCAAAGCGGGCCCCTGGTCCGACGAGGTGGAAAAGGTCGTTTGTGTTACGAACGAGGGCTATAAAGTCCTCTATCAGAATTAAGATCAGGCGGTACGATCCATGGACGAGATCAAACTCACAAGTCTTGCCAGCTGCTCGGGCTGAGGCGCCAAGGTTGGAGCCGGGACGCTCTCAGAACTGCTGCAGGATATGAAAACTCCATATGACCCCAGGCTTCTCGTGGGCTATGACACCAGCGACGATGCCAGCGTTTACAAGGTCACAGACGATACCGCCGTCATCAACACTACCGATTTCTTCCCCCCGATAGTGGACGATCCCTACATGTACGGCCAGATAGCCGCCGCCAATTCCATCAGCGACGTCTACGCCATGGGCGGTGTGCCGAAGCTGGCGCTCAACGTCATGTGCATCGCCAAGGTCATGGACAAGGCCGTGATCAAAGAGATCTTAAGGGGCGGCTACGACAAGGCAGCGGAAGCCGGGGTCATCATCACCGGAGGACATACCATCAACGGCGCGGAACCGATCTACGGTCTCGCCGTCACCGGCTTCGTCCATCCGGACAGGATCCTGTCCAACAGCGCGGCAAAGCCGGGAGACTGCCTGATCCTCACCAAGAGGCTGGGCTCCGGCATCCTGACTACGGCCCACAAGGCGGACGAGAGCCTGGTATCGGCCAGGCTCATGTACAGGGTCTACCGCCAGATGGCGACCCTCAATAAATACGCGGCTGAGGTGATGTACAAGTATCACGTCAGCTCCTGCACCGACATCACCGGCTTCGGCCTCATTGGCCACTGCTACGAGATGGCGGAGGGGAGCCGCACCAGCATCCACATCAAGGCGTCCGCGGTCCCGGTCTACGCCGAGGCCCTGGAGATGGCGTCCTACGGACTGGTCCCCGAAGGGGCCTACAGGAACCGCAAGTACACCGAAGGCAAGGTCAAGGTCTATGAGGGCCTGGATCTTTCCCTGGAGGACGTCTTCTACGATCCCCAGACCAGCGGCGGCCTTCTGATCTCCCTGCCCGAGAGCGAGGCGAAAAGGTGCCTCGCCGAGATGATCGCTGAGGGCGTAGACGCCGCTATGATAGGCTTTGTCACCGAAGGCGATGACTACGCCATCTACATCGATAAATAGTCTCAGAAACGAAATGAGCGTCCCTCAGGGCCATCGGGCCCCGGGGGACGCTTTTGTTTGTGATGATATCATTGGCAGCCGGTAGGCTCTGACGCCTCCGGCCGATGAGGCCCGGTCACCTCAGGTGCTTTTCGATCAGGTCGCAATAGAGCCTCATGTCTTCATCGGTGGAGAAGATCGCCCGGGCCAGCTTGGGGCTCCCGCCTCCCTTGCCCTTATATATCGAGGCGTTCTCCTTGACCAGCTTTCCGCAGGCGGGGTCGCCGCCGGACGCCAGCACCACGGTATGCTCCCTTTCGGAGCACATGGCAAGAAGGCCCTTGAGATCCTTTTCGAGGATGTGGGCGACGGCCTGCAGGTCTTCCGAGCTCATGGCGTCGTAGGACTTAAACAGAGGCTTTTCGGAGAGCAGGGGCCTTAACGCCTCGGCCTCCTTGGCCTGGATGTCCTTCTTAAGATCGTAGAGCTCCTTCTTGATGGCGCCGTTCTTTTCGGCAGCGGCGGCCATGCGGGCTTCAAGATCGGGAAGCTCGGAGGAATACTCCCTGCACAGGTTGGTCGTTATGCGGGTCCTCTCCATGGCGTCCAGCAGGGCCTGCCTTCCCATGAGGCAGTGGAGCCTGAGCATGCCCTTGTACTTCTCGCTCCTCATGATCCGGATGGACCCGATCTGGCC
>JAFRQL010000205.1 GCA_017428655.1 Bacillota bacterium | reverse complement strand
CCATGCAGTACATCAAGCCCGACGTGTCGACCATATGCGTGGGGATGGCGGCTTCCATGGCCGCGGTCCTCCTGGCGGCAGGGGCCAAGGGCAAGCGCTACGTCCTGCCCAATTCCGAGGTCATGATCCATCAGCCTCTGGGAGGCATGCAGGGCCAGGCCGAGGACATGCGCATCCACACCCAGCATATTTTAAAGAAGAGAGACGATCTGAACAGGATCCTCTCCGAAAGGACCGGACAGCCTCTCGAGGTAATCGCCCGGGACACCGATAGAGACAATTACATGGACGCAGCGGCGGCCGTAGCCTACGGTCTTGCCGACAAGCTGGTCGAAAAGAGATAGAAAATGGCGAAATACGACAGACAGAAAAATCTGGTATGCTCCTTCTGCGGATCTCCCGCCGAAGAGGGCGGCAGGCTCATAGCGGGCCCCGACGTCTACATCTGTAGGAACTGCGTCGAGACGGCCATGCAGATCTTCACCTCCCAGGACGGGGATCCCGATCAGGCTCCCCTTGAGAGCACCGACGCTCTTCCGACTCCAAGAGAGATCGTCGACGCCCTGTCCGACTACGTCATAGAGCAGGACAAGGCCAAGAAGATCCTGGCTGTGGCGGTCTACAACCACTACAAGAGGATCAGAAGGGCCGAGGAGATGAAGAAGCTCCCCAAGGCCCAGCAGAAAGAAGAGGTCGAGATCCAGAAGAGCAATATCATAATGATCGGACCCACCGGTTCGGGCAAGACCCTTCTGGCCCAGACCCTGGCCCGTTCTCTTCACGTTCCCTTCGCCATCGCCGACGCTACGGTGCTGACCGAGGCGGGCTACGTGGGCGAGGACGTGGAGAACATACTGCTCAAGCTGCTGCAGGCGGCGGATTTCGACGTCGAGAAGGCCCAGAAGGGCATCATCTACGTGGACGAGATCGACAAGATCGCGAAGAAGTCCGAGAACGTGTCCATCACCAGGGACGTGTCCGGCGAGGGAGTCCAGCAGGCTCTGCTCAAGATCCTTGAGGGCACCGTGGCCAACGTCCCGCCCCAGGGCGGACGCAAGCACCCCATGCAGGAGTTCATCCAGTTCGACACCACCAACGTGCTCTTCATATGCGGAGGAGCCTTCGACGGTCTGGACAAGATCATCCAGAGGCGCATAGGCGAAAAGACCATCGGCTTCAACTCCGATGTGGTATCCGTCAAGGACGACGATCCCCATATCCTGGACAACGTCCAGTCCGAGGATCTGCTGAAATTCGGGCTCATCCCCGAGTTCATCGGAAGACTTCCCGCAGTGGCGGTCCTGGACGAGCTCTCCAAGGAGGCTCTGGTCCGCATCATCAGCGAACCCAAGAACTCCCTGCTCAAGCAGTACAAGGCCCTTCTTGAGATGGACGGAGTGGATCTTGAGATCACTCCCGACGCTCTGGAGAGGGTGGCCGAGAAGGCCATCGAGAAGAAGACCGGAGCCAGAGGCCTTCGCAGCATCCTGGAGCAGAGGATGACCGACATCATGTTTGACATCCCCTCCAGAAAGGATATAGTAAAGCTGACGGTGACCGCGGACGTCATAGACGGGGCGGAGCCTCTGCTCACCCTGGATCCCCAGGCGGCCGCGTCAAACGACTGATCCGCAGCGGTCATAAGTCATAAGATATAACTAAAGAAAGGCGATCAAATGGCAGAAGAACTAATGAACGAAGAGGTCAAGACCCAGTCCATGCCGCTGATAGCCCTGAGAGGCATCAGCGTGTTCCCGCGCACTGAGGTCCGTTTCGACATAGAGAGGGACAAGTCCGTCCAGGCCCTTGAGGCGGCCATGAACGGCGATTCCCTCGTATTCCTCGCCAATCAGAAGGATCCCTCGGTGGATCTTCCCACGGCGAAGGATCTTTATACCGTAGGCACGGTCGCGAGGATCAAGAGGATCCTGAGGCTGCCGGGAGAGCAGCTGAGGGTCCTGGTGTCCGGCCAGTACCGCGCCAGAATGAAAAAGATGGTCCGGGAGGCCCCATATTTCGTCTGCGAGCTTCAGAAGATCGAAGAGGCGGACGACGTGGCCCTCACTCCCGACGTCCTCGCGCTGATCAGGACCGCCTCGGATCTCTATACCCAGTACAGGTCCGATCATCAACGCTTCCCCAACGACGATTTCAAGGGCTTTGAGAGGGACGACCAGCCCGGCTACATCGCTGATTTCATCATCACCCAGATGGACGTCCTCCCCGAAGAGGCCCAGAAGGTCCTGATGACCGTGGATCCGGTCAAGAGGCTGACCCTGGTGGTCAGGTACCTTGCCCGCGAGAACGAGATCGAGACCTACAAGGACCAGCTGAACACCAAGCTCCAGAACAACCTGAACAAGGCCCAGAGGGAGCACTACCTGATGGAGCAGATGCGCACCATCCAGGAGGAGCTGGGCCAGGACGACGATATCAAGGCCGAGGCCGAGGAGTGGAAGAAGCAGCTGAAGAAGCTCAAGCTCAGCCCCGAGGTCACCGAAAAGGTCGAAAAGGAGATCAACAGGGCGGCGAAGCTGCCTCCTTACGCTGCGGATCTTTCCGTCATAAGGACTTATATCGAGTGGATCCTGGATCTTCCCTGGAACAAGTCTACCAAAGAGGACATAGATCTTAAGGAGTGCCAGAAGATCCTGGACGAGGATCATTACGGCCTGGACAAGGTCAAGGAGCGCATCGTGGAATACCTGGCCGTCCTCGCCCTCGCCAAAAACGAGAAGGGCCCCATCCTCTGTCTGGTAGGGCCTCCGGGGGTAGGAAAGACCTCCATCGCCAGATCCATAGCCAGGGCCACCGGGCGCAAGTTCGTCCACATGTCCCTGGGCGGCGTAAGGGACGAGGCGGAGATCCGCGGCCACAGAAGGACCTATATCGGCGCGATCCCCGGCCGCATCATGACCGCCATCAGGGAGTGCAAGAGCAACAACCCCGTGTTCCTGTTTGACGAAGTCGACAAGATCGGCGCGGATTACAGGGGAGACCCGGCGTCCGCTCTGCTGGAGGTCCTGGATCCGGAGCAGAACAAGGAGTTCGTGGACCACTATCTCGAGGTCCCCTTCGACCTTTCCAACGTGATGTTCATCACCACGGCGAACACCACCGAGACCATACCCAGGCCCCTCCTCGACAGGATGGAGATCCTCGAGATCTCCGGCTACACCGAAGAGGAGAAGCAGAACATCGCGAAGAAGTACCTGATCCCCAAGCAGATCAAGGCCCACGGGCTCAAGAACACCCAGATCTCAATCACTCCAGGCGCGGTCAAGGGGCTCATCGAGTCCTACACCAGAGAGTCCGGCGTGAGAGGCCTTGAGAAGGAGATCGCCAACCTCTGCCGCAAGGTGACCCGCAAGGTCGTCGAAGGTGAGGATGAAAAGCACAGCATCACCGCCTCCAATCTGGAGGAGTACCTGGGCAAGAAGCGCTTCCATTACGACAAGCTCCTGGGAAAGAACGAGGTAGGCGT
>JAFRQL010000204.1 GCA_017428655.1 Bacillota bacterium | reverse complement strand
CTTGTCCTTGATCAGATCAGGCACTGCGATCTGCTTCATCTTGGCGACTTTATCGCGATCGGCTTGCGTTTGCGGCATGAAGCTGCGCTGCCATGTCGGGGACTACTTGATGAACGCGCGCGCGAACGGCGTGCCGCTCTCGTTTGCATAGCCGATGGCGTGCGGAGTGCCCGAGTCGGGTACGCCGCCGACGTAATCGATGTGCATGTCGGGATTCTGCTCGGCATCGTTTTGCGCCATGATGCGCCCGTTGCGATACCGCATGACCTCGACGTTGACGCCCTCGTACGATGAGGTGGGATAACCGTAGTAGCTCCACAGGAAGGCGCAGATGCGCTTTTTCTTTCCGGGAGCGACCAGCCTCCTGATGGAGTCGGGCCTCATCAGGACCACCTCGCCGGGTCCCAGCTCTTTTTCAAAGGTAAAGCCCAGCTTTTCGTAGGCGAATTCCTCAAAGGATACGGCGTAGCCGTCTTCCCTCTTCCCGATGCTGACCGGAAGCCTTCCGAGCCTGTCGCGGGCAGCGATGATGGATCCGTCCTCGGTGAGGATCATCACGTTGGCGGTGCCCTCGATCTGCTTCTGGGCAAAGACTATGCCCTCTTCGAAGCTGCTCTTCTGGTCTATCAGGGCCGCAATGAGCTCGGTGCTGTTGACCTTTCCTCCGGTCATGGCGTCGAAGTGGCCTCCGCTGAAGGAAAGATACTGATCGATCAGCTGTTTGGAATTGTTGATGATGCCGACGGTGCAGATGGCATAGGTCCCCAGATTGGACCTGATCAGCATCGGCTGGGGATCGCTGTCGCTGATGCAGCCTATGACGGACGTGCCCTTCATCTCGCGGAAGATGTTCTCGAACTTGGTCCTGAAGGGTGCGTTCTCAATGCTGTGGATGGTCCTCTGAAGACCGATCTGAGGATCATAGGCCGCCATCCCGCCCCTGCGGGTACCCAGGTGGGAATGGTAGTCTGTCCCGAAGAACACGTCGGTCATACAGTCGCGGGTAGAGGTTATCCCGAAAAATCCGCCCATTTAAAGCCTCCTTTACGCTGCGGTAAGCGTTTTTTACTTGTTTTCTGCGAAGAAGAGTTCGGAAAGGGTCATGGGCTGGATGTATTCTCCGTCCTTGTAGACTCTCATGTTGCCGGATGCGATCTCGTCGATGAGCATAACGTTGCCGTCGGCGTCGTAACCGAACTCGAACTTGATGTCGTAGAGGACAAGGCCCTTCTCCAGCATGTCGTCGGCGACGATCTGGGTGATCTTCTGGGTCATGGCCTTGATGTCGTCGTACTGCTTCTCGGTCATGACTCCCAGGATCACGAGACCGTCCTTGGTCACGAGAGGATCGCCCTTGGCGTCGTTCTTGAAGGTCATCTCGACGTATGCGGGAAGATCTGCGCCCTCATCGATGTAGTCGCTGTAGCGGCGGTAGAAGCTGCCAACTGCCTTGTGGCGGCAGATGACCTCAAGTCCCTTGCCGAATACCTTGGCGGGAAGTACTTCCATGGTGGTGTTGGCCAGATCCGCGCTGACGTAGTGGGTCCTGATGCCTGCTGCGTTGAGCTTCTCGAAGTAATAGATGGACATGCGGAGGTTGACGTCTCCCACGCCCTCGATGGTGAGACCCACCTGGTTCATGCCGGGATCGAAGACTCCGTCGGCTCCGGTGACGTCATCCTTGAACTTGAGAAGATAGTTGCCATTCTCCAGGGCGTAGACGTTCTTGGTCTTTCCGGTGTAAACGAGTTCCATGTTTTCTCCTTTTCTTGTGCTTTAAGCGTGTGATCATATATTTGAAAATAACATTGATAACTTATCCGTGGAGCCTGTCCGCGATGCCGGCGTCCTTGACCAGGACCGCTTCGGCGTCGGACCTTCTCTTGGCGTCCAGTCTGGCTGCGAGATCCGCGTCCTCAACGGCGATGATCTGGGCCGCGAGAAGAGCGGCGTTGCCCCCTCCGTCGATGGCCACGGTGGCCACGGGGATGCCGGTTGGCATCATGACGGTGGAAAGGAGCGCGTCGAGACCGTCCAGATTGGAGGATCTGCAGGGGATCCCGATGACGGGGATCGTGGTGTTTGCCGCGATGGCTCCTGCCAGATGGGCTGCCATGCCGGCCGCGGCGATTATCGCTCCGAAACCGTTCTTTCTGGCGTTCAAGGCGAAGTCTCTGGCCTGCTCGGGAGTCCTGTGGGCTGAATAAACGTGTACCTCATAGGGGATCTCAAGGCTGTCCAGCATCTTCACTGCCTTCTGGATGATGGGAAGATCGCTGTCGCTCCCCATGATTATCCCTACTTTTTTCATGTTTCCTCCTCTGAAAAACAGATAGGGCACACCTGTACAATTATATGTTCAAGTGTGCCCAGACGGTCGGCTGTTCTCTGTTGCCTTCTGCTCCTCTGTGGTGCTCCACATGATCCCGTCAGTTGCAGATGGCTTATCAAAAATACGCTCTATCCTACCACTTTGATCGTTATAATTCAACTATTTCCGACTGGAAATTTAAAAAATTACCGGTGCGTTCGACAATTCCCGAACATTATACGGAATAGCCCGTAATAACGTCCGGATATCACCGGTCCGGTCCTAGGCCTGGGTCTCGCAGTACATGCAGCGGTAGACCTTGTTCTTCCTGTCGGTCAGGATGAAGATGTGCCTGAGCTCCTGCTCGGTGCCGGTGATGCAGCGGGGATTCCTGCATTTGATCACGTCCACCAGCTTTTCGGGCATGTCGATGGTCCTCTTTTCGGCCACCTTCCCGTCCTTGATGAAGTTCACGGTGACTCCGGGATCCGCGTAGCCTATGACGTCCAGATCCAGGTCGATCTCCTGATCGATCTTGATGATGTCCTTGCGAAGGCCCCGCTTTCCCATGGCGTTCTTGATGACCGCCACGGAGCAGTCCAGCTTGTCAAGGCCCAGCAGCTCGTAGAGCCTCATGCCCTGCCCCGCCGTTATATGATCTATGACGACGCCGTTGACGATGGGTTCGATGTTCATATGGTGCCCGCCTCCTTGAGAAGTTTTATGATCAGTGCCTCGCGCATGAACTTGCCGCAGAGGACCTGCTTGAAGTAGCATGCCCTGGGATCGTCGTCCACTGCGACGCTGATCTCGTTGACCCTGGGCAGCGGATGGAGGATTGCCAGATCCTTTTTGGCTCCCGCCAGCTTGGCGGGAGTCAGGATGTAGCTGTCCTTGAGCCTGAGATAGTCCTCTTCGTTGAAGAATCTCTCCTTCTGCACCCTGGTCATGTAGAGGATGTCGAGAGAAGGCATGGCGCCTTCAAGGTCCGCGGTCTCTTCGTAGGCGATGCCCCTGGCCTCGAGCACGTCGGTCTTGACGTAATCGGGGAGCCTCAGCTCCTCGGGGGAGATCAGGACGAACCTGACGTCCTCATATCTTGATAGCGCGTTGATGAGGGAATGGACGGTGCGTCCGAATTTAAGATCTCCGCAAAGACCAACGGTGAGCCCGGAGAACCTGCCCTTCTGGATGTCGATGGTGAGAAGATCGGCCAGGGTCTGGGTGGGATGGCAGTGGCCTCCGTCTCCGGCATTTATCACCGGAACGGATGCGTTGTTCGCCGCCACCAGCGCCGCGCCCTCCTTGGGATGGCGCATGGCGATGATGTCCGCGTAGCAGCTGATGACCCTGGCGGTATCTGCTACGCTCTCTCCCTTGGCAGCGGAGGACGAGGCCGCGCTGGACATGGAGATGACGTTTCCGCCCAGCTCGTACATGGCGGCTTCAAAGCTCATGCGGGTCCTGGTGGAAGGCTCGAAGAAGAGGGTCGCCAGCTTCTTTCCATGGCAGATCTCGGAATACTTCTCGGGATGGGCCATGATGTCCTTGGCGCAGGCTATGAGCTCGTCCAGCTCCTGCGTCGAAAGATCGACTATGTCAATAAGGCTTCTTTTCATCTACTTGTCTGCCCCCGTGCTGATCCAGCTCTCGTCCGAGGGATTGTTCCTGAAGGCGATGAGCCTCTGGATATCCTCGGGCTTGATATATCCCTGCTCCGCGGCGACTTCGGCGATGCAGTCGAAATTGGTGAGGGAATGATTGACTACTTTGGCGGCGGCCAGCCTGTCCAGGCCCTTCTGCATACCGTAGGTGAAGATGGAGACGATGCCCAGGACTTCGGCGCCAGCTTCTCTCAGCACGTTGACCACCTCGATGCAGCTTCCCGCGGTGGAGATGAGATCCTCGACGACTACGACCTTCTGGCCCGGCTCCAGCCTTCCTTCGATCTGGTTCTGCCTGCCGTGGTCCTTGGCTCCGGACCTGACGTAGCCCATGGGAAGTCCCATGATATGGCCGCAGATGGCGGCGTGGGCGATGCCTGCGGTGGAAGTGCCCATCAGCACCTGCACGTCGGGATAGTTCTCCCTGATGAGGGTGACCAGACCGTTCTCCACGTCATTTCTTACCTCGGGAGCGGTGAGGGTCAGCCTGTTGTCGCAGTATACCGGGCTCTTGATGCCGCTGGCCCATACGAAGGGCTGCTCGGGGCGGAAGAAGACCGCCTTGATCTTGAGAAGGTCCGATGCGATGAGTTTGTTGAGTTCCATTTTTCTTTCCTGCCTTTTCTCTAATCCACGAATTCCCTGATGCAGCGCTCGTATGCCGCCACGGGATCCTCTGCCGCCGTGATGGGACGGCCTACCACTATATAATCAGAACCGATGGCTTTTGCGTCCGCCGGAGTCATGACCCTCTTCTGATCGCCCTTGTCCCCGTCCGCGAATCGGATGCCGGGAGTCACGGTAAGGAAGCCCTTGCCGCATACGTCGTGGACCTTCTGAGATTCCAGGGGCGAGCAGACCACGCCGTCAAGGCCAGCGTCCGCCGCGGTCTTCGCGTAGTGCATCACCACCTGATCAATGGGCTCATGGATCAGCAGATCCTTCTCCATGGCCTGCTGGTCGGTGGAAGTCAGCTGGGTCACCGCTATGAGGAGAGGTCTGGTGCCGTCGGGCCTGGTCAGACCCTCCAGAGCAGCCTGCATCATCGCGGTGGTCCCCGCGGCGTGGAGGTTGCAGATGTCCACGTCCAGTCTGCTCAGGACCGCCATGGCCTTCTTTACGGTGTTGGGGATGTCGTGGAGCTTGAGGTCCAGGAAGATCTTGTGACCTCTGGCCTTGATCTGCCTTACGATCTCGGGGCCCTCGGCATAGTAGAGCTCCATCCCGATCTTTACGAAGGGCTTTCTGCCCGTAAACTTATCAAGAAAAGCGAAAGTTGCTTCCGCGCTGGAAAAATCGCACGCGACGATAACGTCCTTACCCATTTATCTCATACCTCCTATGATGTCCTTAAGAGTTTCTATCCTGTACTTGTCCATGACCTTCGGCAGATCGTCGATGATGTTTTTACAGGCCATGGGATCCACCAGATTGGCGGCTCCCACCTCGACGGCGGTGGCTCCCGCCAGCATCATCTCGATGACGTCCTCGGCGGTGGAGACCCCTCCGATACCTATGACCGGCACCTTTACGGCCTTTGCCACCTGGTAGACCATCCGCAGGGCCACGGGAAATACCGCGGGACCGGAGAAGCCGCCCATGACGTTGGCGATGACCGGCCTTCTGGTCTTAAGATCTATCCTCATGCCGAGCAGGGTGTTTATAAGGCTGATGCCGTCGGCCCCTTCCGCCTCGCAGGCCCTGGCGATGGCGGTGATGTCGGTGACGTTGGGGGTGAGCTTGATGATCACGGGCTTTGTCGTGACCTTTTTGACGGCCCCTACCACCGACGCTGCTGCTTTGGGGTCGGTGCCGAAGGTCATGCCGCCGCCGTGGACGTTGGGGCAGCTGATGTTGACCTCGAGCCAGCCTACCTGGTCGATCTTGTCCAGCTTTTCGCAGGTATAGGCGTAGTCCTCGACGGAAAAGCCGCTGACGTTGGCCATGACCTTCTTGTGAAAGACCTTGGCCATCTTCGGCAGTTCCTCCGCTATGACCTTGTCCACTCCCGGGTTCTGGAGCCCGATGGCGTTGATGAGGCCGGCGGTGCACTCCGCTATGCGGGGAGTGGGATTGCCGAACCTGGGCTCTCTGGTCGTTCCCTTGAATGAGAAGGTCCCCAGGCAGTTGATATCGTATATTTCCGCGAACTCGTAACCGTAGCCGAAGGTGCCCGAAGCCGGGATCACCGGATTGTCCAGTTCAATGCCGCAGAGATCGACGCTTAGTCTTCCCACAGGATCTCCTCCTTTCTCATGACGGGTCCATCCTTGCAGATGCGCTTATATCCCGTTATGGTCCTGCAGCTGCAGCCCATGCAGGCTCCGAAGCCGCAGCCCATCCTCTCTTCAAAGCTGAACTGTCCTGAAGTCCGGGCCTTTTTATATACCGCTTTGAGCATGGGTTCGGGACCGCAGCAGTAAAAGTAACTGTAGTTTTCGGGGAGGCCGTCGGTGACGAAGCCTTTGGTCCCGTAAGAACCGTCGACGGTGGTCACGGTGACTCCGCAGCCCAGGGCCCTGAACTCTTCCTCGTAGAAGATCTCGCTCTTTGTGTTGAAGCCAAGCACCACCGACACGGTCTTTCCCTGCTCTCTTAGCTTTCTCGCCAGCAGGTACAAGGGCGGGACTCCCACGCCGCCTCCGATGAGAAGAGGCGCGTCTCCCGCGCAGGAGAGGTCGTAACCGTTGCCAAGGCCGGTGAGGACCTGAAGGCTGCCTCCCTCCTTCATGCGGCTCATCTGCTCGGTGCCCTTTCCCACCACCTTGTAGATGATGGTAAGGTCGTCTCCGCCCAGATCGCAGACCGAGATTGGCCTTCTCAGATACAGGCCGTCCAGCCTGATGTTCACGAACTGGCCCGGCGCAGTGATCTGAGAGCAGTCCCCGGTGAGGACCATCCGATAGACCTGGGGCGCTATGGCCAGGTTTTCTTTAATGATAAACAGGACGTCTTTCATAAACTCCTCCTAGGCGTCGATGGTAGAGATGGTCAGGGTCGTCTCTTCCAGAACGTCCAGCAGCACGCTCACGGTGTCCAGCGAGGTGAAGATGGTCACGTTGTTCTCGGTGGAGAGCTGCCTGATGTAAGCGCCGTCGGCGGGATCGGAGCCTACGTCCCTGGTGTTGATGACGTAGGCGAGATGGCCCTGCCTGATGGCCTCGGGGATCTCGTCGCTGTCGCTGATCTTGTGCAGGATGTGGGTCCTGATGCCGTTCTCCTTGAGGAAGGCTGCGGTGCCAGGGGTCGCCTGGATGTTGAAGCCCAGGTTGTAGAACCTTCTGATCAGGGGCAGCGCCTCGGCCTTGTCGGCGTCGGCGATGGTGGCAAAGACCGTGCCGTAGTTCTGAAGGTGGGTGCCGGAAGCCTGAAGAGCCTTGTACAGGGCCCTGTTGAGCTTGTTGTCGTAGCCGATGGCTTCTCCGGTGGACTTCATCTCGGGGGAGAGGTATGCGTCCAGACCCTTGATCTTGTTGAAGCTGAACACGGGCACCTTGACGTAGTACCTGTTCTTCTCGTTGGGATAGAGGGTGAAGATGCCCTGCTCCTTAAGGGTCTTGCCCAGGATGACTTCGGTGGCGATATCGGCGAGGCTGTAGCCGGTAGCCTTGGAGAGGAAGGGAACGGTCCTGGAGGATCTGGGATTGACCTCGATGATATACACGTCGTCGTTCTTGTCTACGATAAACTGTATATTGTAAAGTCCCTTGATACCGATGCCCAGACCGAGCTTCTTGGCGTACTGGAGGATCACTCCCTTGACCTTGTCGGAGACGCTGAAGGTAGGATAGACGCTGATGGAGTCGCCGGAGTGGATGCCCGTCCTTTCGACCAGCTCCATGATGCCGGGGACGAAGACGTCTATGCCGTCGCAGATGGCGTCCACCTCAAGCTCCTTGCCCAGGATGTACTTGTCCACCAGAACGGGCTTGTCCGCGTCGATCTCGACGGCGGTCTTAAGGTAGTGCCTCAGCTGCTCCTCGTTGCCTACGATCTGCATCGCCCTTCCGCCCAGCACGAAGGAGGGCCTTACCAGCACCGGGTAGCCTATCTCGGAGGCTGCCTTGATGCCGTCCTCGATGCGGGTGACCGCCTGGCCCTTGGGCTGGGGGATGTTGAGCTCGAGAAGGATCTTCTCGAAGCTGTCCCTGTTCTCGGCCTTCTCGATGGCCTCGCAGTCGGTGCCGATGATCTTGACTCCCCTGTCGACGAGAGGCTGGGCCAGGTTGATGGCGGTCTGGCCGCCCAGGGATGCGATGACCCCTTCGGGCTTTTCGAAATCCAGGATCGCCATGACGTCCTCCGGGGTCAGAGGCTCGAAGTAGAGCTTGTCCGCGGTGGTGTAGTCGGTGGAGACGGTCTCGGGGTTGTTGTTGATGATTATGGCCTCATAGCCCGCCCTCTTTATGGTCTGGACCGCATGGACGGTGGAGTAGTCGAACTCGACGCCCTGGCCGATCCTGATGGGGCCGGCTCCCAGGACCACGACCTTCTTCTTATCGGTGAGCCTTGAATCGTTCTTTCCGGTGTAGGAGGAATAGAGGTAGGCGATGTATGTTCCGGTATGGAGGGTGTCGACCATCCTGAACACTGGCACGATGCCGTTCTTCTTTCTCTTCTCGTAGATCTCGATTTCGGAGAGGTTCCAGCAGCGGGCGATGTACTTGTCGGAGAAGCCCATGGTCTTGGCCGCCTTGAGGACCTTGATGTCGTTGATATGGGTCTTGAGGAGGTCCTCCATATCGACGATGCGCTTGTAGCTCTCCAGGAAGAGCTCGGTCACCATGGTGACCTCGTGGAGCTTTTCGATGGAGGCTCCCCTTCTCAGAAGCTCGAAGATGGCGTAGACGTTGTCATCCCTGAAGACCCGCAGGTACTCGTAGAGCTCCTCATCGGTGTACGAGTCGAACTTGGGCAGGTGGAAGTGGCAGACCCCGGTCTCAAGGGATCTGACGGACTTGAGCATGCATTCCTCCAGGGTGGAGCCGATGCCCATGACCTCGCCGGTGGCCTTCATCTGGGTGCCCAGGGTGTTGGGAGCGGTGGCGAACTTGTCAAAGGGGAAGCGGGGGAACTTGGCCACGATGTAGTCGAGGCTGGGCTCTATGGCCGCGGTGCCACCGGCTACGGGGATCTCATCCAGGAGCATGCCCATGGCGATCTTGGCGGTGACCCTGGCGATGGGGTAGCCGCTGGCCTTGGAAGCCAGAGCGGAGGATCTGGAGACCCTGGGGT
Source organism: Bacillota bacterium (assembly GCA_017428655.1). GTDB lineage: Bacteria > Bacillota > Clostridia > Peptostreptococcales > Anaerovoracaceae > RGIG2707. The sequence goes on along the minus strand of JAFRQL010000204.1, from coordinate 647 downwards.
TGACCTCGATGAGGAAGTATTCGCTGCTGTTGGGGTTGAGGGCGAACTGGACGTTGCAGCCGCCTTCGATCTTGAGCTCTCTGATGATCTTGATGGCGCTGTCGTTGAGCATCTTAAGATCGTGGTCGCTGAGCGAAAGGATCGGAGCGACGACGATGCTGTCTCCGGTGTGGACGCCGACGGGGTCCACGTTCTCCATGCCGCAGATGGTGATGGCGTGGTCCGCGGAGTCTCTCATGACCTCGAACTCGATCTCCTTATATCCCTTGACGCTCTTTTCGACCAGCACCTGATGGACCGGGGAGAGCTTGAAGGCGTTCATGCCTATATCGATCAGTTCCTCTTCATTGTCGGCAAAGCCGCCGCCGGTGCCGCCCAGGGTAAAGGCGGGGCGAAGGACCACCGGGTAGCCGATCTTCTTGGCGGCTTCCTTGGCGTGTTCAAGGTCGTAGGTGATCTCGGAGGGGATGACCGGCTCTCCTATGGACTGGCACATCTCCTTGAAGAGCTCTCTGTCCTCGGCCTTTTCGATGCTCTCGCTGCTGGTGCCCAGGAGCATGCAGTTGACCTCCTTGAGGACTCCCTTCTTCTCCAGCTGCATGGCGAGGTTGAGGCCGGTCTGGCCGCCGATGCCGGGGACGATGGCG
>JAFRQL010000203.1 GCA_017428655.1 Bacillota bacterium | reverse complement strand
GGGTGGAGAGATGAGCTGCCGGCGAGGAACTGATCTTTCCGGGGACGCCGCCCAGGCCTTCCTGGATCAGCTGCTTGAGAGACCATCCGGCGCAGTAGCCGGTGAGCATGGAAAGATCGTGGATGTGGATGTCCGCGTTCCTGTGGGCGTTGGCGATCTCGTCGTCATAGACCTCGGAGAGCCAGTAGTTGGCGGTGATGGCGCCGGAATTGGACAAGACGAGTCCTCCGACGGAATAGGTTACGGTGGAGTTCTCCTTGACGCGCCAGTCGTTGACCTTGAGATAGTTGTCGACGACGTCCTTGTAGTCGAGGGCGGTCTTGCCCAGCTGCCTCAGCTTCTCGTGCTGACGTCTGTAGAGGATGTAGGCCTTGGCGACGTCGCCGTAGCCTGCCTGGACCAGGACCGATTCGACGCTGTCCTGGATGTCTTCGACCGAGATCAGATTGTCCTTGATCTTGGGTTCGAAGTCCGCGGTGACCTTTAAGGCCAGAAAATCGATTATGTTGGGATTGTACTGCTTTTCCTGGGCGTCGAAAGCCAGGGTTATGGCAGCTGAGATCTTCTCCAGCGAGAAGTCGACGACCTTGCCGTCTCTTTTTAATACCTGATACATTGCGCTCTCCTTAGAAATATCATATTTCGGCGGCCAGCTTCGGGGGCCGCCGGTGTCGCGTTAAAAATGCAGGATGCCCCTGCCTGCAACTTTATTGTAAGTTAAGGGGAGCGTCTTGTCAATACAGAAATAACTATATCTTGTGGTCAAAAATGGTCTGCGCCACTATATCTTCGTCAAATGCCCCGCAACTGCACCAAGGGCAGAAAAGCCTTGAGATCATCGCAAAAGCGCGCCATCTCGGCGTCGGACCAGGCGGAAAGGCCGGGCCTTAGGATGTCTCCCGAGTCCTTGAAGCACTGCAGGAAGAACTTGTCGTCCCCCGCCATCCAGCGGGCCATTGACACAAGATCCTGTGGGCTGTGGAGCTCTTTGACCACAGTGGTCCTGAATTCGTAGTCGATCTTCTTTTCTCTTAATATAGAGATGCTCTCGTCGATGTTGGCGAGAAGGCCATCGGAAGCGCCTTCAGGAAGGCCGCATGTCGCAGCGTACTTTTCCCTGCAGTTCTTGATGTCCATGGCGACGTAGTCGACCAGGCCCTGATCGATGAGGGAGCGCAGCTTCGCGGGGAAGGACCCGTTGGTGTCAAGCTTCACGGCGTAGCCGATGTCCTTGAGAGCCTTCATGAAGTCCGCGATGTCGGGCTGCATCAGGGGCTCTCCTCCGGTGATCGCGACGCCGGTGAGCCTTCCGAAGCGTCCCTTGAGGAACTCCAGGATCTTTTCAGGGTCTTCGGGCACGTCGTCCCTGTCCAGAACGAGGGACGCGTTGTGGCAGAAGGGGCAGCGGAAGTCGCAGCCGGGGGTGAAGACGGTGGCGGCGACTCTGCCGGGAAAGTCGAGAAGGGTCAGTTTCTGAAAGCCTTTGATGATCATTTTGTTCTCCGATTTTATAAAAACTGCTCAGTGGGCGTATATGCTTGGCTGCGGCGGGGACTGCATTCGATCGCTCGGGGTCCTGGCGCAGGCGCCGCGGCGGGTCCTGCCTCTAAGGCATCCGTCCCATCCGCCTGCGGGCGCTCGGCAGCGGGCCCCACCTTCGAGTCACCCGCCGCGCGTTATGATACGCGCGGTGCCTCCTTGCGCCACCCAGTGACTGGCGATCCCGCTACTGCCTGTAGCCTTTGACTCCGTTCCTGTCCATCCAGAGCTTCTTGTGCTCCATGAGAAGGTCCAGCTTTTCGCTCCTTGCGCCCTTCTTCTCTTCGAGGAGCTTCTGCATGTCGAAGAGGTCGTTGTAGGTCAGCAGGGGATAATCGGTGAAGCCGAAAGTGCCGTCCCGAAGGATGGCGTATTCAAGGTTGTCGTCGGGCATTATCCAGCGCTCAGCTGTGGTCTCGATGGCGCTGAGCATCCTGTCCGAGAGCTCCGCCAGCTCCGGCCTTTCAAGGATGCCGGAGAGCTTGTAAAGGACCGACATCTCAGCCAGCTGGTGGTTCAGGGCGGTGTGGGGAGTGCTGTGGTCCTTGGCGATCCAGTAATCGGGGACGAATATCCCCTCTCCTCCCTCGGGCTGCCAGCCGCAGCTTTGGGCAAAGCCGGTGTAATAGTCCATGTACCGGTCGAGGTATTCAGTCAGGAAGGCCGCTCCGGTCTTGTCGTAGAGCCTGATGCAGTGCTCCGCGAAGTCGGAATTGAAGCGTGTGTCGTAATAGGCGCCGTCGATGCCGTAATCGTTCATGAGCCAGCCGCTAACGGCCTCGCTCTCAAGGTATCCCCCCTCGCAGACCTGCTCGGTCATGGTGTGAAGAAGGCAGAGCAGCAGCTTCTCGGCGCAGTCGTAGGTATAAAGGCCCGCCTCGAGGCTCCCCGCCACGTAGCAGGACGGCAGATTGGTGTAGACTCCGTCGCCGGAGGGGATGTAGGACGGATCAGCCTGAAAATAGTAGCCGTCGAAGGCCCAACGCCAGACGCCTTTGTTGTCGAAGGGCATCCAGAAGTCGAAGGCGGCCTCGTCAAAGACGGTCAGAGGCTCAGGCCCCCGCATTACCATATAGTCGCAGCAGCAGCCGGAAGGCACTGCCATGGACTCCATGGTCAGGGCAAGGCCGCTCTTGGTCTGGCTCACGTCAAGGCTCCCGTTCCTGGGATCGACGGCCTGCAGGGCTCCGTTCTCCCTGAGCCTGTAGAACCGGGGAGTAAATAAAAGAAAGCTCTCATCGCCCTTCTCTGCGTCCCCTTCTATGAATATCCAGCCGTCGGGGATGGAGCCGGGGGCCAGCTCGTGGTCCCTCCACCAGGTCTTTCTGGTATATACCGCCCTGCCCCGGGAAAGGGTCTCTTCAAAGACCCTGAAGGGCTCTTCGGTCCCGGTCAGCCTGCCCCACTCGATGGAGATACCGTCGGGGAAGACATACGACCTGGTCTCGAGGATCCCGCCCGCTGCGGGCTTCTTTTCCTTGACCAGTTCAAACACGTCAAGGTCAGCCGACGTCCTTTGGGGAAGCTCCTCGGACGGTCCGTCCGGATAAGGCGCTTCTGAGGGAGCCTGCACTGAAGTCCCCTCCTGAGCAGCGGACGAAGCCGGCTCCTCTGAAGGCGCGCCGGGCTCCGCGGGAGCCTCTTTTGCAGCGCAGCCCGAGAGGGGCGCGCAGAGGATGAGAACGGTCAGTATGACGGCCGCGAAGCCTTTGTATTTCCTGTATATGTAAGTCATGGGCGCCTTTCAGAGGGTCATCGGGTCAAAGCGCGTTTTTTGCGCTGTTTTATTATTTTATATCGAAAGATATGGTTTTACAAGTGCCGCCGGGGGTGTTAAAATAGGCCGGTTAGAAGAAAGCGACAGGCAGGAGGAAACAATGCTTGAGATAAAGGACATCGCCTTCTCAAAGGAGGGCAAGGACATCCTTAAAGGTATAGACCTGAGCATCCCCGACGGAAAGCTCTACGTGCTGACAGGTCCCAACGGCGGCGGAAAGACCACCCTCGCCAAGATGATCGCCGGCATCGAGTACCCGGACAGAGGAAGCATCAAACTGGACGGCGAAGAGTTAGTCGGCCTCGACCCCACCGAAAGAGCGAAGAGAGGCGTGAGCTTCGCGTTCCAGCACCCGGTCCGCTTCAAGGGCTTCACCGTAAGGGAGCTCCTCAACATCGCGGCGGGAAGGACCCTCACCGAAGAGGAGCTCTCCCAGCTCCTGCAGCAGGTAGGTCTCACTTCCGAGAGCTACGCCGACAGGGCCGTCGATTCCCACCTTTCGGGCGGCGAGATCAAGAGGATCGAGATCGCGTCGGTGCTGGTGAGACAGTCCAAGCTCGCGATCTTCGACGAGCCTGAGGCGGGCATCGATCTGTGGAGCTTCAACAGCCTGATCAGGGTCTTTGAGAACATCAGGGACCGCAGACAGGGCACGCTGATGATAATCTCCCATCAGGAGAGGATACTCTCCATCGCAGACGAGATCATCATGATCCAGGACGGGAAGGTCGGGCTCCGCGGGCCCAGATCCCTCATGTTCCCGCTGATATGCAAGAACGACTGCGGCATCAGGGCCGCAGGGGAAGGAGAAGGCTGTGAGTGCGATAGATAAGGATACGGGCGAGCTGCTGAAGACAGTCGCGGACTTCGATCCCGAAAAATTCCTCGGAGCGTTCAACATCAGGTCCAACTGCATGAGCATCGGCCGCCGCAGCACCGAGAATATAAAGATAGAGACCAAGGAAGGCGAACCTGGCCTGGACATCAGGGTCGCCCCGGGCACCAAAGACGAGAAGGTCTACATCCCCGCCTGCGTCACCAAGGCCGGAGTGGACGATCTGGTCTACAACGATTTCTTCATCGGAGAAGGAGCGGACGTCACCGTCATCGCAGGCTGCGGAATCCACACCGAGACCGGAGAGCCGGCAAGGCACAGCGGGATCCACAGGTTCTTCCTCGAAAAGGGAGCCAGGGTCCTCTATATCGAAAAGCACGTGGGGACCGGAGACCAGACCGCCAAGAAGGTCATAGATCCGCAGACCGAGTGCTTCCTGGCGGAAGACGCCTATCTTGAGATGGACACCAGCCAGCTGGGCGGAGTCAGCAGGTCCGTGCGCCACACCAGCGCCAAGCTTTCGGACAGAGCGGTCCTGGTCATCAGGGAAAGGCTCCTCACCGACGGCGACGACACGGCGGAGACCTACTTCACCGTAACCCTGGACGGCGAGGACAGCGGCGTCAACCTGATGAGCAGGTCGGTCGCCAGGGGAAACTCCTATCAGGCCTATCAGTCCGACATCATCGGCAACGGCCGCTGCACCGGCCATTCCGAGTGCGACGCCATCCTCTCGGAGAACGGCAGGGTCGACGCCTCCCCCAAGCTCTCGGCCAACAGCAACGAGGCTGCCCTGATCCACGAGGCTGCCATCGGCAAGATCGCAGGGGAGCAGATCATGAAGCTCAGGACCCTCGGCCTCACCGAGGAGGAGGCCGAAGCGGCCATAATCGAAGGGTTCCTCAAGTAAAGTCTATCGATTTTTCATATAATTATGTATAATTTCATCAAATATCCGGCAGTTTTGCCGGGTATTTTTATATCTTGAGCGAAATACCTTCATTTACAAAGATTTAACGGGATAGTATCATAAAGGTGATATCGATATCCCACCCAGAACAAGGAGGTACCGCCGTATGAGTTACAAACTCAGCAAACAGGACGTATGCTGCCTGTTTGAAAAACTCTCCGAAAAGTATGACATCTACGCCCCCAAGAGAGTAAAGAACGCCGGAAGGTTCTCTGAGACCGACATAGTGCAGTATGACCGGATCAGCGACCTTTCCGAGATCGTCTGGGACGAGAAGTCTACTTATCCCATGAAGGAAGTCCTTTCGCCCATCCAGCAGACCCTGTTCTATTTCACCGAGGATGAATACAGGGCAAGCAAAGGCAAGACGAGGCCCATGCTCATCTTCGCCCGTCCCTGCGACATCAACGCCATGAAGATCCAGGCCAGGATCTACGCAGGCAACGGCGGCTTTGTTGACATGTACTATCAGCGTATGCACGATCTTGCCAAGTATATCCTCATGCCCTGCAACGGAGGCGACGACACATGCTTCTGCGTGAGCATGGGCACCAACACCACCGATCTTTACTCAATGGCAGTAAAGCCCGTAGACGACGGGATGCTGGTCGAGGTCACCGACGAAGACCTGGCGCCCTACTTCGAGAAGGCCGAGGCTGCCGAATTCGCCCCCGAATTCGTTCAGGAGAACGAGCTCAAGGCCGTGATCCCCGAGATCCCCGACAAGGAGGTCCTCAACGCCCTGAAGAAGCATCCCATGTGGAAGCAGTTCAACGGACGCTGCATCTCCTGTGGAGCCTGCACCATCGCCTGCTCCACCTGCACCTGCTTCACCACCCGCGACGTGATCTACGGCGACAATCCCGAGGTCGGCGAGCGCCGCAGAGTATCGGCGTCCTGCCAGATCGACACCTTCGCCAAGGTGGCCGGAGGCGGAGACTACCGCACCACCGCCGGAGACCGGATGCGCTACAAGATGCTCCACAAGTTCCACGACTACAAGGCCCGCTTCGGCGAGAGCCACATGTGCGTGGGCTGCGGACGCTGCACCGGAAGATGCCCCGAATTCATCTCCATCACCGTCACTCTCAGGAAGATGTACGACGCTGTTGAAGAGATCAAGAAAGAGCTTGGCAGGTAGGAAGGAGGGAGATCAGAATGACAAATTACATGCAGCCCCAGCCTTATGAGATCATAAGCGTAAAACACGAGACCGACATAGAATACACCTTCCGCATCGCCACCGACATCAAGCCCGAGCACGGACAGTTCCTGCAGCTCTCGATCCCCAAGATCGGCGAGTGCCCCATCTCCGTCAGCGAGCAGGGTGACGGCTGGCTGGAATTCACCATCCGCAAGGTCGGCAAGCTCACCGACGTGATCTTCCAGAAGAAGGCGGGCGACTGCCTCTTCCTGAGAGGGCCCTACGGCAAGGGATGGCCAATGGACCAGATCAAGGGCAAGCACCTCTTCGTCGTGGCCGGAGGCACCGGAGTCTCCCCCGTCAGGAGCCTGCTCAACTACTGCGTCAAGAACGAGGACTTCGTAAAGTCCGTCAGCCTCATCTGCGGCTTCAAGTCCTACGACAGCGTCCTGTTCAGGAACGACCTTGAGAAATGGAACGAGAAGTTCAACACCTGGTTCTGCCTGGACAACGAGGAGCACGAGGGTTTCAACAAGGGCTTCGTCACCGCCTACGTGGACCAGCTGCCCCTGGCTGCCGTGAAGGAAGCCGGAGAGGACTACGCGGTGGTGGTCGTCGGACCGCCTCCGATGATGAAGTTTACCGGTATCGAGCTTCTCAAGAATGGTTTTGAGGAAGAAAAGATCTGGATGAGCTTTGAGCGCAAGATGTCCTGCGCCATAGGCAAGTGCGGCCACTGCCGCATCGACGAGGTCTACGTCTGCCTCGACGGGCCCTGCTTCCCGTATACCGTCGCGAAGGACCTTGTAGACTAAGGGGGTAAGGATATGAACAGAGACATAAATATCAAAGCAACACGTATCAACTGCTTCCGCCAGTCCAAGGTCGACGGCATATTCATGCTCCAGATGCGCGTGCCCGGCGGAATGGTCGACGCCAAGTACCTGGAGATGATCCAGTACATGGCAAAGACCTGGGGAGACGGCAACTTCCACTTCGGTACCCGTCAGACCTTCGACATCCCCGGCATCAAGTATGACGACATCCCCGCCGTCAACGCCTACATCGAGAACTACATCAAGGAAGTCGACGCCGAGATGTGCGACGTCGATATGAACAAGATCGCGGGCGAGCCCGCCGAGTGGGATCCCTCCAGCGGCTATCCGACCATCGGCGCCAGGAACATCACCGCCTGCATCGGAAACTATCACTGCATCTGCGGAAACATCAACACCTTCGAGCTGGCAAGAAAGCTTGAGAAGATCATCTTCCCCAGCCACTACCACATCAAGATCAACATCGCCGGCTGCCCCAACGACTGCAACAAGGCCCATCTGTGCGACTTCGGCATCATCGGCACCTACAAGTTCGATTATCATCCCGAAAGATGCATCGGCTGCGGTCTGTGCGCCAAGAAGTGCGAGCACGGAGCGACCAGGGTCCTGAGCCTGGACGAAGGCACCGCAAAGATCCTCAAGGATCCCTGCTGCTGCGTAGGCTGCGGCGAGTGCGCGAGAGCCTGCCCCACCAGCGCATGGCAGCGTCATCCCGAGCCTCTCTACAGGGTCATCCTGGGAGGCCGCACCGGCCGCCAGACTCCCCGTCTGGGCAAGATGTTCCTCAACTGGGCATCCGAGGACGTGATCATCGCGGTCCTCAAGAACTGGCAGAAGTTCTCGGCCTGGGTCATGGACTACAAGCCCGAGTACCTCCACGGCGGACACCTGATCGACAGGGCCGGCTACAAGAAGTTCAAGGAGATCATGCTGGACGGCGTCGAGCTCAATCCGGAGTGCATGGTCGCTGAGGACATCTTCTGGAACGAGACCGAGTACAGGTCCAACTTCAACGTGAAACCCATCGAGATGCATCATCACGCCGGTCCTCAGGACTAGCGGACAGGCTCCCGGCCGCGGCGGGCATTCGCCTGAGCGGACGGCCTGAAGCATCAGATCAAACATCATCCATACGGGCGGTCTTTCCTGGCCGCCCGTTGTTTATGGAAGATGCGCGGCGCTTCGCCTTAGGCCGAGGTCCCGGCGTAAGGCATGATCATATCGAAGCATGTCGCGGAGCTGCCGGCCATGATCCATAAAAACCTTTTGCGATCTTTTTTCCTAAAACCCCGCCTGATAGTGTATCATACTGAATGACCGCCATGATCGGTCCGGAGGTAAATTTGAAAATGCTTAAACGTCTCACCGTTATCGTCATCGCGATTGCGATGATCGCAGCCCTTTCCGCATGCGCGGGCAAGGCCCCGGAGCCCGCGGCCGGACCTTCCCAGAGCCAGCAGCCCGCCCAGACCCAGGCGGAAGCACCCCAGGCTGAAGCGCCCAAGACAGAGGAGCCCGCTCCCGCAGAGGAGAAGCCCGCCTACCCCTTCACCTTCACAGACTCCCTCGGAAGAGAGGTCACCGTCGAAAAGAGGCCCGAAAGAGTAGCCTGCATGATCGGAAGCTTCGCCGATATCTATTGCCTGGCCGGCGGAAAAGATGATATCATAGCTGCGACGGATGACGCCTGGAAGAACTTCGATCTGGGACTTTCAGAGTCCGCGGTGAAGCTGGGAGCCCTCAACTCCCCCAGCACCGAGACCCTGATCACCGCGGATCCCGACTTCATCATCGCCAGCAGCGGCACCGCCGCGGATCTCGAGATGGAGGACCTGCTGGGAAAGTCCGGCATAAACTACGCCTATTTCGACGTCTCCACCTTTGACGACTACCTGGCCATGCTGGACGTCTGCACCTCCGTCACCGACGAGAAGGCCCTCTACGAAGAGAACGGCCTGAGCATCAGAGGCGAGGTCGAAGAAGCAAAAGCCAAGGCCGACGGAAGCAGGCCCACCGTCCTCTACATCAGGGCGGCTGCGTCCGTGATCAAGGCCAAGCCCAGCGACGATTCGGTGCTGGGCGAGATGCTCAAGGATCTGGACTGCGTCAACGTGGCGGACAGCGACAGCAGCCTCGTCGACGATCTGGGCCTCGAAGGCATCCTGACCGCGGATCCTGAGTACATCTTCGTGGTATTCCAGGGAAGCGACACCGAAAAGGCCTCCAAGGCCCTCCACGAGATGCTTCTTGACGATCCGGCCTGGAGCAGCCTGACCGCCGTCAAGGAAGGCCGCTTCCACATGCTCGAGAAGGAGCTCTACAACCAGAAGCCCAACAGAAGATGGGGAGAAGCATATCTTAAGCTTGCGAACATACTCTATGGCGAATAGGACGAAGGAAAAGAAAAATATCAAAACGATCATAGGCCTGCTTTTCGTGGGCCTTGTTTTTTTGTTCGCCTGCCAGGTCTGCCTGGGGACGGTGTTCATCTCGCCCCTTGAGTTCTTTTCTCTGATCTCCGAAGACGCCACCGTAAAGAGGACCCTGCTCCTTCACGTCAGACTTCCCAGAGCCCTGGGCTGCCTGACCGTCGGTTCTGGACTTGCGGTCGCCGGAGTGATCATCCAGAACGTCCTTTCCAATCCCCTGGCCGCGCCCAATATAATCGGAGTCAATTCGGCCGCCGGCTGCGCCGTGGCCACCGCCATGGCCTTCATGCCCACCGCGGTGAGATATACCCCCGTCGCCGCCTTCATCGGAGCCTTCTGCGGAGTCATGCTGGTCCTCTTCATAGCGGAGAAGACCGGAGCCTCAAGGCTCACCATGATCCTAGCGGGAGTCGCGGTATCCAGCGTATTCTCAGCCATCACCGACGCCGTGGTGACCCTGATCCCAGACGCCCTCATAGGCTATTCGGCCTTCAGGATCGGATCCCTCAAGGCCCTGAGCCTGGACAGGACCATTCCAGCCCTGGCCGCGGAGATCGTCATCATCGCCGTCGTCCTCACCCTTTCGCCCGACATGGACGTGCTGGGCCTGGGCCCCAACACCGCTCACAGCCTGGGCCTCAACGTCAGGAGGATGCGGATCATCCTGCTGATGCTGGCGTCGGGCCTTGCGGGCATCAGCGTCAGTCTGGCGGGGATCATAGGCTTCGTCGGCCTCATAGTCCCCCACGCCATGAGAAGGCTGGTGGGCACGGCCAGCAGGACTCTTCTCATCTGCAGCGCCTTGGGGGGAGCCTGCCTTCTCACCTTCTGCGACCTGGTCTCAAGGCTGATATTCATGCCCTACGAGCTTCCCGCCGGGATCATGCTCTCCCTTCTGGGAGGCCCCTTCTTCATCTTCCTTCTCATAAAGCAGAGAGGAGGCAGGACCCATGAGTGATCCGGCAGTCCGCGGGAAAAGTCAAATGAAGAGCGCCATGATCCTTGAGGGGGTCGCCTTCGCCTACGACGCCGAACCGGTCCTGAAGGGCCTCGACCTTGAGATCCCCGAGGCCGCCCTCATCGCCGTGGTAGGTCCCAACGGCAGCGGAAAGAGCACCCTGCTCAAGACCATCATCGGCATCAACCGGATGAGCGCGGGAAGGATCCTGGTCTCAGACGCTTCTTCCAAGACCGGATATACCGACCTTTCGTCCCTGAACCAGCGGCAGACCGCCCAAATGATCGCATATCTTCCACAGCAGAGGAACGTCCCCGACATCACCGCCTCCAGGCTGGTGCTCCACGGCCGCTTCCCCTACCTGAGCTACCCCAGAAGATACACAAAGGAGGACCTCGCCCTGGCAGAAAAGGCCTTAAAGGCCGCGGGGGCGGAAGACCTCGCCCCGGTAAACCTGGAGCGCATGAGCGGAGGCCAGCGGCAGAAGATCTACATCGCCATGGCTCTCGCCCAGGACACCGGTCTCATGCTCCTGGACGAGCCGACCACCTATCTTGACATCTACCAGCAGATCGAGATCATGAAGCTGCTGAAGAGCCTCACCCTGCCCGAAAACGGGGCAAAGACCGTCTGCGTGGTCATGCACGACATAGTCCAGGCCCTCAAGTTCGCCGACTGCATAGCAGTCCTGGATGAAGGCAGGGTCTCAGCATGCGCATCACCGGAGGAGATATACGAAAGCGGAGTCCTGGACAAGGTCTTCGGCGTGAAGATAAGGCGCATCGACGCCCCGCCCAAGCACCAGTACTACGTGGAATGACCGATCTCCCTCCTTTCGCCTGAAGACCAAAATGAGCGTAAAGAATACCGGCACCTCACACTGGAGATGCCGGTATTTTTATAGGGACTGTGATAGGAGTATGTATTCTCAGGGTCTATGCTCCTGCTTTGATATGAGCAGGAAGGCTGCTTCCGAAGGATCCCTTACTGCGGGGAACTGGGTCCTGAGGATCCTGACCGCCGCATCGTAGCTGGCGCTCACGGACCTTACGGTCTTTTCGCCATCCTCCGTAAGCCTGCAGACGCCCTTCTCGCTTCTGGTGAGCAGTCCCAGGTCTATGAAGCAGTCCAGCATATTGTGTACGCTGGATCTGGCAAGGCCCAGGTCCGATGCTATGGTCGTTACCCTCAACGGTCTGCGCTCTTTGTGCAGCCGGTCTATGGTGACCAGGTACCTCAGCTGAGCCGGGGTCAGAGTGCTATTTTCCATAGACCTTGGAAGCGTTGCTGGTCAGCTTGGTGGCTTCGGTGTACTTCTTGAAGAAGAGCATGTAGACCATCACGCAGAGGACGGCAACTGCGGCGATGAGGCCGATGAAATTGACGTTTCCGGTGAAGAGGCCGCCGAACTGGTTGATCATCAGGGAGATGCAGTATGCGAAGCCGCACTGCCATGCGATGGCGAACCAGGTCCACTTGGCATTGTTCATCTCACGCCTGATGGCGCCGATAGCCGCGAAGCACGGTGCGCAGAGCAGGTTGAATACCAGGAAGGAGAAGCCGGTGATCCTGGTGAAGTGCTGGGCAAGAGTCTGCCAGACGGTGGCGTCTCCGCCTCCGTAGAGGATGCCCATGGTGCCGACGATGTTCTCCTTGGCGACGAGGCCGGTGATGGACGCGACGGCTGCCTGCCAGTTGCCCCAGCCCAGAGGTGCAAAGATCCAGGCGATGGCGCTGCCTATCCTTGCCAGGATGGACATATCGAGCTGATCTTCATCCAGCATTCCGAATCCGCCGTCAGCAAATCCGAAGTTGGAGGTGAACCAGACCACGATGGTGGAGAGCAGGATGATGGTGCCTGCCTTCTTGATGAAGGACCAGCCGCGCTCCCACATGGAGCGGAGCACGTTGGAGAGAGTGGGCCAGTGATATGCGGGCAGCTCCATTACGAAGGGAGCGGGGTCGCCGGCAAACATTTTGGTCTTCTTGAGGATGATGCCGCTGATGATGATGGCTGCCAGACCGATGAAGTAGGAGCCGGTGGCGATCCAGGCAGAGCCTCCGAAGAGAGC
>JAFRQL010000202.1 GCA_017428655.1 Bacillota bacterium | reverse complement strand
AGAGCGTCGCCGCTGCCTCCCAGGATCTCCGAAGCGGTGTAGCTGCTGCAGTCGGGGGACGCCGCCAGAGCGCTGAGCCTCGCGACGCTGTCCTTGCCCTCGGTGAAGAGGATCCTGTAAAAGCGGCCCTGGCCCCTGTCCGCGGCGAAAATGCTTTCCTTGGAAGCCTCGCTGAAGCCCAGAACATCCAGCCTAATGTCGTTTCCCTCGCCGTCGATGCCCCTTCCGAAAAAGTAGGAGCAGACCTCGCCCAAAGGAAGGCCGCTGCCCAGCTCGAACTGTACCGACGCCCACTCGCCCATGGCCTGATGGTACTGCTGGGCGCTGATCTCCTGGGTCTGGGCTCCCTCCTGGGAGAGGAACGCCCGCATCTCTTCCCTTGCCGCGGTGAACATGGCGGCGCTGTCTTTGGTGTCGATCTGGAACGACCCGTCCCCGGAGCCCACCGCCGCGTAGAGCGGCACGATCAGCTCCTCAGCCGACGGTACGTCCCTGGAGCCCTGGCGCAGCTCCAGCAGACTGCTCACCCTGATGCTGTCCAGCCTGGGCTGCCAAAGCAAATATAAAAGTAGTATTGCCGAAAGGAACAATACTACGATGATCACGTTCTTAAGATTTTCGATCTTCCTGTTTACGCCCATTTATTTGAAGAGGCCTCTCAGCAGGTTCTGCAGGAACTTCAGGGTGCTGCTCTGGCTTATGGATTCGAAGATGCTCTTTTTCTCCTCCTGCTGCTCCTTGACCGCCGTGTAGCTCACCACGGTCTCGCTGACGTCCTTTCCCTTCTCCAGGGTCTCGACCACGACCTTGTACAGGCCGGGCTTCACGTCGGTCAGCTTCTTGGTGTAGAAGCCGATGCCGGAGGTCTGGTTGGTATATTCCACCGATTCGGCGAAGACGCTGTCGTGGTAGTCGGGGATGCCGTCGCCGGTGCTTAAGGTAATGAGCTTTCCGCTGTCGTCGGTCTTCTTTCCGGCCGCGATGGCGGAAAGGTCGTTGACCGTCAGCTTGCTGGCGTCCACGTCGGAGTATACGGTCTCGGTCTGGACGCTCCCGTCCTCGCCGGTGACCTGCTTCTCCTCTCCGGTCTGCTCCTTATACACGGTGATGCGGACCGTCTTGGTGTCTGAGAGCTTGACGGAAACGAGGAGGCTGTCCGAATAGGCTATGCTGCTGTCCTGAGGGCTGACGATGCTCGCCGCGAAGGCTGAGTCGAAAGCCAGAAATACCGCCAGCATCGCGGCCAGCGCTATCATTACAGGTCTTGCAAAGAGTCTTGACATGGGTCCTCCTTTCCGTGTAATTTTTATTTGCGCCCCGGTGAAATGCACATACTTTCACCCACTCTGACACGGAGTACAGTATACAGTAACTTTGTTACAATCACATTACAGAGTATTTAAACGGGGTTTACAGTTGGGGATGTGAGATCATGAAGACAGTCAACATATATACCGACGGAGCCTGCTCCGGCAATCAGAACGAAAAGAACAAGGGCGGCTGGGGATGCGTCCTGGAATACAACGGAAGGGAGAAGGAGCTCTCCGGCGGCGAAGCCGACACCACCAACAACCGGATGGAGCTCACCGCCCTCATCGAAGGCCTCTCCGCCCTTAAAGAAAAAGGCCTTGCCCTGCGCATCTTCTCGGACAGCTCGTACCTGGTCAACTGCTTCAAGAACCGCTGGTACGTCAACTGGCAGCGCAACGGCTGGAAGACCGCCTCCAAGGCCCCCGTCGAGAACCAGGACCTGTGGATGAAGCTCATAGACCTTCTGGACGGTCAGCACCCTTCCTTCTTCCTGGTCAAGGGCCACCTGCCCAAGGACCCGGACGACGCCCGCGTCGAAAAGGAGTTCAGGCGCTTCACCGACCACAACGGCCCCTTCGACCTTGACGAGTTCCGCACAGTCTGCGCCTACAACCGCCGCTGCGACGAGCTGGCGACGGAGGCTGCGGCTAAGATCGAGGACAGATAATTAAGCCGAGATCCTGTGGACCACCCGGACCGCAGCAGCGATCCGAGCAAAATAGACAAAGAAAGAAGGACCTCCCGGCGAGGTCCTTCTTTCTTTCAGAGCAATAAAACGATTGTTATATAACATTCGTTTATGACTGTGGTATCAAGGCTTTTGAGCCTTTAGTGCTGCCTGCTCGGCCTCCTATACTTCCACGGTGAAGATCTTCTGCGGAGTCTTGTTCAGCAAGTGAGCACCGTCCTTTTCGATGACGAAATTGTCGGTATAGGAGAAGTACGGTGCGACGCTTCCCTTTGCCTCATGAGCCCATGCGGGATGGATGGCGATGAACATGCCCTCCTTGAGGACGGTCTTGTCTCCGGGAGTGAAGGTCGGAAGATCGACTATGTCGACGCCCTGGCCGTGGATGCACAGCCTGGAGTCGGGGAAGAAGCCCGCTTCCGCCTGACCCTT
>JAFRQL010000201.1 GCA_017428655.1 Bacillota bacterium | reverse complement strand
TATAATGACCGTAGGAGATCAGATTGCCGAAGCCATAGAAGCTCACGAGAAACTCTCAAAGGTCGAAGCGAACAAAAGAGCTTGCGAGATGCTCGAGCTTGTAGGGATCACAGCTGAAAGAGCTGGGGATTATCCCCATCAGTTTTCCGGAGGCATGAAGCAGAGAGTGGTCATCGCAATTGCCCTTGCATGCAGTCCCAAGATACTTCTAGCAGATGAGCCTACAACTGCACTTGACGTCACGATTCAGGCTCAGGTGTTGGAGATGATGTCAGATCTTAAGAAGCGGTTCAATACATCTACTCTTCTTATCACTCATGACCTTGGTGTCGTTGCCCAGAATTGCGACCATGCTTCCATAATCTATGCCGGCGATATTGTCGAGACGGGTACGGTTATGGAGGTATTCAAGGAAATGAAACATCCCTATACCATAGGTTTGATGAATTCCATACCCAAGATACATCTTGAGGAACACAGGCTTCACCCCATCGGAGGCCTTATGCCTGATCCAATGGCACTCCCTCCGGGTTGTGCTTTCAGCGATCGTTGTGAGCACGCTGAGGAAAGATGCCGCAGCGAAAAGCCTGAGATGCTACACTTGGGCGGAGAGCATTACTGCAAGTGTTTTTATGTGGAAGAGCAACTTATAGGAGGCAAGTAACGATGGAAGAAACAAAAGAACTGCTTCGCGTCGAACACCTCAAAAAATACTTCCCGACTTCACGCGGACTTCTCTATGCAGTCGATGATATCAATTTCTCAATAAATGAGGGTGAGACACTGGGGGTTGTCGGTGAATCAGGATGTGGAAAGTCCACTCTAGGAAGGGCTATATTGAGGCTTCATGAGCCAACCGATGGCAAAGTGATGTATGAAGGTGAAAACATATTGGAGTATGATTCTCAAAAGATGAAAGCTATGCGTTCAAACATGCAGATCATATTCCAGGATCCTTATTCGTCGCTTAACCCGAGGATGACCGTGAGCCAGGCCATTGCTGCTCCTCTGCTAATCCAGGGTATATTCAAAAAGAATCAGAAGGATGAGATCCAGAAAAAAGTCAACGAAATGATGGATTTGGTGGGTCTTGCGCGCCGCTTTGCGAATTCCTACCCCCACGAATTAGACGGAGGTAGAAGGCAAAGGATAGGGATCGCTAGGGCTTTATCCTTAAATCCGAAGTTTATCGTGTGCGATGAGCCGGTATCTGCTCTGGATGTATCTATACAAGCTCAGGTATTAAATCTTATGCAGGACCTTCAAGAGCAGTTAGGGCTTACATATCTGTTTATCACTCATAATCTCAGCGTAGTTAAGCATCTTTCTAACAAGATTATGGTTATGTATCTTGGACAGATGGTGGAGCTTGCCGATCCCAAGACTCTATTCAAGAATCCGCTTCATCCCTATACAAAGGCCCTTCTTTCCGCCATTCCCACTCCCGACCCGGAGTATAAGATGGAGAGAGTGATACTTAAGGGTGAACTATCCTCTCCTATCAATGTTCCCGAGGGTTGCCGTTTTGCTAAGAGATGTGTATATGCCAAACCTGAATGTGCCAATATAAAGGTGAGGCTCTGTGAACCGGAGCCTGGTCATTTTGTTGCCTGTCACCTCATAAGCGGTGATTTAGGTATAGATAGTTAATCTATTTTAAAAGGAGGAAGAAATGAAGAAGACTTTATCAGTGCTTTTGGTCCTTCTTATGGTCATCGGTTGTTTCACAGCCTGCGGAAGCGGTGAGAGCGCGCCTGCAGCCAATAACAATGGAGGAGAAAGAAAGACCAAGGATGAGATCGTTTTTGCTCAGGCTACCGATATCACGACCCTGAATCCTATTATCGGTACTCAGGAAAGAGCGTTCTCGATCACCAACCACATGTACGACACCCTGTTCGTATATGACAGTGAGATGCAGATCCATAACAGCCTTTGCAAGAGCTATGAGTGGGTGGACGACACTCACCTGCATATGGACCTGGTAGAGGGCGTAAAATTTCACAACGGCGATCCTCTCACATCTGAAGACGTAGTGTTTATGTTTGAGTATAGACTCGAAAGAGGCGCAGCCTATAAGAACTACGTTTCCAGCTTTGAGACCGACGGAGATTATGGTGTAAACATCGTATTCTCCACTCCCCACAAATCCCTTATTTATCAGATGACTGACCCCTGTTTCGGAATTATTCCCAAGAAGTACTTCCAGGAGCACGGCGAAGAATACTTTGCAGCCCATCCTATCGGGTCTGGTCCGTACAAACTCAAGGATTTCGTTACCGGCGATTATTACTCTCTCGAGAGATTTGATGATTACTGGGGCGAGAAGGCCAAGACCAAGTACCTGACCATGAAGGTCGTGCCCGAAGCATCCCAGAGGACCATCATGCTGGAGACCGGCGAGATCGATGCTGCATATCAGATCAGTTACATAGACGCCGGCAAGATCAAGGACAATGAAGATCTGCAGCTGCTGACCTGCCCCTCCATGAAGATCGTCATGTTCTTCGTGAACTGCGAATCCGCCACACCGATCAACAACAAGTTGGTCCGCCAGGCTATCGAGTATGCGATGGATAAGCAGGCCATAGTTGACTCCGTACTTTACGGTTACGGCGCTCCCGCCTATGCGATCGTTCCTGACTCCGCAGTCGATTACGGTGTAGACGAAGCCAATCTCCATGAATATAATCTGGACAAAGCTAAGGCTCTCATGAAGGAAGCCGGCTGCGAGAACGGATTCGACATGGAGATCTGGTGCAACGAGGAGCAGGCGAACACTGAGCTGTGCACTGTCGTCATCGATCAGCTGGCCAAGATCAACATCAACGCTCACATGCTCGTTCAGGACGCCAACACCATCGACGCCAGAGAAGACGCCGGAGACGACTTCGGTATGGCTCTGCATTTCTTCTCTTGCAACAGCGGTCACTCTGAATATACTCTCACAAATATCCTTCCCACAGGAACCATGCGTAATGACAGCAGATTCAGCAATGCCGAATACGATGAACTCGTAGTAAAGTGGCTGCAGACTACTGACGAAGCAGAACATGACAGGATACTCAAGAGAATGTATGAGATCCAGAATGAGTTTACTCCTGTCATACCCATGTACAACGAGGTCAAAGTGCTTGCAGCATCCAAGAATCTTGAAGGTCTGCAGCTAAGCCGCATCGGTGCCCATGAGTACACTTATGCAGTAGTATACGAAGACTAAAACCTTTCTTCATATTCCTTTCTGCAGATATCTCTGCCTGGCGGTCCGGGCAGAAACATACAGTATCCTTGGCGAGGAAAGGCTGCTGTATGAGCAGATAGGACCGCAGCATGTGAGAATACCCCTTCGATCGAAGGGGTATTCTTGTGTAAAACAATGATCGTTTATGCCTATGAATACTATTAGTACTCAGAAGCGGCTTATGAAAATGAGTGTGATTTCAGATTAAGATGCCCACGATTTGACGCGGCGCCCGTTTCGCTTCATAATATAAATGGCAGGAAATGTTTCCTGTGATATGCAGGCCGATCGACGGCAGGTCTTTGCGGCGGCGGTCCGCGTTGGTCCTGTGCGGATCTGTGAGAAAGGAAGAACGATGATGAACGACTGGCAGAATGAGTTTAGAGCTCTGTTCCCCAACTGCGAAAAGAGGGTCTATCTTGAGGCCGCGGTCCAGAACGGCGGCTGCACTGTCGTAGAAGAGGCGGTCCATGGTTTCTTTGAGGAATACTACGCCGGCATCATGAACGGCAAGCAGCAATGGAATGCCGCGGCGGACGAGACCAGAGGTCTCATAGCTGAGCTTCTCGGGGGCGTTTCTCCAAAGCACATCGCCTTTACCAAGAACACGGTCGAGGGCCTGAACATGATCGCTCAGGGCTTTCCGTGGCAGGAGGGCGACAACGTCGTTATCGCGGGGATCGAGCATTCCTCCAACGTCTTCCCCTGGCTGATGCTGAAAAGCAGGGGAGTGGAGGTCAGGGTGGTCGACGCAGTTGATGACCAGCTTCCCGAGGCTGTCTACGCTGAGGCGATGGACGAGAGGACCAGGATCGTCGCGGTCAGCCACGTCCAGGCTCCCAACGGATACATGCACGATCTGAAGGAACTGGCGGATCTTTGCCACAGCAGGGGCGCAAGGCTGGTCGTGGACGCCATCCAGAGCCTTGGCATGGTCCCCTTCGACGCTCCCGGCTGGGGAGTCGACGCCGTGGTCTCGGGCTGCCACAAGAACCTTCTGGCCGTTCCCGGCGTGGGGTTCATGTATCTTCGCCCCGACTTCCTGAGGACGATAAGGCCGGTCTTCGTCGGGGCCAGCGCCGCCATGGACATCGATAAAAAGGACTGGACCGTCCGCTGCAGGGATGAGGAAGACGCGAGAAAGTTCGAGATGAGCAACCTGAGCTACGCTGCCATCTATTCGCTCAGAGCGGGGCTCAAGCTGGTGACGGGCATCGGCGTCGAGCGGATCAGAGGCCACGTGATGCCCCTCTCCGACAGGATAAACCGCGGTCTCAGGGACATCGGCTACTACGTCGCGACCCCTGAGGACCGGGCTCACAGGTCAAATATAAACTCCGTCGTCGTCCCCGACCTTGCGGGGATGAGGCAGTGGTTCATCGAAAGAGGAGTCTGGATCAGCAAGATGGACGCCGGATATATCAGGTTCTCCCTCGGAGGATTTTCCAATGACAGCGACGTCGACGCCGCTCTGGAAAAGGCTAAGGAGTACTATGCATGCTGCATAGATAGATGATTTAGCGGGTCTCAGATCTTTGTTTGCGATAGTAAAAGATCAAATGGATATTAAAGCTTTACATAAATAAATATTCATTTTTTAGATAGATCCCTTGATCGATCACAATTAATTTTGCCATTTGTAGTCTATACACAGAGCCTTGCCTTTACATTGAGCAGGGCTCTGTTTTGTCGTACAAATATGTGACTATTGTTTTGTGCAGCTTGCACATTCTGATATTTTATCATATTATATTCTTATATTATAAACTTCTGTGAAGGCTTGATAATAGCATAACATTGTTTCTCCTTGACACGTTTCATTCATGGGTCTATACTTGGATACAAGATTTATAACGTTTCAACGAATAGTTCGTTAACGTGTGCTTTCCCCAGTGGAGGAGTCAAATGTATCTAACAGATCTAACTTCCGATGATTACGCGAAGGCCGCGGAGACCGCGGATATCCTGATCATCCCGGTCGGTGCCGTCGAGGCTCACGGTCATCACTGCCCCCTCGGAACGGGCATCTTCTGTCCGGACGTGATCCTCAAAAAGCTGGATGAACTCATCGGCGACAGGATCTTCATAGCTCCTGCTGTACCGTTCGGCGTCTGCTACGACCTCTACGCTTATCCCGGGACGGCGACCGTTCCTTCCGACGTTCTCGGCGAGTACCTTTATTATGCCGCCAAGTGTTATGTGGACCGGGGCATGAAGAACATCGTATTTATGAACGGCCACGGGGGCAACGTCGCAGCTATGAACCTTGCCGGCGAAAAGCTTGTGAACGGGTCGGGCGCGGTCGTCATGAACATCAGCTGGTGGCTGGATTATTCCAAAGAGATCCTGACGGTCTGCGACGGTCAGGGCCACGCGGGTGAAGACGAGACGTCCGTCGCCATGGCGTACTGCGCGCAGCTGGTGCAGATGGACAAGGCGTGCGTCAATTGGAAGAAGCCGCTATTCAATGTGAAGTATCCCGAAAGGGGCAGGGTCCTGTACGAGAACGCCATAAGCGGCGACGGGACCAAAGCTTCAAAGGAGAAGGGCGATAAGATCGTCGAACTGATCGCCGAAAAGATCGCAAAGCAGCTGGATCAGCTCCACAAAGGCGTATATTTCGAGGACTAAACGATGGAAACAGTCATAAAATGCGGAAAGCTCTATACGGCTGAAAATGACGACGTACAAAATGATATGGCGTTAGTCATCGATGATAAAGTCATAAAAGAGATCTGCCCTTGGAACAGGTACGATTTTTCTGGAAGAAACGTTATCGACCTCTCTCAGAAGTTCGTTATGCCCGGACTCATCGATGCTCATCTTCACACTGACAGCGATGGAACGACCGGTGGGAATTTCCTTTCAAAGACCATAGGAGATTTCACCATCCAGGGAATGCTTCACGCGCAGGCTGACCTAAAGGCCGGTTTTACGACATTAAGAAACGTTGGCTGTGAAGGATACAACGATATCGCCATCCGCGACGCGATAAACAGGGGCGATATCTGGGGACCGAGGATGATATGTTCCGGCCCTGCCATCGGAGCGACCGGAGGGCCGACTGATTTCCCGCACAAACCGGGAGTCGAGGGCGGATACATGGGTATCGTCTGCGACGGGCCTGATGAGATGAGAAAGGCAGCAAGAGAGGTCCTTAAGCACGGCGCAGACATGCTGAAGTTCATGGCGACAGCCGGGATCAACTCCAAGAGCCTGGACCCCGGCGCTCAGAAGCTTACTTATGAAGAGATGCGCGCTGCTATTGAGATCGCCGAAATGGCGGGAGCAACTAGCGCAGCTCATGCCCATGGCACTGAAGGAATCAAGGCTGCAGTCAAGGCAGGGATCACGTCCATAGAACATGGTTCTTATATGGATGATGAGACCATCGAACTGATGGTCAAAAAGGGTACATACTTTGTTCCCACCTTCGTTCCTTGCTTCCATATCCTTGAGCACGATGGGGACGGAACCATAGCAGACTATATCATCACCAAGGCTAAGAATGCGGTCTCTCATCACAGAGAGAACTACCAGAAGTGCCTTAAAGCTGGTGTGAAGATCGGGTTTGGAACGGACACCGGTACCCCGTACAACTTCCATGGAAAGCAGAAGATGGAATTTGAGCTCATGGTCAATGCAGGAATGAGCGCCAGACAGGCGCTTGCGTCTGCTACCAGAGTCAACGCTTCTCTTTTAAAGATGGAAGATAAGGTCGGAAAGCTGGCTGCCGGTATGTTTGCTGATATAACCGCTTATGACGGTGATCCGATGCAAGACATCCGCGATATCTATAAGCTGTCATTCGTCATGAAGGACGGCGTTGTCTACAGGGACACCCCCGAATACTAAGGACAGAAGGGCAGAGGCCGGGAACATCTGGCTGCACCCTTTTGCCGGCGCTGCATCTGCAGCGTCGCATAAATGCTTTTAAAGCAGTTATAAGTTTATTTCTTTAAGGAGGAAAAACATGAAAAAGGTACTGGCAATGTTGCTGGCAGCTTTGATGGTGGTTTCTCTCATGGCAGGCTGCGGAAGCAAGACTGAGCCCGCTCCGGCGACTCCGTCGACTCCTTCCACTCCGTCTACGCCGTCGACCCCTTCAACTCCTGCAACACCCTCAACTCCGGCGACTCCCGCTACTCCCGCAGTAGAGTATGATGACACCATAATCATCGGTGAAGTTACCGACGCTCTGTACATGTCTCCTTGGGAAGCTCTCGGTTCCCAGGATACCAAGTATCAGAACAACATCTATGAGCATCTTGTGACCCCCGCATATGACGGTTCCAAGATGGAAGGCCAGCTGGCTGAGAGCTGGGAGATCAGTGAAGACGGTCTGACCTATACCTTTAAGCTCAGACCCAATCTCAAGTTCTCCGACGGCAGCGACGTCACCGAAGAAGACTGGCAGTGGTCGTTCTATCGCGCCCGTGATTATCAGGGTTCCAACGCTCTGACCAGATCCGAGATGATCGATACGGTTTCAATGCCTGAAAAGGATACCCTGGTCATCACCCTTAAGTATCCCTGCCCGCCATTCATCAGCTACTGCAGCTCCTATAACCTGGTAGTTGCTTCCAAGAAGCATTTTGATGAAGTCGGTGAGGAAGAATTCATCCAGAATCCGATGGGCACCGGTCCGTACTTCATGACCGAGTGGAAGCGCAACGAGCATATGTATTTCGAAGCCAACCCCTACTATTGGAATGAAGGCGAACCCAAGACTAAGTATCTCAAGTATGAGATCGTATCCGATGAGAATACCCGTTATCTGCAGCTTCAGGGCGGAAAGATCGATCTGGCTCCCATGATCCCCAATACCATGATGGCTCAGGTCGAGGCTGATCCCAACCTCCACGGAGAGACCTTCCCCTCCACCCAGATCAGGACCATGGTCCTCAACACGACCATCGCTCCTTTCAATGACCCGAAGGTCAGAGAAGCTCTGCGCTATGCAACTGATAAGCAGGAGATCGCCAATATCGTCGCACTGGGATATGCAAAGCCTGTGGCCTCCAGTATCCCCAGCGCTCACGGCGACTTCTTCAACAAGAACATAAAGGATCCGGATGTTGACTTTGAAAAAGCAAAGCAGATGCTGATAGACGCCGGATATACTCCTGGTCAGATCGGTGCAAC